>SVRE01000049.1 GCA_015065005.1 Oscillospiraceae bacterium
CAGTTAAGCTCAGCTAAGTCAGCAGGTACTGTCCAGTCAAGGGTAATATTTGAGAATGGAGCCTGTGTACCCCAACGTGAAGGAGTATTAACACCGTAAATGAAGGATTGAATGCACTGCTTAACCTCTTTATATGAAAGGTTATCAATCTTTACAAAAGGTGCAAGATATGTGTCAAAGGAGCTGAACGCCTGCGCGCCTGCCCATTCATTTTGCATAATACCAAGGAAGTTAACCATCTGGTTGCAAAGTGTTGAGAGGTGAGATGCAGGAGCTGAGGTAATCTTACCTGTAACACCGCCCAAGCCCTCTTGAATTAACTGCTTAAGTGACCAGCCTGCACAGTAGCCTGTAAGCATGGAAAGGTCATGGATGTGGATATCAGCGTTTCTGTGCGCGTTTGCAATTTCCTCATCATAAACCTCACTAAGCCAGTAGTTAGCTGTAATAGCACCTGAGTTGGAAAGAATAAGACCGCCAACAGAATAAGTAACAGTGGAGTTTTCCTTAACACGCCAGTCATTAATCTTTAAATAGTTATCAACAATTTCCTTATAGTCAAGGATGGTTGAACCAAGGTTACGAAGCTTTTCACGCTGCTTACGGTAAAGAATATATGCCTTAGCAACGTCATCATATCCTGCCTTGATAAGAACGGATTCAACACAGTCCTGAATATTTTCAACTGTAATTGAGTTGTCCTCTACCTTTGGAGTAAATTCGGATGTAACCTTAAGCACCAAAAAGTCAATAACATCCTGGTGATAGTTTTTTTCACAAGCCTCAAATGCTTGTATAATCGCCCTGCTGATCTTAGATAGATCAAGGCTTACGCTTTTGCCGTCACGCTTAATAACGTTATACATAATTTTCTCCTTTTCAAACCTTTTTAAAATGATAATTCAGTCGCAAAACTATTCTACCACTTTCCAAATGGTTTGTCAATAGGAAAATACAAGATATTGTGTTAAATTTTCAAAATCAGCACTAAATGTTGTGTTAAACCCCTCTTAAAGAGGAGCTTTCAACATATGGCAAAACGGCGTTTAAAAGTGCGTTAAGCCCTTGTAAATCAAGGGGAGAGGAGGTGTTTTCTATAAGGTTACCGCTATCTACAAAATTCTGTATATAGTACCTTTTTGCGCCACAAAGCCACTCGCCTATTTTCACAAAATCCGCAGGGGTGTGAAGCTCCTTTGTGACGGTTGTCCTGAATTCGTAATCAACCCTGCCTTGTTTTAAAATTTCAACGCTTTTTTCAATATTTGAGATGTCTATTTTGTCATTTCCGGCGGTTAATCCGTATTTTTCGCGGCAGTTTTTAATGTCCATAGCCACATAATCGACAAGGCCGTTATCTATGGCATGCTTTAGCTTCTCGGGGAAATAGCCGTTAGTGTCCAATTTAACAAGAAGCCCCAAATCCTTTACCTTTTTAATAAAATCAAAAAGGTCGCCTTGCAGCATAGGCTCACCGCCGCTTATGCAAACGCCGTCCAAAACCCCACGCCTTTTATTTAAATAGGAAAGAATTTCTTCCTCGGTAAAGGGGGTTGCCTCCTCTAAAACCAGCCGTCTATTGTGGCAAAACGGGCATTTGAAGTTGCAGCCATATGTAAATATAGTACAGGCAATTTTGCCCGGGTAATCAAGCATTGTCATTTTTTGAAATCCGCCGATTATCATAAAAATGCTCCTTTCTGAGGTTCTGATTTTATTTTAACATATAACAAAAACTAAAGCAAGAAATTTGTATTGACAACAGAAGTTTTTTGTGATAAACTTATAATGCATAAATATTTATTTGTGCAAATTTAGCCAATTTGCACAAACGGAAGGAGATTTTTATGAAAAAGAAAATTTTATTAATCACTTCCATTGTGGCGGTTCTTGCTTGCCTCTTTGCTATCTCAGTTTCAGCAGAGAACAAAATTATTAAGCTTGATACCTTGCCAACCTTGGAAGAAATCCACGCAGACAGGGAAGCGTATGTGTCACATTTAGATGCATTTGACGGCAACTCCTACGGGGAAAAGGACTCTGAAAGCGTTGTTGTTCTGAGCGACCTTGCAGAAACCCCTACATACTATGTATTCCCTGCATACTACTATGTACAGAGCACACATAATGATGTATATGATCAGCTACCAAAGCTCAACAGTGCAATTGCAGCGGCTGACCCATCTGCTTTCGCAGGCTATGCGGCCAACAGTTCCTCTTGGGGTCGTGGTAGTTGTAAGCAGCTTATCAGATTTGAGGTTCCAACATATGTTGCAAATTTAACAGCAAAAGCTAAGTTTGAGGGAAGCTCAAATTTAGTTGAGGTGTATTTCCCGACACATACAGTAACTGATGAAGCAACAGGCTTGGAAAAAGAGGTTACATACATAACAAGCATTTCAGGTCAGAACCTGTTTTCAAGCTGTTCAAAGCTCCAGTACATTCATAATATGGGCTTGCTCCCTGTTGACATAGTACAAGGAAATCTTTCAGGCTTTGCAGATTGCTCAAGCTTACGTGAGGTTGCAATTCCTGAGGGTACAACATCAATTCCAAACTTTTGCTTTACCAACTGTGCAGCCTTGACAGAGGTTGTTATGCCAAACAGCGTGACTGCGGTTGGTAAGCAGGCATTTTGTAACTGCTCTTCACTTGAAACAGTTAGATTCAGCGCTAACTTTACATCATATATTCGAGTAAACAGAGACTATGAAACCTTTATGGGCTCAAATAAGCTAAAGTATGTTTATTTGCCGGCTACCATTGCAAGCTCTCTTGCAGCAACAGCAAATGAGTATCAGAACATTTTCAACAGTTCAAGTGCAAAGACAGTATATTTCATTACTGCTGATTACGATACAACTGTTGGAATACAGGAAATATTTAAGGCAACTAATGCTAATAAAAATATTGGTAATGCTAATATTGAAGCATTTGACCCAAGCAAGGACTATACAAATTATGCAGACAGTATTACCAAGAGTGTAATTGTGTATGGTTACAGCGCTTGTGAAGCATTTTATGACGGTAACCACGAAACAAGTGATAATTATACTATTGAGTATAGCGGTAAGGAATGGTTAAGCGCAGCTACTAAGTATAAGGCTTGTGCAAACTGCATAGCTAAGGCTGATGTAAAGGAACTTGCTCCATTGTTCGTATCCCTTGGCTATTCTACAAACGGTAAGGGCGGCATTGTACAGGGCTTCTCATTTAACAACAAGGATAGGGCTGAGTATGAGGCTGTTCTTGGTACAATAAGCTACGGTGTAGTAGCAGCTGTTGATAATAGAGAGGACAAAACACAGGGCGCGGATGTTTTCGCACTTGAAAAGTACATTTCCTGCGATTTGTCAAACGCTAAATATGATTTCTTTGATATAAAGATTACAGGCGTTACAGAGGATAAGGCTGATATCGCGCTCTTCTTCTGTGCATATACTGAGATAAACGGCAACCGTTATTTCATCCATAATGGAGAAATCGCAGAAACCGTAACCTCTGTTTTATTCAACTAAACTATAAAACAAACAAAAAATCACGTTGCGATTTTGCAACGTGATTTTTCATATATTTAAAGCAGGATTTTTATACGAGTCAACAAAAATTGGAGAAAATAAAAAACATTTCTTGATTTGCTATAATATGTGTGCTATAATTATGATGCAAAAATATTTGAAAGAGGTTGACAAGAATGAAAAAGAAGCTTATTTTATCTGTGCTTGTTATTATAGTTATGACGTGCCTTTTCGCCATTTCTATAAATGCAACAGCGATTAACACAGACACAACCGTAACACTTAACGGAAGCTTTACACTTGGTGAGGAAAGCGTTACCAATCCTGTAGTAAATCTTTACGATGGAGACGGATATGCTCTCGTTTGGTATCTTAATACCGATAACAAGTTAGTTAGTGACAGAGCAGTTAATCTTATCAGTGTTACAAACAATAAGGCAAAATTCAAAGATGTATCGAAGTTTTATGGTGGCTCACAACAAAAGGGCGTTGTTGTAGTTAACCTAAGGGACGATTTCGTTTCAGACGGTATTACAGGTGTTGAAAAGTTTGATTCAAACTTCCAATTTGGTAGTTATAACGCCAAGAAGGTTCCGCCAATTCAGTACTTTTATTTTCCTGTAACAGCAACTGAAATTATTGATAGAATGTTCCAGGAAACTCAATTGATTATTGCCGACATTGAGCCGGGCACACCTATTTCCTATATGGGACTTCACGCAGTTACTATGTCAAATCTAAAGGAATTTTTCGTGCCTAATGATATTAAAGAATTTATTGAAAAAGACAATGTTGGAATTTTCCAAGACACTCAGTTGGAAAAAATCACCTTTGAGGAGGGCTCACAAATAAAGGTTATCCCATATAGATGCTTTTATATGTGCAAAAAGCTAAAGGAGGTTGTTTTACCAAACACTGTGGAAGAAGTGCATTCAAGAGCATTCCAGTTCACATGGTTTGATGGTACAGGTAGTCTTGAAAAGCTTGTACTTGGTGCAAACTTTAAAACCTTCAAAAGCTCTAATTCTGAATATTATTACGTTAGAGGCTCAAACTCCTTGAAGGAGGTATATTTACCGGCAACCTTTAATGCAGACAATATTGATGCAAATACAGCTTACCAGCTCTTTTCATACTGTCCGAATGCAGTATTCTATTATTGCGGAACAGAGGAGGCTTGGGATGCATTAATTGCAAAAATCCCATTAAAGAAGAATAACGAAACAGGTCAAGACACAAATGAGTATATCCTAAATGCAAAAGCCAACGGCAAGGTTGTATTCAACTACAGCGCTTGCGACGCATTTTATAATGGAAACCATCAAGCAGGTGGCGATTATAACATTGAGTATAGCGGTAAGGAATGGTTAAGCGCAGCTACCAAGTATAAGGCTTGCGAAAACTGTACTGCTAAGGCAGACGTAAAGGAACTTGCACCGTTGTTCGTATCCCTTGGTTATTCCACAAACGGCAAGGGTGACATTGTACAGGGCTTCTCATTTAACAACAAGGATAGGGCCGAGTATGAGGCTGTTCTTGGTACAATAAGCTACGGTGTAGTAGCAGCTATTGATAATAGAGAGGACAAAACACAGGGCGCGGATGTTTTCGCACTTGAAAAGTACATTTCCTGCGATTTGTCAAAAGCTAAATATGATTTCTTTGACATTAAGATTTCGGGAATTACAGAAGATGCTATAGATATAGCGATATTCTTCTGTGCATATACCGAGATAGGCGGTGAGCGCTATTTCATTCACAGTGGAGAAATTGCACAAACTGCTACATCTATTTCTTATAGAAACGCTTCTAAATAAGTAAAAAAATCACGTTGCAAACGCAACGTGATTTTTTATTTTAATCATATTTCATCGTCTGGCAGCTCAACAGAGGTGTAAACACCGCCGCTCCACTCGCTGGAGGAGTAATTAACATCATCACCAATAGCGCGCACCTTTAAAACCTGTCCTCTTTTCAATGGGTATGATGTGGTTTCGCAATCCACATATAAGGTTTCGCCGCTGATGTCAAGCTCGTACTTAACGGCATTTTCAACCTTTTTCCAAACTGCATTGTCACCGTCTCTTGTAACCTCGGGGGTTTTAAGCTGCGGCAGCTTCTGGCTGTCATCATCCTCACCGCAGGCCAAAAGACAGGTGACACATAGAGCAACCAAAGCCATTGAAAGCAAAATACACAAAACTCTTTTTTTCATAATTAACATCCTCTTATTCTTTATTTTCACATTACTTTATTACTTGATTTTTTCAATCAGGGAAGGGATACACTCCTCAAATTTTACACCGTATTTATGTTCTTCCGCATTCGGTAAGGTTGCTTTAATACACTCAACGGTGAAATCAACCGCAATCTCAAGGGCGCGCTTTAAGTCAAAGCCCTTGGTAATAGCACCTGCAAAAACACTTGCAAAGGTGTCCCCTGTGCCGTGGAAATTGCGCTCTATATTTTCAGCCCTGTAATAATAGTATTCTTCAGTGTCGGAATCGTAAAAATAGGCACCCTGTGTCGCTTTTTCAAAGGCAATTCCCGTAATTACGGCCTTTTTTGCCCCCAATTTGCAAAGCCTTTTCAGTAGCATTTTTATATGCTCCTCATCATAGCTTTCGGTGTAGGGGGTGTTTGTTAAAAATGAAGCCTCGGTAACATTTGGTACAATAATGTCTGCCATGGCGCAAAGCCGTGCCATGTGGGATGGAAAATCCATATCAAAGCCCGTGTACATACGCCCCTTGTCAGCCATAGCGGGGTCAACAAAAACAAGGGTACTCTCTTTTTTGAAGTCCTTTATAAAGTCAATTGTATAATCAATTTGCTTAACAGAGCCAAGGTAACCTGTATATATGGTGTCAAAACCAATGTCATATTTTTTCCAGTGGTCGGAAATTTTTGGAATATCGTCACTTAAATCCCTGAAGGTAAAGCCCTCAAAGCCGCCTGTATGGGTCGACAAAACAGAGGTGGGGATAATGGCACATTCAATGCCTATTGATGAAATAATAGGTAATGCCACAGTAACTGAGCATTTGCCAAAGCAGGATATATCCTGTATTGTAACTATTCTTTTCACAAAATCACCTCCGATATATGCTAAATTATACAACTCTTGCGCGAATTTGTCAATAATAATCGTAAAAGTGTCAAAAACTTATATAATGCGCAAAAAAATCTTGACAAACGTATAAAATGCTATTATAATAAAAACAAATTTACTTTATCTAACTAAAGTAGATTGTTTATATTTTATGTATGGGCGGTAAGTATTATGAAAAAGACATTATTTGAAGGCGTTGCAACAGCCTTGGTAACTCCAATGCATGAGGATGGCTCTATTGATTACGAGGCATTAGATAGATTAGTTGATTGGCAAATTGAACAGGGTATCAATGCCCTTGTTGCCTGCGGTACCACAGGTGAGGCTTCCACCTTGACTGATGAGGAGCACAGGGACGTTATTTCAAGGGTTGTAAAGCGTGCAAACAAGCGTGTTCCTGTTATTGCAGGTACAGGCTCAAATGACCTTGACTATGCGCTTTCCTTGACAAGATACGCGTGTGAGGCAGGGGCTGATGCTGTTTTGGTTGTAACACCATACTACAACAAGGCAACACAGGCAGGTCTTGTGCAGATGTACACTAAAATCGCAGATGAAAGCACAGCGCCTGTGATTTTATATAACGTGCCAAGTCGTACAGGTGTAAATATTGCACCGTCAACATATAAGGCTTTGGCTGATCACGAGAATATTATCGCTATTAAAGAAGCAAACGGCGATATCAGCAAGATTGTTGAAACAATGTCTTATGTAAACGGTAAGCTTGACCTTTATAGCGGAAACGATGACCAGGTTGTACCGCTTATGTCCTTGGGCGGCAAGGGTGTAATTTCCGTTGTTTCCAACATTTTGCCTGCTAAGACAGTTGAAATGACAAAGAAGTGCCTGGAGGGCGATTATCACGGTGCGGCGCAGATTCAGTACAATTTGCACGCGGTTATTGATAGCCTGTTTTCCGAGGTTAACCCGATTCCCGTTAAGGCGGCAACAGCTAAAATGGGCTACGGTGTAAACACACTCCGTTTACCCCTTACTCCTATGAGCCAGGATAAATACGAAAAAATGCTTGGCCTTATGAGAGAGCAGGGTATAAACGTATGATTAAGGTTTTAGTCCACGGCGCTTGCGGTAAAATGGGCGGCCACGTTATGGATGCACTAAAAAAATGCGATGACATGGAGCTTTTTTGCGGTGTTGACCATATGGCAAATGGAAACGAGAGCTTTAAGTGCTATGATAGCTTTGATAAGGTAGAGGGTAAGCCTGATATTATTATCGACTTTTCCTTCCATACTCTTGTCAAGGGTGTGCTTGAATATGCAGTTAAGGAAAACGTGCCTGTTATTGTCGCTACAACTGCGCTTAATGATGATGAAAAAAATGCGGTGTCAATAGCCGCTAATAAAATACCTGTATTTTTAGCCTACAATATGTCCTTTGGAATTGCGCTTCTTTGCGATTTTGCAAAAAAAGCAGCGGCAGCATTTCCGGATGCGGATATTGAAATTGTGGAGGCTCACCATAACAGAAAGGTGGATGCGCCAAGCGGCACTGCGGTTATGCTTGCCAACTCTATTAAAGAGGTGCGTCCCGAGGCCGAGTATGTTTATGGCAGAGGTGGGGAGGCGAAGAGAAAGCCAAATGAAATTGGCATCCACGCCTTAAGAATGGCTAATATAGTTGGTGAGCATGAGGTTTATATAACAACCGAGTCTCAGCAGCTTGTCCTTCGCCACAACGCATATGACCGTTCCTTGTTTGCTGACGGGGCGGTTAAGGCGGCACGCTTCCTGGCTACACAAAAGGCAGGACTTTACACAATGAGAGATATGTTCAAAAACTGACCTCTTGGTCAGTTTTTGTTTAATTAAACTGAAAAAGGCGGGGGAGTGTCTGTTTTTTGCCTTTCCCGTATGGTGAGATATGGTTTGTAACGAAAGAGAATTATTGCACGATAATTTAAGCGTTAAGAACGGCAACCTTTGCTTTGCAGGCTATGATACTGTGGAGCTGGCAAGGAGGTACGGCACACCCTTAATGCTTCTTGACGAAAATAAAATAAGAAACACAATGCGTACCTACAAAAGTGCTATGGAAAAATATTTCGGTGCTGACTCTGTGCCGCTTTACGCATCAAAGGCGCTTTCCTTTGTCGGTATTTATCAGATTGCAAAGGAAGAGGGCATTAACACCGATATCGTTTCAATAGGTGAGCTTTATACCGCAATTAAGGCAGGCTTTCCGCTTGAAAGGGCGTTTTTCCACGGTAACTGCAAAACTGACAGCGATATTGAATTTGCAATTGAAAATAAAATTGGTTTTTTCAATGTTGATACATATGATGAGCTTTATGCCATTAACAGAATAGCTAAGGAAAAGGGTGTTAAGCAAAAAATACTTTTAAGGCTTACCCCTGGAATTGACCCACATACCCACGCAGCTATTTCTACAGGTAAGGTTGACAGTAAGTTCGGCACTGCCATTGAAACAGGTCAGGCTATGGAGATAACAAAGGCGGCAATTGGCCTTGAAAATATTGATTTACGTGGCTTCCACTGCCATATTGGCTCTCAGATTTTTGAAATTGAGCCGTTTTGTGATGCTGCCGATATAATGGTTAAATTCATTGATGAAGTAAAGGGTGAAACGGGCTTTGAGGCTGAGTATCTTAACCTGGGCGGCGGCTTCGGTGTAAGATATGTGGACAGTGACCCGAAAATTGATTACACAGACAATATAAGACGCATAGCGGAGCATATTAACTCTTACTGTGAGGAAAACAGCCTACATAAGCCAAAAATATTAATGGAGCCCGGCAGAAGCATGGTGGCAGACAGCGGTATGACAATTTATACCGTTGGTAGCGTAAAGGAAATTACAGGCTACAAGAATTATGTTGCAATTGACGGCGGTATGTCAGATAATCCAAGATATGCCCTTTACGGCTCGCAGTACACTGTTTTGTGCGCCAACAAAATGGAAGATACGCCAAATTATGAGTGTACAATAGCAGGCAGACTTTGTGAAAGCGGAGACTTGATACAGGAAAATGTGAAAATCCCGCCTGTTCAAAGGGGAGATAACATAGCAGTGCTTGTAACAGGCGCTTATAACTACTCAATGGCATCTAACTATAACAGGGTGCCACGTCCGTTGGTTCTCCTTCTTGGCGAAAATGAAAGAGTAGCAATCAGGCGCGAAACCCCTGAGGATGTTTGCAAATTAGACCAAATTTTATAAAGAAAAATCGGAGCGGTCAGCTCCGATTTTTTATCTTGTTTATTTCTGCACCAATTAAAATTATATTTACGCAAAAATAGCACCAAAGCATAAAAAATATAATGGTTCCCATTTCCGCATAAACACTGTGGGAATTCAGCGCGTAGCCTACGTAGATTGAGTAGAAATAGGTAAAAAGCATCCAGCCAAGGGCGGCAAAGGCACCGCCCAAAAAATGCTTTTTAATGCTTATACCCGACAGTCTTGCGTATAACAGGGAAAATACAAGGGTGAGTATAATTGCAAATAAAGCTATGCGAAGTTTAAGGAGAATATCAAAAAGCTCACCTTTAATATAAATGAGCTTTCCCAGAGAAAAGAGAAAAAGAGAGCCGATTATGATCAGATAAAACAAAAGGGTGCGCCAAATCGCCTTTATTGTTCGTGGTATAAAATTGCTATGGGAGACACTTGAAAATATCTGCTCAATCCCCTGGCAAAGCCCACCCACACCCTTGGTTGAGCCCCACACAGCAGTGATAAGGGAAAAGGGGACAAGCGATGCGCCTTGCCTTTCCTTAATGTTCAGAATAATACCGTTAAGATCGGTGTGAAATTCCTTTGGCAAAATGCTGAAAAGCAAATTTTCAAGCTCCGTTATAAGAGAGGGCGAAAGACAGGAAAGGGCATAAATTAAAATTGCAACAAGGGGCAGGGCGCTTACAACAATGTAAAAGGTGGCACTGGAGGAGTGTAAACGAAGATCATCCTTGGCATAACCCTTTGTTATTTTAGAAACAAAAGCCTTCATACAAATATTTTTTGCTTTTTCTACAAAAAAATTCTGTTATTTCTTTACAATATGAAAAAAATGTGCTAATATATATAAGAAAAATATAACTAAAGGAGATAATAAATATGAGCAATAAGGTTTTAGTTGAAACAAGTGCACGTCACGTGCATCTTTCAAGGGCGGATTTGGATGTTCTTTTCGGTAAGGGCTATGAGCTTACTGTAAAGAAGGATTTGAGCCAGCCCGGTCAGTACGCGTGCGAGGAAAGAGTTACAGTAGTAGGCCCTAAGAAGGCTATTGAAAGGGTTGGTATTCTTGGTCCTGTAAGACCTGCATCTCAGGTTGAGGTTTCTTTTACAGACGCACGTACACTCGGTATTTCCGCACCTGTTAAGGAAAGCGGTGATATTGCAGGCACACCCGGATGCAAGCTTGTTGGCCCTTGCGGTGAGGTTGAAATCGCAAACGGCGTTATCGTAGCAAAAAGACATATCCACTTTACCCCTGCTGAGGCTGAGGCTGCAGGCGTTAGCGATAAGGAAATCGTAAAGGTTAAGGTTGTATCTGACAGAACAACAATTTTCGATGACGTTGTAGTAAGAGTAAATCCAAACTTCAGCGCTGCTATGCACATCGATACTGATGAGTCCAATGCTTCTGCTGCATTCGGTCTTGTTTACGGCGAAATCATTAAATAATTACATAGCTGAAAAGTACCCATTTGTCTGGGTACTTTTTTGTTGCTATATGAGCAAAAGTGTGGTACAATATAACAGAGGTGATGATATGCAAGCTTTACTGAGACAGCACGCAGAGGCTATATATAAAACCGCAATAAAGGAAAATATGCCAAATGCGGCGGTTGAAAAGGCGATTGAACAACTTTTGAATCAAAATAATCAATCCGTAAACAATGGTAAAACGGTCCTTGTTGCCATTGGCAAGGCAGGCTGGGAAATGGCAAAAACCGCCTATGATATTTTGAAGGACAGAATACATAGCGGCATTGTGATTACCAAATATGACCACGTGCCAAAGGAGTATAAAACTCAAAATACAGGATGTGAAATGCGGAACTGCAAAGCAAATGGCAAGGAAAGCACTTTGCTATATCAAGGGCAGGGCTGTGCGCCCGTTGCATACCTTGGCAGTATTGAAATTTATGAAGCAGGGCACCCTGTGGTTGATTTTAACGGTATTTGCGCAACAAAAAGAGCCCTTGAGTTAACGTCATCACTTGATGGAAATGACACGGTGCTGTTTTTGGTCTCGGGCGGTGGCTCTGCACTTTTTGAAAGCGTTGACTGTCCTTTGGAAAAAATGCAGGAGCTTACAACCGCTATGCTTAAATGCGGTGCTAACATAAATGAAATTAACACTATAAGAAAGCACATTTCAAACGTAAAGGGCGGCAGCTTTGCAAAGGCGGTATATCCTGCACGTGTTTTTGCGGTTGTTTTGTCTGATGTGGTAGGGGATGATTTGTCTACTATTGCCTCAGGCCCTGCATGCGCTGATGCCACAACGGTTGAAAACTGTCTTGAAATCCTTGAAAAGTACAATATTTCAGTTGACAAAGATGTATTAAGCTTAATAAAAAGAGAAACTCCAAAGGAAATAACAAATGCTACCCATATTGTTTCGGGAAGTGTCAGCTATCTTTGTAAAAGTGCAAGGGCTGTGGCACAAAGCCTTGGCTACACGGCTACTGTGATGGATAGCGCAGTTGTCTGCGATGCAGAGGAGCTTACGCAGAGGATAGGAGAGATAGCATTGGAACAGGCATCTGAGCCGCGCGCTTATATTTTCGGTGGAGAAATAACCGTTAAGGTAATGGGCAGCGGTAAGGGTGGCAGAAATCAGGAGCTTGCATTGCGTTGTGCCGAGAAAATCAAAGGGCGTAACAATATGGCGGTTTTTTGCGTAGGCAGTGACGGCACAGACGGACCTACAGATGCAGCAGGCGGCTATGTGGACGGAAAAACCTGGGAATTTATCGAAAAAAGCGGGAAATCCCCCGAGGAGTATCTGAAAAATAACGATTCTTATAATGCCCTTGAAAAATCAAATGGCTTGGTTTTCACAGGCTCAACAGGCACAAACGTAAATGACTTATATGTGTTGCTTATTCAACCAAGTTGATTTTGAATATAATATCATAAAGCATTAAAAAGTCAACTTAAACGGCAAAAACAGCCCCCTTGGGAAACCCAAGGGGGCTGTTTATTTAAAAGCTATTTCTTAACAACCCAAAAGGAGTCAAAGCCATATTTTTTGCAAAGCTCGATTGTGCTTTGGTTAAACTCCTCACCGCACACAATTAGGGACACGGCAGGAGGGCAGGAAACACTTGATGTAGCAAGAATTCTTCCTAGAGCATTGTTGATTTTTATCATCTCCTTGGGGGCGAAAACTGCTTCACGTATTGACATTTTTTTGCTTGGCGGAGTAAAGCAAGCTTTTTCTTCTGAAATAGGTGGCTTCGGCGGAATGGACAGAAGGATGCCTTTCAATTTTTCAATTTCGTAAATACCGTTTTCAACTGATGGCATAAGCACTGCAAAATCGTCATCACAGAACTCGCACATAACACCCTTTTCTTCAAGAATTTTTGCAAAATCCCCGCCCCTGTATCCGATTTTCTTGGTTTTCAGCACAATTTTCATTGGCTCACACAATGTGTGCGCAAAATGTAAGGTGCAAAATTCAAAATCGGAAAATGCGTTATGTAAATGGGTAACAAACTCATTCAGCTTCTCTTTGTATCCGTTTGCAATATATTTGTTTGCCATATCAAGGGATTGCAGGGTTAAATATGATGGGCTTGTCGAACCGAAAAGCGCCATGACATCCTTTGCATTTTCCTTGAAAAATGAAGGCGCACCCTTGGAAATGTGTAAATAAGCACCGCCTGTTAAAACTGGCAAGGTTTTGTGGGCTGAGTCACAGCACATTGTCGCACCCAAGGAAATAGGGTGCATATCATTGTCGAGAAATTTTAAGTACGCCCCGTGGGCGTTATCTACAACAAGCATTGTGCCAAAATCCCGACAAGTTTTTGCCAAAGCCTTGATATCACACATGTTGCCAAGATAATCGGGGCTGGTGATATATACGCAAATCGGCGTTTTATCTACACGTGTCAGGGCTTTTTTTAATTTTTCGGGGCTTATTGTGCAAGAAAGATAGCTTTCATTTTCCTCCGGGTAAAGCCACTCTACATCAATATCGTTCAATGCGCAGGCGGAGATAAAGGAGCTGTGGGCATTTCTGCCCGCCAAAACATAGTTTTTGCCTGTATATTGCTTTGCAAGATGTAGCATAGTGCGGATGCAGTGGGATGAGCCCTCGGTTGAATAAAGGGTTTTGCCGCTTTCAAAAAGGGCGGTGACATTGTCCTCACTTTTCTTTATGATACCGCTTGCGTGGTAAAGGCTGTCAGCACCGTTAAACTCTGTTATGTCAAGCTCCTCAAAGCCAAGCTGATTTTTTCCTTTATGCCCGGGCATATGTAGGCGCAAAATATCCCTTTTAGCATATTGCTTTATAAAATCACAAATAGGTGTATTCATTTCCTTATGGTGGGTAATACCACTGTCCTTTAAAGATTGTTATTCCTCAAGCGCTTTGGCAACGGCAACCATAATGGCACATTCCATTCTTTTCCTGAAAAGTCGGCAGCCGTATTCGTAAACACCGCGCACACTGCCTGTTGCGTGATATGCGTTTGCTGCACATCCGCCTGAGCAGTATAGCTTGGCCCAGCAATCCTTACAGTCAGGACGCGCATATACGTTGCAGGATGCAAATTCGTTTTGTGCCTCCTTGTTGGTAACACCGTTATAAATATCGCCAAGCTTATATTTTTCCTCACCAACAAACTGGTGGCATGGGTACAAATCTCCCCAAGGGGTCACCGCCATATATTCAGTTCCCGAACCGCAGCCGGATATCCTTTTATAGATACAGGGTCCACCCTTTAAGTCAATCATATAGTGGTAGAAGGTAAAGTCCTTCTTTTCCTCATGCTTTTTAAGCATCAGCTTCGCCAAATCCTCATATTGCTTGCAGATAATCGGGAAATCCTCCTCGGTCAGCTCTTCCTTATCTCCCTTGGCACAAACAACAGGCTCCATACTAAGCTCGTTAAAGCCAAGGTCAAGCATAACCTTGATATCCTCTAAGAAATCGGGATTTGCGTGGGTGAATGTGCCGCGCATATAATAGTTTTTGCCACCGCGTGCGTCAACCAGCCTTTGGAACTTAGGTACTATTTTTTCCCAGCTTCCGTTACCTGCATAGTCAACTCTATATCTGTCGTGAATTTCCTTGCGCCCGTCAAGGGAGAGAACAACGTTGCTCATCTCACGGTTGGCAAAGTCAATAACATCATCATCAATCAGAATTCCGTTTGTGGTTAAGGTGAAGCGGAAATTCTTGTTGTGCTTTTTCTCAATTTCACGTGCGTAAGCAACCAAATCCTTAATCATTTGGAAGTTCATAAGTGGCTCGCCGCCAAAGAAGTCAACCTCCAGGTTGTGGCGAGAGCCGGAGTTTTCAACCAAAAAATCAAGGGCGCGCTTGCCAACCTCTAAGGACATAACCGCCCTTTCGCCGTGATATTTGCCTTGGGATGCAAAGCAATAGGAGCAGTTAAGGTTACAGGTGTGGGCAACGTGAAGGCAAAGCGCCT
>SVRE01000050.1 GCA_015065005.1 Oscillospiraceae bacterium
TTTGCCTTGTCGCCAGCTTACAGACTTAGTTTATAAATATCATCCCACAGTGCCTAAAGCATTGTGGGGTGCTTTTCATTTTATTCAGCCGTGTTCTGTGCCACGCGCTGAAAGCATAGTCGATTGCCTTCTCCTCGATACACTCGCCTCGACACTCTCCTTGCTTTGGCAAGCTCCTTCACCAAAAACAATACCCAATTGTTTTTGCCTTGTCGCCGGCTTACAGACTTAGTTTATAAATATCACCTCACAGTTCCTAAAGCATTGTGGGGTGCTTTTCATTTTGCCAACCGTGTTCTGTGCCACGTGTTCTCGTAGAGGTGACGTCATCGGCACCACATTTTTCTCTTTTCTAATCAATTCTTACTTTTCCCTTTGATTAAGCTCGTTTTCCACTCCAAATATATCAGAGCCTTCAAGAATGTATGTGTGCCCGCCTGTTAATGACACTAAGTCCTCACCTATAATAAATGGAAGATTGGAAATGCTTGCGTGCTTTCCCTCAGTATCATCATCGTGATAAATACGCTCTGTTTCAAAAATATAAACAGCGCTTTTGTCAGTGTCAGCCCATCTCCATTTAAACTCTATGGTGTAAGATTTTACATAGCTGTATCTGCCGTCATACTCCAAATCCTCACGCTTTTCATAGCCATCAAGCTTTCCTGTTTTGTCTTGGTTAAATATTAATGTGTTTTTTTCGTAATATTCATCATGTTCATCATTTTCTTCATACTCATAAATATATTTCTTTCCGAATTTTAAGTATGTTTCCTGTTGTGGCTCCTCATTGCCGCATCCAACGAGCATAAAGACTGTTAGTACGCATAGTATTAGCGATATTAGCTTTTTCATTTGCTTTTTCTCCTTTTGTAGTAGCCTTATCGTATCACAAAAGCGTGGTTTTTTCAACAAACTACCGTTTACAGCCGTCAACCTGTAGTTGCTTTTAAGCGTTATCTGCTTTTATACTCCTCTAAAATCTCACCTGCTACCCAGTCGTTGGTTCTGCCCTGGTAGTGGATTAAATCCCAGCGGAATATGTTGCAGTCCCAGGTGTTTTCATCATAGAACGGGCACTCTCTTACGTCAAATACGCTTGTTTTTGGCATTTCATCTGCCAGCTCATAAAACAAATTGTTTATGTAGTTCATACTGTCAAGGCATTTGCCGCTTGGGTCCGCATTTTTCATCACCTGTACAAATGGCATACGGTGCAAAACTATTGGAGCTTCGGCTCCTATTGCCTCACGAAAGCCGTTAAACAAGGTTATGTAGTCAGCCTTTAAACGACCCTCAAGCTGTGATGTGTGCTGCCAGGTTTCCTGCTCACCGCCGCGCCAATGTATGCCAACAAAATCAGGCTCAAGCTCATTTTCCTCAAAATACTTCTTGGTAAGTCCAAGCACGTGAAGGGCAAGTGGGTACATTGAAATATCACAATCCCCAAGCTTACCCGGAATTAACTTTTTCGGTCTGTGTGGGCTCCACATTCCGTAAACGCCCTGTGAGCCTATGGAAATATGAATGATGTAAAGGTCGGGGAGTTCTACCCCGCTGTTAATATCCGCCTGCCACCTTTTTGCCAAGCAATTTGCAACAGAATATGTGTTGTCCTGGTTTTCCGCCAAATTCATACCGTAGCTTGTATAACCTGTAAACTTTAGCTTTTCTGTGTCAAAAGACTGGTTTGGCTCTCTGTTCAAGCCGAAAACATTTTTAAGCGGCTCTCTTATAATGTCCTTTTCGTCCATTGGCATAGCGTGTCCTGTGGCATTGGATTGCCCGAACAGCATAAATACTGCAACCTTTTTCATTCCTCAATTACCTCATATTCTAACATTTCATATTTTAGCTTTGTTCCAACATCAACATCGGGTGGCAAAAGTGCCATTGCAATAAAAATCTCATCCCCTGTGTCGATATTTTTAATGTAGGCATACTCGCCTTCTATCTTAGTTACCTTATAATATTGTGTTTCCATAATATCTCTCCTTTTTAGTATTTTACCACGTTATATTGGCGATTTCAATATTATCAGAAAAAATCCTATGCCGAAGCATAGGATTTTTAATTACATATAAACAGCGCCGGAAAACATCATACAAAATGCAACAAACACACTGATTATGGAGTACACAAGACCTACAATTCCGAGAACGAATGTTGCAATAGGCTTTGTTCCCCAAGTGCTTTTTGCGTATTTGTAATTGTTAATTGACTTAGCGCTAAACACAATACCAACAACGCCAATAGCCATTGCTATAACAGAAAGAGCAACCGTTGCCCCTGCAAATCCTTGACCGTAGTTCAAATCACCATAACCGTAGTCATCTGCAGCTATCCACATTACCTCCGCCGACATAGCAAAAACAAATGAAATGAATGCACAAACAGCGCCGGCAATAGCTTTGCTTAATCCATACACTCCTGCAGGCTTTTGCTCTACAGGTGCGCTTGAATAACCGTAGCTATACTGTCCCCCAAATTGCTCAGTGCGAACTTCGCTTTCTTCTTTCTTTACTTCCTGTGCTACCTTTGTGCCGCAGGCGGAACAAAATACTGAGTCGTCTGCAAGCTTATTTCCGCAAAATCTACAATATGCCATATAAATCCTCCTTTGCTTGTTTTGCAACTTCATTATATCACCGCAAAATGGATTTTTCAACCATTTACGTGCCTTGTTTAACAAAAATTCGCCTTTTTGTCACCTTATCTTTTGGTTTTTTTCAAATGTACACTCGCTTTTTCACCTAAGGCTTAATAAAAATCGACATTGTTGCTCTTTGTTTGGATAAAATCCGCAAATTCGTCAAACTGCTCTCTGCTTTCAAAGGTTGAAAAGGGTATAATGTGCGCTATCAAGGCACCCATATGAATATATATGATACCTTCACTCCTTAAAATGCTTATTCTGTCAACCGCTGAATACTTGTTTTCCACCTTATTTTGCGCTGTCGTTTCCACAAAATAATCATCATAAAACTCCATTAGAGCGATGGGTGAGTAGTTAAGCCTTCCCGTCTTTCTCATATTCTTTATACGTGCTTTCAGCATACCCCTCAACAGCAATGGAGAAAATGCAAGCCACAGTACAATTACAATAACCAACGGTACAATTCTTATTAGCGTTTCTTGGTTAAACCCACCCGTAATAAGCACGATTGCCGAACAAATTAAGAAAATCACGCCAACCATCGTAAGCGACCTGATTAGTTGCTTTTTACCGTAATAGGACTTAAGGTTTACAAATAAATTAAACCTATAGTAGTCATCCTCTGTCATTTTTGTATTTAATTGATATTTCATATTATCACCTCACTTGGATTTTAACACATCATAAAAGCAAAGTCAAGCAACCAGCGGTTGCTTGACTAAATAAATGAATATTATATAGGCTCGTGCTTACAAAGACTGATTTCTCCCACAATTCCGATTGGAGGTATTTGTACAAAGCAGGAAAAGCCGTCCCTGCGGCGGTAAGCCAAATTGCTTTTGACTATGATTTTCAGCTCATTCTCCCCCGGGCGCATTACCTTTGACAAATCAAATTTATAGGGTGCATTGATTCTTGCCCCTACATATTCGCCATTCAACCACACCTCAGCCGTTTCTCCAACCTCACCAAGGTCAAGCACTGTGTATCCGTCATATGCGGTAAATGCCGCTTTGTAAAGCACCTCTCCGCTAAAGCGTGACATCCCGTCATATGCAAAAATGTCAGCCAAGGGTGATTTTTCAGCCAACAGGCTGAATTCCTTTTCATTTTCATCTCTTACAAAAATATCAAAGTCGAGAGATAAGCTGCGTCTTTGCGTTTCGTGGCAAAGGGGTGGCAGTGCCTTGGGTATTTCATCCCCGAATATGAAAAACATCATATTGCCCTTTTCTATGTGAAGCACCAAGCCCTTTTCCTTTGTTGACGTTACATAACAACGGTTTTCCCAAGGGTCATAAGCTATGCACTCTCCCTTTTGCGGCAGGGTGATATATGCGTTTACATTTTCGCGTATAGCCTCGTTTGAAAACAGGTAAATATCCTTGTTATCCCGTGTAATATGGTAAAAGCGCAAATGTGAAAGTCCCTCGCCCTCTCCGCTTACGTGGCAAAGGCCGTCCTTGCGTAATTGCTCCGCAAGCTTGCTTGTAGATACTACCTTTAAAGAGCCAATCAAGCCCCTTATATCCTTACCCTCAGCACAGCACAGCGGTAATGACTCTGTAAAGATGACAGGCAAGCCTTTTTTGGCAAGATTATTAAAGCACTCAAGACGGTCAAGGGGCATAATTTCACTTTCTGATACAATTAGTGCGCCAAAGTCCTCACCGTTTATCAGCAAACGCTTGTCCCTTACCTCTGCATTTTGCAGCACGTCAATGGGGACAATATCAAAATCAATCAAATTTGTAGTCAATTCACGGCAGATGGTTTGGAAGGCTTGATTTTTGCCCCCTGTCCATTCTCCCTCTGCGTTATAAAATACAGCAACGTCTGCTTTATGCTTTCCGCCGCTTATCATATGGGAAGAGCGTCCCATATATTCCATCAGATTTTTGAATAATGGGTATTGAATATTTTTACCGCCGTTATAGAAATGTGGTGGACAGTCCTTGTCCTCCTCCTTTGGTGAAAAAGCATGCGGAACAAAATGGTTAATACCGCTTGCAAGCATAATATCCGCAAGGCCCTTCATATAGGGCAAGCCCTCTGCCCAGCCGAATGCACCAAAGATTTCACACATTGCTCTACCCTTTTTTAGCGGCTGAATGTGTGAATGGCTTGCTGCAAGCTTAGGCATAGTGTAGCGGAAGAAGGCAGGGTCAATAGCTCCACCGTCTGCCACGGGTGCGCGATGTATGAAATCGGCAATGCCGGGAATATCCTGTATAAGCACAACGTCAATGCCTGCCATATCCTGCCCGTCAAGAGCACGGAAGTAATGTCCGCTGCCGTAGCCCAGCCTCATATGCGCGCCGCCGTCCTCAATTACGTGGCCGATATACATAACTCCGTGTGCGCGGCACCAATCTCCAAGCATATAGCTGAAATTCTCTCTGTACAGCTTAGTAACGACCTCCATATAGTGAGTACGGATTGCCGAGTTAATTTCTCCCATATCCTCCCAAAGACTCGGTATGGCAAGGCGCACCTCGTTTTCACTCATCCCTGCACTATTTGCTATTAGTAAAGGCAAATCATCTCTCCAGGGGTATCTTTCGTTCATAATTCCTAATGTGTTTTGGTATGTATAAAGCTTATTAAGAAATCCCGGCTCATCAGAGAAAAAGCCTGCAAAGGTGTTCCCAAAATACTCCTTAAAATGCTCATAGTGTGGCTCATACACAGCCTCAAGCATTGCGCGGCAGGATTCGGGATTAAGCATATCAATATAATACTCCATACGCTTATCATACTGGTCCTGCATACCACACAGAATAGTAACGCAAACTCGCCATTCTCCCTTTGGCACATCCCAGCAAACCATACCGTCTTTTATATTACTTGTCAAATCGACAGCACTTTCATAATCCAAGCGCTCCTCTTGTCCCCGGTAACGGTAAGCTATTACGCTGATAATCTTCTCCTCTTTATTTTCAAGCCAGCCCTGCACCCAAATCTTGGCACTCTTCATAGGGCCAAGCACCTCGGTCTGCCTTTCACGTATTAGCCTTTTGCGTAAATGCGCATGCTCACTCTTTTCAAAATAACCGTTGGCATATCCTGTTGGGAAGCTACGGTCATCAAGCAGCCATACGCGCATACCCTCTTCCTTTGCGGTTTTCAAAATAAATGCAAAGTCATCCCACCAGCTATCGTGGCAAAAGCCCTCGTGCACACGGCTCTCTGCGCAAAACTCCAAAATTCCGCTTTTCTTTATTGCCAATATTTCCTCTTTTATCCGTTCCTTTGGCTCACCGTGTAGCCATAAAAACGGCAAAATATAACTTCCATGTTGTCCATTCAGACACTCCATTAACGATTTTTCCATTTGCTTCTCCTTTGCGGAAAATTTCATTAAGCTTAGTATAACATACTAAAGAATAAATATCAAGTGCGGCACAGCTCAAAAAAGTCCTCTTGGCAAGGGGTTGCCTTGCCAAGAGGACCTTTAAATTGATATTTTAATTTGTCTTTGAATTAGCTATAGCTTCATTATAAGAAATAAAGCAATACTTTTCACCATCGCTTGGTGTGCTTGCCTGCAAGTATGTATACTCGGCAGCTCCATTGTATGTTGTTATAACATATGCACCGAGAGCAAGCTTTACATCCTTTTGCTCATTCTTAATGCCTATTACTTTAATCTCAAATACTGTAAACAGATGCTTTTTAATCTCAGCTTTTATAACACCGTCAGCCGCTTTTCCGTCTTCACCGAAGATGTATTTGTCCTCAAGCTTATTCTTTGATGCCGCGAAAACGCCGTATTTTACAGCTTTGCCTGTTGTGCTTTCGTATTCTGTAACAGCCTTTTCATTTACCATAAAGCCCAATACTATTCCGCATGCGCCGTTTTCAGGTGCTGAATAGCCAAGGCAGGTAAAGAGCGCATCGGCAGAAGGTGTTTCCTCTGTTTTAATTGTTTCATCACAATATAAGCACTTATATGACTTTGTACCAAGATTCAAATAGCCATTTGCATATACTATATTGTTTACAATATCACTATCTGTATGCTCACCTGACAACGGAAGCTCAACCTCTGTTTTGCCAAACGGCTCATTTGCTACATTGTTAATTGTTGCATCAAGTGTTGAGTATGTTGTGTAAGCATTCTCACGGTAGTCAACGCCACATGGGCAGCTTGTTACGTAGGTAGCCTTACCGTTTGTTACACAGGTTGATTCCTCAACAGTTTCCATACCATATGCGTGTGGCAAGCCAGCATAAATTGTATACGCGCAATTAGACAATGATGTAACATTTGCAAGAGTATAAAGGTTTACACCTAATACTGTTCTGTTAACAAATGTGTTTGCATTTATGCTTAATGTATCACTGTGGCTATAAACGTTAAGCGCGCCTGTGTTCAAGCCCTTGCCCTCTTTGTGGCTTCCGTTTGAGTTTGCATTGCCGTTACAGCAGAATACGTACTGGTCGATATACACAATGTCCATAAGAACAACTGTTTTAAGAGAATAACAGCAGTCAAATGGCTTTCTTACAATCTTTTTGTCAGAAATACAATTCTTGCCAAAGTATACATATGTAAGCTCAGGACAGCCATAGAATGCAGCATCACCTGCAAAGTTAATGCTACTGTCATCAGGTAAAATTACCTTTTGAAGCTTTGTGTTACGGAAGCAGTTAGACTCAAATCTATATGTACTTCCTGAAGAAAGATTTAATTCTTTAATTGAAGCAACACCGTCAAAGCAGTTTGATACAAAATTAATGCTTGCACCCGATACATTTGATGAAATTGTTTCAATAGAGCTTGTTGTAACCTTGCGGAATTCAACTGTTGCCGCACCGATATTAACGGTCTTCAACGCCTTCATTTGAGAAAGCACGGAAATCATAACATCAGCGCCGTCACATACATTAATTTGCTCAACTGTTTCATTCGCAAAGCCTGTAAACTCTTCAATTCCCGCAGGAATATCAAAGGCTACAATTTGTGAAGCTGTAAAGCTTTCTGTATCCTTTAAGCCCATAATACAGCAAATTGCATTTACGCCATAGCCACTAAACTGTAAATCAAACACGTCACCGGCTAATACTGTATATGCTTTATCTCCGTCCTCAGTTCTTACAATTACGCTAATTTCCACATCTTTAGGTGAATAAGCGGTTATTGTCTGCTTACCCTGTCCGCACTTTGAGCAGTTAAATACGTCTGTACCCGTTTGACCCGGTGTAGCAGAGATTGATGCGTTTTCATCAAATACCCAGTTATGAACACAGTCTGCTTCTACAACATTATAGGTTGTTGTGCTGTCTCCATTATCTGTTCCCTTTAGCATAAGTGTTTCAGGCAAAAACATAGCAAGACGCTCGGCATCGGCACTTGAAATTGTGTATGAGCCACCTGTTACCTGTGAAATAACAAACCTGTTTGTCATTAAAAAGTCGCTAAACAGCATAGCGCTTGTATTTGTAAATTTAATTTTTCCATCAAGTGATAGATTCATATATACTGATGCGCCTGTTTCACTTGTGCAATCGAAGAACTTAGTACCGTTCAAGGTAACATCAGCACTTGGATGGAAATTAATAGTTGAATTTGTAAGAACACCTGCTCTTATAAAGTTCTTCGCTGTAACCTTACCGTAAATTTCAGCATTTGGCATATCTTCATGGTTAGGGTTATTTATAATACGAATAAAGTTATATGGTGTTATAAATTCAACATCCTTACCAATCCAGCAAAGCTGCGGGTTTCCTCTGTCACCATATCCGTGATGCTGATATGCAATACCTGATGCTTGAGCGTCATTTGTATTAAGAGTTGCAGGGGCGTGAACAATTTTACCCTTACCAATTACGACACAAGCTCCACGAGCGTTAAAAATAGCTTGACTGTTATGCGTGATTGTAAGAGTGTGACCGTTCAAGTCACAAACTGTTGTTCCCCAACTTGAATATAAGTCATACTGAGATGTAAAATCAGCACCGATTCTTATATACATATTTGTCTTTACAGCCTGTAAGTCCGCCTCATTGTCAACCTCAATACCATAAGCCTCATAAAGATTTGTGCTTTCGGTAAAGGTAACTGTTGTGCCCGGCTCATATAATGTACCGTCCTCGGTAAACCAGCCATAGAAAACCTTGTCAACAACTGTTCCGTCAGCAAGCTTTACAGTTCCGTTGTTAGATAGCTTTTCTGTTCTTAAGGTATAAGAACCATCCTCGTTAGGTGTAATTGCTTTTCTTGTGCTACCATCAAACCAGGCGTATTTAACAACGATTTCCTCTTCAGCAGCTGAAGCGCTAAAAACGAAAAGCACTGATAAAACAGTTGCCAGCACAAGCATAAGAGCAATTAATGCAATTTTCTTTTTCATAAATATCTCCTTTTCAAATTATTTTTGTATTAAAAAGCACTTGATAAAGATTGTGGAAAAACCTTTTTCAATTTGCATATTTAACCAATTTATTGTATTTTACCACAATTATTATAAAAAAACAAGTCTATTTTATATAAAGCAAAAAGCTGTGCAAGGCTCTTGCACAGCTTTTTGCTATTTAGTTATTTTGTTATAATGTCACTATATGCAACGAACGAATACTTTTCACCATTTTTCGGTGCGCCTGCCTGCAAGTATGTATACTCGGCAGCTCCATTGTATGTTGTTATAACATATGCACCGAGAGCAAGCTTTATGTCCTTTTGCTCATTCTTAATGCCTATTACTTTAATCTCAAATACTGTAAACAGATGCTTTTTAATCTCAGCTTTTATAACACCGTCAGCCGCTTTTCCGTCTTTTCCTAAGATGTCATTGTCTCCAAGCTTGTTCTTTGATACCACGAAAACACCGTAGGAAACGGTTTTGCCTGTTACATTTTCGTATTCTGTAATAGCCTTGTCATTTACCATAAAGCCCAATACCATTCCGCCGACACCATTTTCAGGCGCTGAGTAACCGAGGCAGATAAAGAGGGCATTTACGCTTGATGATTCTTCATAACCGCAGTCTGGATTTGAACAAGAGGTAACTTTAACACCTGCTTTGTCATATCCACCTTCATAATCAATCGCTATTGAAATTGTATGCTGTGGATTTTCCTTCGCTGCTGTTAAGCCACAAACGCTACAGTTAATCACGCACGGATTGTCTTCACTCTGATGCGCGCCTGTCAATGCAAGTGAGCTACAATAGTTAGTAATGATTGTATGGCTTGTTATCGCTTGACCCGGAACATAAGTCCTGGGATTTTCACCACCTACATAGTCAACTATAACAGTTGTATCACTTGTGATAGCGGGATAAGTATTTACGGCCTTGAAGCTTTCTAATGTAACACCGTTGCCAATTAAAACAAATTCAATCTTTGCACCTGAATCACGGAAAGGATAGTATGTCGTTCCAAATTGAACATTGCTTTGAACATATACTGTAAATGTTTTTACTTCCTGTTTATGTCTTGCTGAATGGAACGCTTCATCTGCTATAGTTTCCAAAGTTGCAGGAAGGACAATAGATTGCAATTTATAGCAATGGGCAAGTGCTTTGCTTTGAATCTCCTTCAAGTTTGGCGGCAAAATTATCTCAGTCAGGTTGTCGCAGTCTGCAAGAAAACTATTTTTTAAATACGTTAATTTAACGCAAGCACTCAAATCGATAGATGTAATTTTATCGTTATTGGTAAACGGACCACCATAGCCACCACCTGCTACGGATAAATTCGCACACTTGCTAAGGTCAAAATGCTCAAAGCCTGTGTTTTGGAAGGAATATTCCTGAATCTTTTCAAGTGTAGATGGGAAATAAACTGTGCCAGAAAGTGATGTACAGCCATTAAAAGCGTGACCGCCTATTTCTGTCATTCCCTCAGCAAAAACAAGCTCGTTTGTAGCTACCATATTAGAGCAATCCTTAAAAGCGCTTCCCGCAAGCTTTATAAATTTCGGGAAGGTTATTTCTGTAAGGCTTTTACAGCTTGAGAAGTTGCCCTTTCTAAGCTCTACAACGCAATCAGAGTTAAAGGTGATTTTTTCAGCTGAACAGCCTGAAAATATGTTATCTCCACTGATAAAGAATGTATCAGTTGCTGCAAAAGTAACAGTCTTAAGATTGGTAGCCTTGTTAAAGAGGAAGTTTGCCTCTAATCCCTCAATTTCATCAGGGAAAATAACATCTGTTACATCTTCCTTATCGTAGCCGGTGTTAAACCCGGTTACTTGATTGTTGCTTACCTTAAATACAGTTGTCAAATCAGCCTTTTCGCCGCCAACTAAGGTTACTTCGTTTGCCGCGCAAACTGAAAATGAAAGCAAGCAAGCCATAACGGCCATAAATAGTGCGATTAATAGTTTCTTTTTCATATTTTTCTCCTTCTAATATAATTTTACAAAATCCATTTGACATAAAAAGGGCAGAAATCCTCACTATCAAATGGCAAATTTAAATATTTATTGTACGCAAAAACATAAAGCTGTTTGGAAATATGCGATACTTGTTATTTTGCCAATACTTTTTTCAAAATTTTTGCATTTAACATTCATATATTATATTTTATCATAACTATTATTAAAAAACAAGTCTTTTTATATAAAACAAAAAGCTGTGCAAGGCTCTTGCACAGCTTTTTGCTATTTAGTTATTTTGTTATAATGTCATTATATGAAACGAATGAATACTTTTCGCCAACATTTGGTGTGCCGGATTGGAGATAGGAATATTCGGTAGCTTCGCCGTCTGTTGTTACAACATATCCGCCAAGAGCAAGTTTTATGTCCTTTTGTGTGTCTGCAAAGCCAGCTATCTTTAGGTCAAAGTAGCTAAAGTTGTTCTTTATTTCTGCGTTGATAACACCGTCTGCCGCTGTGCCATCGTTTGCAAAAATTTCATTATTTCCAATCTTTTTCCCTGATACTGCGAAAACGCCGTAGGAAATAGTCTTGCCTGTTAAGCTTTCGTACTCTGTAATAGCCTCAATATTTACCGTAAAGCCAAGCACAATTCCGCTAACACCGCTTTGAGATGCTGAGTAGCCAAGACAAGTAAAGAGTGGTTGAATTGTTTTAATAACTGTTTCATTTCCACACCCCACTCTTGTACAGGTGTCTATAAAGGTGATATTCTCAAGATAGCTACTAAACCGTTCCTTTGTATTACCACTCATTATATGCTTTCCGTCAAATCCGACTGTACAAATGTTACAGTCATAAATAAGCATAAACTTCTTTGATGTATAATTTCCGCTTATGTAGTCAGCGTATGTATATGCGCTTGCCTGTGATAAGCGTGTTGAGTTTGAACAAAGTGTCTTAATTCTATCGTAATCGGTGCCTGTATAGTAGGTTGTAAAGGAATCCTGCGGAACGGATGCCAAAGCACTATCACCAAATTCTTCAAGCTTTTCCGTAAGAACAAGCGTTCTCAAGGAAGAGCATCCGTAGAACATGTTTGTGCCAATGGTTGGACCGAGCACAACAACCTTTTCAAGGCTCTCGCAGTCTTGGAACGCGTATCGATCTATGGTTGTAACGGCAGACGGTATTACCAACGATGTAATTGACATTCTTGGGAAAGCGTATTCGCCTATTGTGGTTAAGCCCTCAGGAAGCTCAAGGCTTGAAACCTTTGAAAGCTTTGAATTGTTAAATGCTGCGCCTCCGATTTCAACGATGTTCTCAAGCTTGATGGTGGTTAACTCATCACAATGGTAGAACATTCTAAATCCGATAATATGTGATTTACTGTAAACCGATGTAAGCGCCGAGCAATCCATAAATATCTCTTTGCCCAAGGTTTCAAGGGTAGATGGGAGAGTAACGGATGTAACACCTGATCCATTAAATGCATGAACACCAATATCGGTACAGCCCTCAGGGATAACGATGTCGCAGACAAGAGCTGTATTTGCCTTAAAGGCATATGCGTTGATAGCATTAACTCCTTCAGGAATAACAACTGTCATAAGCGCAGAGTATCCGTTTGACGTCCTTAGCGCATTGGTAACTGTAGTTATGCCCTTTGGCAACTCTATTCTTACCACGTTCTTCGCTTCGTATTGCTTACCCGCTTTAGTGTTAATATCATCAAAGCTAATGCCCAAGGATTCAGAGTCCTCGCAAATGTAGTAAGCAGGATAGGTAACGCCGTCGGACATAAGCACCCTTGAGGTTGCGCCCGTTGTACCGTCAGTGCCGAAGGTAGGCTTATTTGTCATGCCATCTACCTCGGTAATTTCTGTCCATTCGGGGATATCTGCCGCGCTTACCGATACTGCAAACAGGCATACGAAAAGAGCCATTAGGGAAAGAAACACTAATATTTTCTTTTTCATTTTTCTTTTTCTCCTTTATGTAATTTTGTAAAGAGTAATTTAATAAAATAGCAACTTGACAATTTTTACATATACCCTATAATTCGATTATAACATTATGCAACCGTAAATACAATAGTATTTCTTGGCAAAAATATGGACAAAAGTGTTTTTATATGGTATAATTTTTATAAAAAGAAAGGAGTTAATATGCATTTATATTCCGGAAAATTAAGCGGTGGAAAGCAAACTATAACCGATAGATTTATCTATATTAACGATTTTGGGTTTTGTGAGAACCAATCAAACATACCCCTCTACCGCCAAAACGGCAGAGCTGACTATCAGCTTTTTTATGTTAAGCACGGGTCTATCACTATACAGGAGCAAGGAGAAGAACGCATTCTTACAAGTGGTGATATTTGCTTGTATAGACCTAATGAGCCACAGAGGTACAATATAGGCAAAGAGCCTACAACACATTATTGGGTTCATTTTACCGGCAGTGAGGTGGAAAACATGCTTTCCTTTTTCAATGAGCGCTCATATCATATAGGAGATTTCCCTGAATTCGAGCTTTTCTGCAGCAGTCTCTGGAGTGGCTCTAAAGATGAGGAGGAATTTTCCGAGCTATCATTGGATGGCACGCTAATAACAATTATTGCCCGCATAATGAAGTTTGTCAGTCAAGAGAAAAATAAAAATAATGAATTGTCAAAGCTTCACAAAGCTCTTCGAGTTATGAGGTCAGAGTGCCATATAAGGCGCTCCAACGATGAGCTGGCAAGCCTTTGTGGAATAAGTAAATTTTACTTTATGAAGCTTTTTAAGAAAAACTTAGGTGTTTCTCCTCAAGAATATTACGCAAAGCTTATTATTAATAAAAGCTCATATTTATTAGTTGATACCAATTACAGTATTTCCGAAATTGCCAAATTATGTGGCATTGAAGATGCCCTATACTTCAGCCGAATGTTTAAGAAGCGCACGGGCGTCTCGCCATTTATGTATCGTAAAAATAGTTTCCTTTGATTGATAATCCGCTACGTTTACGCGAACATATGTCAACTGAAAAATATTGCAACAAATTCCTTTATTCATTTGCCACTTAAAATGTGCTATTAGTTCTCAGGGCGATGCCCAGTTGTTATGGCATAAAGGCTCGAACCAGCGACAACCTGATTAACAAGAACCAACTTCCTAAAACATAGTCGCTTTGTGCATCTCGATACACTCGATTTCAAAGCTTCTTGTTTTAGTTAACTCCCGTTGAAAAACAATACTCAATTGTTTTTCTCGGTCCGCCTGCCAACTTCGCTTAGCTCATTTTTGAGAGCATCTGACTATCAAGCAATTTAGAGCTGAGTGAGAGCCAGTACACGGAAATCATAACCACCAGTGCAACTGGTGGTATGCACACCCCTAGAAGGGGTTATTACAGGCTTAACCTCTCAAGAGGCACTGAAGGTTTAGCACCGCATTACAATCTCTGGCAACCGCTCACGAGCGGTTGTCTTTTTTATGCCTTACTTTCCTTGCCACCTGTGAACGGGTCAATGTATTCTTTGAGTGTTATCTGATCCAACATACAATCCTCTTCTAATTGGTTCCTTATGTATTCTGCAATTACTTTTTTATTGCGTCCTACTGTATCAACATAATATCCTCTACACCAAAAATGTCTTGATCCATACTTATATTTCAAGTTCGAATGTCTGTCGAATATCATCAATGTACTTTTCCCCTTGAGATATCCCATAAATTGTGCTATACTTATATGGGGTGGGATACTCACCAGCATATGTATGTGGTCTGAACACGCTTCTGCCTCGATTATTTCCACCTCTTTTTGCTCGCACAATTTCCTTAGTATTTCACCGATATCTTTCTTTATCTGTCCGTATATCTCTTTTCTCCTGAATTTCGGTGCAAATACTATATGATACTGACACCTATATTTTGAGTGTGCGTTGCTTCTTATTTCATTCTTTTCCATAAAAATTAATCCTCCTGTATTTTAGTAATGCGGTCGCCAAACCACTACT
>SVRE01000051.1 GCA_015065005.1 Oscillospiraceae bacterium
TTCTTCATTCTTCTCCTACCCAGAGCCTTGCGGCAAAATCTTAATCTTGTAATTATATTAAACCACAAAGTTCATAAAATGTCCATATATTAACGGTTGAGAAATGTTATTCTTTCCCAACCGTTGGTTGTTTTATTAAACAAATATTGACACGCAAAGGGTAAGACACGCAGCTATCGGCACGGTTACCGAATCAAAGCCCTTTGGTGTATACAGCTCTGCCGCTGCAGCAACGGGGGACACCATAATTGACAAGCCTATGCAGGTGTACCAAGGAATACTTGAAAATACAAGCAAGCCAACAAGAGTGCAGGCAAAGGAAACAAGCGCCATTGTTGTTGTACCCTCCACACTCTTTTCCCCACTTATCAGCCTGTTTTTCAGCTTGTTTTTGCCATATTTCATTCCTATAAAGGTTGCCAAGGCATCCCCGGGGCCCCAGGCAAGAATGGATGTAATTGCTATGTATTTATAAGAGTCTCCCATCAAGCCCCAGAATACAAAGAGCATAATAACCATTATTCCGTACATAAGCGCAAAATCAAAGGCTACCTTATGCCTTGTTTTATGCTCAAAAAGCGTTTTGTAAAAGCTGAAGCGCTCAATTATCATAAAGCCAAGCACGGCAATTACGTAGAACACAAGGGCAACAAGGATTGTCACCACCCATTTGTCCGTTAGCAGTGCCATAGGAATTATAGATGTATATACAACTGCGTGTATCAGCTTTCTGAAAACATAATCGGGTATTTTTGTTGTATATCTTACTACTATGAGAATAAGTGACAAAGCTCCCACATATGCTCCAAGCACTGTCAAAACAGTGAAGAAGTCAAGAAAATATGTTGCATCAATTTTATCAACATTATTAAATACAATTAAGATAATACCCAAAAGGAACAAGGTAACACCTGTTACATAGCCGGTAACCTCTCCGCTTACCTTATTTGCAAAGCGCGCGCTCACAATGGCAAATATTGTCGTTGTTACAATGCATACTATTAAAAAGTCCCAGCACTCAAAAATTATATCAGGCTCAACTATTATGTGGCTGATTGAGGCAATAAGAGCTGTAAAGGTCATAATGAAGGTGGACGTACCAACCGCAACCTTTCTTTCAAAGGACATAAGGGAGGTAAGCACCACCAGCATCATAAGTCCTCCGCCTGAGCCGAAAAACGCGGTACAGAAGCCAACGCCAATACCAAATCCGATAGAAACCGCCAGCTCCCAGCCTGTTAAGCCTGCCTTTTTGGACTTTCTGACCCTCTCCTTAGACTCCGGCATAACCACAAACCTGAGTCCGATAAGAATACACATAATAAGTGAATACCCGCCAAGAATAATCGGGGGGGTAAAGTACGCAACAATGGAGCCAACAATGCTCATCACTATAATGCAGCCAAGGAAAACCCCACCGCGCCTTAAATCTATATTTTTATTTTTTGCATAGGTTGCCGATGTTGCGGCAGAGGCAAGAACGTCACTTGCCAGGGCAATTGCCGTTGCCATATAAACACCGTGCTGTCCCATAAAGGTTGGGCACAAAACTATCATAAGAGGCACCATTGCGGTGGCGGCGCTAAGACCAACAAGTCCTGTACCTACACCGGCAAGAATGGATGCCACAATAACTACTGCATATTCCATAATCAGCCCTTAAATACCCTCATATCAAAATCGCTGCTCTGTCTTACAAAAACAGGTATTCTTTCAAGAGGAGCTTCTATTGTAAATGAAACTCCGCCTGTATATTCCTTAAAGGTGTACGGGTCTATCCACATTTCCCCCTTTGGGAAATATACCTCTCTTGCCCTTTGTCCCAATTCCATAATAGGACAAACAAGTAAATCAGAGCCAAGCATATACTCGTCGTCAATATCCCAAGCAGCTTTATCATCGGGATAATCATAGAACAATGGGCGCATTGGCGGTGTTCCCTTTTGGTGCGCTTTATCCATTTGCTCCATAATGTACGGCTTTAACCTTTCACGCAGAAAAATATGACTTTTGAAAACCTCAAATGCCCGGTCTCCGTAGCTCCAAATCTCATTTTCGCCGCCTGTGTAGCACTGCCCGCCACCCTTTGCATCCGGATCAGCAGGGATATACGGCGCACGGTAGCCGTGGAGCCTTAACACAGGGCAGAAGGTTGCATACTGGAACCATCTCATTACAAGCTCCCTGTAGCTTTCACTGCTTGGGTCACCGTAATCAAAGCCGCCAATATCCGTTGTCCACCAAGGAATACCGGCAATTGCCATATTAAGTCCTGCCCTTACCTGGTTCTTTAATGCGTCAAAGGTTGACATAATGTCCCCGGACCAAACAAGGGCACCGTATTTAGCGCTTCCTGCCCAGGCACAGCGCACTAAGCTGATTATCTCCTCTTCTCCTACTGACTTAAGCCCTTCGTAAAAGCCCCTGGCATAATCAACGGGATATACGTTTCCAACCTCGGCACAATTGCCCTCATAATAACGGTGGTTATCGTAATCGTAAAGAAGATACTCAGGCTCTGCCTCATCAAGCCAGAAAAGGCGAATACCCTTATCGTAATAATTTTTCTTTGCCAAATCCCAAACAAATTTTCTTGCTTCCGGATTGGTGGTATCATAATAAACAGATGGGTGAACAAACTCCGTATGGTTAGATGGGCCCCTGTCATTTCTGATAAGAAATCCCTTTTCAAGCATTTCCTCATAGTTTTCACTGCCAAATTCAATTGTTGGCCAAACAGAAACCATCAGCTCTGTGCCCATTTCTTTTAGTTCCCTTGTCATTTCCTCGGGATTTGGGAAATAGTCATAATCAAAGCGGAAATCACCCTGGTGCGGCCAATGGAAAAAGTCACAAACTATAACGGACAAGGGGATGTTTAATTCCTTATATTTTCTTGCCACAGACAAGAGCTCCTCCTGTGTGCGGTAACGGAGCTTTGACTGCCAAAATCCAAGGGCAAATTCAGGCATTTTCGGTGCTTTACCAACTGCCTCCATATACTTTTCTTCAATAAGGGCGGGGGTGTTATCAACTATTACCAAATAATCAAGCTCACTTGCTTGCTGCGCCTTCCATTTAGTTACATTTTTGCCAAAGGTAACCTCACCGATTGCAGGCAAATTCCAAAGGAAGCCGTAGCCTAAATCGGATATGTAAAAGGGCACGCTTGCCTGAGAATTTCTGTGTGCAAGCTCCAAGGTGCAGCCCTTTAAATTCAAAAACGAATGTTGATACTGTCCCATACCGAAAATTCTTTCGTTCGGCACGGATTTAAAGCTTGCACAAAGCTCATACGAGCCGCAAAGACGAGGCTTAAAAAATCTTGCAGGGCGTTTAATTGGGTGAAGCTCAAGATTTTCCTCCAGCATTATTTCACCCTTTTGGTTGTAAATTGTAACCTTACCGTTTTTGTCAACGCTTGCCTTGGCATTACCGTTTATAATGTAGCCCTCATCCTCATCTATAAAGATTTCAGCCTCCTTATTGGGCAAATCCAAAAGAGCCCTGTTTTTGCCGCTTAATTTGGAGTCCGGAGTGGAACGCACACGTAGTCCGTTTTCACCCCAAGGCTCAATCCTTAAAAGCTCGGAATTGTAAAATCTTTCAAGGGCGTTTCCGTTTTTTCTTAAAATGCTTTTCTCCCTGTATTTCATAGGGGTGGTCACAACTCCGCCGTTGTTTTCAAGAGGGCCTGTTTGTGAAAAGCCAAGATGGGAATATGCATCTACTCCTGTTGGCATAGCATTGACGGTAAATACCTTGTTTTCATATTCGCTTTTCATAAGCTTGAAAAGGGATTTACCGATACCGCGCCTGCGATAGCTCGGGTCTATGTAAAAATAGCCGATATGGTTATTTTCCCTCATTCCGAGAACGCCAACAACAGCCTCATCTTCCAAGGCTGCATAAAACTCTATGTTGTTCTTCTCTCTTGTTTCTTCGATAATTTTTTTATATTCAAGGGATGCCTCTTCTCCGAACATCGGCGCTTCAAGCTCCGAAAATACGCGCCAAGCAAGGTCAAGGCACTCACTGTTTCTTTCCTTTGGCAGTTTTTTTAATTCAATCATATTTATCTACCTTTACATATGTTTTTTATTGGACACGTGTCGCATTTTGGGCTTTGAGCACGGCAATATTCTCTGCCAAAAAGCACCAAACGGTGACAAAAATCGCTCTGCTCACGTGGTTCTACAAGCTCGCATAAAATCTTCTCGGTTTTAAGGGGGTCCTTCATCCCCTCCTTGTACATACCTAAGCGACCGCAAATGCGCATACAGTGGGTATCGGCAACAATGGCGGGCTTACCGTGTAAATCACCTAAAAGAAGGTTGGCAATTTTACGCCCTACCCCCTCGAATTTAAGCAGCTCCTCCATTGTATCGGGCACAGCCCCACCGTAATCATTAACCAGGCGAATTGATGCGTCCTTTATATTCTTCGCCTTCATTCTGAAAAGTCCGCAGGGCTTGACTATATTTTCAATCTCCTCTATGGGTGCCTCAGCCATAGCTTTGGCATTTGGAAATTTAGAAAACAGCTCCTTGCACACGATATTTACCCGCTCATCTGTACATTGGGCGCTGAGCCTGCCCATAACAAGCAGCCGCCAGCCATCCCCATCATATTCAAGGGAGCATTTTGCTTCCGGGTAAAGCTCCTTTAAAGCCAGGACAGCCTTGGCTATTTTTTCTCTTTTTTCCTTTTTAGTCAAGGCGCACACACTCCTTTTTTCTACAAAAGCTCTATTCCAAGCTCATCCTTTAATATTTGGCATAGCTTGCAAAGGGGCAAGCCAACCACATTATAAAAATCACCGTCTATTTTTTCTACAAATGCCCCTGCTGATTCCTGTATGCCGTAAGCACCCGCTTTGTCAACAGGATTATAGGTATTTACGTAGTTTTCAATTTCATTCCTTGTTAGTTCTCTAAACTTAACATATGTTGTAACACTGCAGGAACAGCTTTTCTCATTTGTACGCACACAAAGCCCGCTTATTACCTCGTGGGTGGTGCCGGACAGCCTTGTCAGCATACGTATAGCATCAGCCTTGTCCTTGGGCTTGCCCATCAGCTCACCGTCATACACAACAACGGTATCACAGCCGATAATAACCTCGTTTTCAAAAATAGGGGTTGCTTCTGCCTTGCGCTGTGCCAAAAGCCTTGGCACCTCAGCCAAGGGTGTGCTTTCGCCATAGCTTTCATCCGCATCTGACACGCGCACAGAAAAATCCTTTGTTACCATACCAAGAATTTCGCGCCTTCTTGGTGATTTTGATGCTAATACAAGTTTCATTTAATTCTCTTCATACCCAAATTTGTGGGTAGTCCTTTTTTGTATGCTTCTATTACTTCATAGGCTTTGGCTTGAGTCTCATCACTGAAAATAAAGTGGTGAGAATAAGGCGCAATATCAGCCAGCTTGTCCGCCATATAAATCGGAACGGAGTTGTATATTATATTCCTGTGACCGTATATACCCTCAACAAAAAGCTGTGCCCCTTGTCTGTCTTTGATATAACCCTTGCATTTATCACAGCCAAAGGTGTCCTTAATAACACACTTATGCGTTGTCATTACAGGCAGCTTTCCGTAAGCAATTACACTGTGGCCGTAAAAATCCCTCAGCTGAGCCAAGGAAAGCTCGGGAGATATAACCGCACGCTCAAAGCCTAATGACAAAAGATATTCAAGGGTATAGGTGTTAAACACATTAAAGCGGTAATCAGCCATTATTTCAAAGCCAAGTGCCTTTACACGTTGAACCTGCCCTATATTGGAAACAAGGGCATATTTAACACCGTTTTTCTTGGCTGAATTCAGCATTGCTTCAACCTCTGCCCACTCTTTGTCAAGAACAACGGGCATCAAATAAATTCCGTTTACAGCCTTATTCCCCGTATATCTGTCAAGGGGGACAAAGCAAATATCAAAATATGAGCTGTTGCTTGGTATTTGGCCTTCATTATTAAACACCGCTGTTTTGATTTTAGCGGGGGGAGTGTCTGCTTTTTTAGGCACAAAGGAAATTTCTCTTGCTTTTCTGCCTGTGTTGAAAAACTCCTCAACCGCTTGTCTTCTCAGTGCGTTTATTGAAGAATTTCTGATAATAATGCCCTCGTCCATTTCAATTGATATATTTTCAACCACAAATGGAGTTGAGCCGAATTTAACCAGGTTTTTCTCAATATCCGATTTGGACATTGGGGCATTCACAGCCTTTTCGACTATATCCCCATAAACAGTTACACATTTACTCCTGTGCTTTAAGGTAAGCTTGCTTGCCTTGCCAAGGAAAAACTCCGCTTCCAATGAAATTTTGACCCTCTCAAGCTCGAAATCCGTTGTAGCTACCCCTTTGCTTGCCTCCTTATCCTCATCAGAACGTACGCCAAGCATTGATTTATCTATTCTATTTGTAAAATAACCGTCTGTAAAGCCTCCGCGTGAAAACAACGCACCCAGTGTGGATAATTCAGCCTTAGTGGCACTTCTATTTTGGTCAACCAGCCTTCTCCATATGCCAACAGTACCGCCCACATAGGCGCCGTTTTTCATCCTGCCCTCAATTTTCAATGAGGCTGCGCCACTGTTTAAAATTTCGGGAATATGAGTGCTTAAGGACATATCCTTAAGGCTTAAGGGATAGCCCTTTTCTTTACCGATGCTGTACGGTAAGCGACAGGGCTGCGCGCACTCACCCCTGTTGCCGCTACGCCCGCCCATACAAAAGCTGGCAAGACATTGACCCGACACGGACATACAGTGTGCGCCGTGAACAAAAATCTCCGTTTCCGGCACTGCATTTTTTGATATATACTCAATTCCCTCTTTATCAAGCTCTCTTGCAAGCACAACACGGCTGTAGCCAAGGGTGGTTGCAAGTAAATCGGCACCGTTAAGATTATGCACGCTTGCCTGGGTGCTTGCGTGAATTTCAAAATCGGGATAGTACTCCTTAATCAAGGATGCAACACCGAAATCCGCAACAATCAAGGCATCAACTCCGCTTTCGTACAGCTTACCCACATATTCAAGCATGGTTGCAAGCTCCCTGTTATAAAGCTGAGTGTTTAAGGTAACGTAAGACTTTGTGCCATGTGCGTGGCATAGCCTTACCGCCTCGCCCACATTTTCTAATGTAAAGTTTTTTGCCCTTATCCTTGCATTGAAGATATCTAAACCGAAATACACCGCATCTGCCCCGCTTGAAACGGCGCTGTAAAGCGCCTCCATATCTCCGCAGGGCGCTAAAATTTCAATTTTACTCATCTTTGAGATAATCTTGTCCTTAATTCTTCGTTTTCAATTCTTAATCTGTTTACATTTGCCTGGTAAATAGCGAGCTGGGTTTCCACATTTTTAAGCTTCTTCTCACTTTCCTCACACTTGCTTTGCAGATTCATAGCGGAAAACAATGCTGCCTCCACAAGAGTGCAGTTTCTCTGCGCCCTCATCATCATATCAAGCTGACCCTCAAGCTCGCTTGCTATTCTTTCAACATATTCACCGCCATCCTCAGTAACAATACCAAGCTTAATACCCTTTATTTCAACATAAATCTTTTCTTTCATACTCTTTTCCTTTCAAAACACTTGAAATTTTATGCGTTAGCATATATAATATTAATATCATTTACATTATACTATATCTTGATTGTTTTATCAAGCAAATTTTACTATTTTTGGAGTTTTATACACTATGATTAGGAATTACAAACGAATTGTTGTTAAAATAGGTACATCCACCCTGACTTATCCAAACGGCGCCCTTAATTTCAGGCGCATCGAAGCACTTGTGCGCACTCTTTCCGATTTTAAAAACGCCGGGCATGAGGTGGTTGTGGTAAGCTCCGGTGCGGTTAGTGCAGGCTATGCACGCCTTGCCTTGACAGAGTACCCCGATACACTTGAGAAAAAGCAGGCCTGCGCCGCTGTCGGTCAAAGCCAGCTTATGAAGATTTATGAGAACTTTTTCGCCAACTACGGCCACACGGTTGCGCAAATTCTGATGACCAAGGATGTTGTTGATGATGCGCACAGGCTTGAGCTTGTTAAAAATACCTTTAATGCTCTTATCGGTATGGGGTGTGTGCCTATTGTTAATGAAAATGACTCCGTTTCCTGTGACGGTATCCGCTTTGGCGGAAACGATACGCTTTCAGCCTACGTTGGTATTGCCTGTGATGCAGATTTCATTATTAATATGAGTGATATTGACGGTCTTTACAACAAGGACCCGAGGAAATTTGACGATGCAATACTTCTTGACAGGGTTGAGAAAATTAATGACGAGATCAGGGCTTATGCAGGCGGTGCCGGCACTAAGCGCGGAACGGGCGGTATGGCAACTAAAATAGAAGCGGCAAAAATCGCTACCGATAACGGTATTCCTATGCTTATCATTAACGGTGAAAACCCATACAGGCTTTACGATATTTTGGACGGCAAGCATATAGGAACTTATTTTGCTTCAAAGAAATAATAGATTTTAAATACGGTGGGAGCAAGCCCTGCCTTACGGATTAGGTGAATTATGGAAATATATAACGAAATAAAATCATTGTGCCAAGGGGCTAAGGCGGCCTCCTACACGTTGGCAAGCAAAAGCACAAAGGAGCGAAACAATGTGCTTTTGAAAATTGCGGAAGCATTAAGAGATAACTGTACAAGCATTATAGATGCTAACAAAATTGATTTGGGTAATGCGCGTCAAAACGGAATTTCCGATGCTATGCTTGACCGCCTTATGCTTAACGAGCAAAGAGTGGATGGCTTGGCTCTGGCTATTGAGCATGTGGTTTCCCTACCTGACCCAATTGGCGTTGGCAACACCTTCACCCGTCCTAACGGGCTTAAGATTGAATGCAGCGCCGTTCCCCTTGGCGTTGTTGCTATGATTTACGAGGCGCGTCCTAATGTAACACCGGACGCAGCTTCCCTTTGCTTGAAAAGCGGCAACTCCGTTGTGCTGCGCGGTGGAAAGGAGGCAATTAACACAAACAAATGCATTGTTGGTATTATAAGACAAACCCTTGATTGCTGCGGCTTTGACAAAAACTCTGTTTGCCTGGTTGAAAACACAACACGTGACAGTGCAAATGCTTTAATGGAAATGCGCGGTCTTGTTGACGTGCTTATTCCCCGCGGTGGCAAGGGACTTATACAAAATGTTGTACAAAACGCAAAGGTTCCTGTAATAGAAACAGGCGCGGGCAATTGCCACCTTTATGTTGATGAAAGCGCTGACCTTGATATGGCAATCTCTGTTGCTATAAATGCAAAATGCTCACGCCCGTCTGTTTGTAATGCAATAGAAACAGTTCTTGTGCATGAAAGCATGGCTGAGAAATTCCTTACACGCTTCTTTGAGGAAACAAGAAAATACAGCCTTGAATTTCGAGGATGCCCGAGGACGTGTGCGATTTTGCCACAAATTTCACCTGCAACCGACAGGGATTTTGACACTGAGTATGATGATTACATCATAAGCTGTAAGGTGGTAAATGACGTACGCGAGGCCGTTGAGCATATTAGAAAATACTCCACAGGACACAGCGAAAGCATTATTACGGAAAGTGCAAGAAATGCAGATTACTTTGTTTCCTCCATTGACTCCTGCGCTTTATACGTAAACGCTTCCACAAGGTTTACTGACGGCGGCGAGTTTGGACTGGGAGCAGAGATTGGAATTTCCACGCAAAAGCTCCACGCAAGAGGACCTATGGGCTTATCCGCCCTGACTACCACAAAATATATTATAAAGGGTGACGGACATACAAGATGATTGAAAATACAAAGGAAGTAATTCTTTGCAAATACGGTGAGGTTGTGCTAAAGGGCGCTAACCGCAGTGATTTCGAAAAGAAAATGCTTAAAGAATTAAGAATGAGAGCAAGAAGAATAGGTAATTTTAATATTTTCTATTCCCAAAGCACTATTTATATCGAACCAACAGATGATGAGGCTATCGAGCGTATTGATGAAATGTATTGGCACGCAAAGCACGTTTTTGGCTTTGTGGGTGTTTCACGCGCTTATACCTGTAAAAAGGATATGGTAGAGATTTTAGAGGTTGTACGCACCCTTATGCCAGAGCGCCTGAAGGGCTACAAAACCTTTAAGGTTGAGGCAAAAAGAAGCGACAAGCGTTTCCCTTTGACCTCTCCCGAGATTTCCGGTGAGGTTGGCGGATGCGTGCTTTCTACCGTGCGCGGAATTAAGGTTGACGTACACAACCCTGAGGTTGTTTTACGTGTTGAAATCCGTGAAAAGGAAGCATTTATCCACGCAGGACAGGAAAAGGGTGCAGGCGGTATTCCATACGGCTCCAGCGGACGTGGCTTGCTCCTTCTCTCAGGCGGAATTGACTCCCCTGTTGCAGGATTTATGATGGCAAAGCGCGGTGTCCAGCTTGAGGCTATCCACTTTGAAAGCTTCCCATACACCTCTGAGCGCGCCAAGGAAAAGGTTTTGGAGCTTGCCAAGATTTTAACAGACTACACCTTAAGAATCAGAGTACACGTTGTTTCTCTTACAAAAATTCAAGAGCTTATTCGCGATAACTGTGATGAGGACTATTTCACCTTGCTCCTTCGCCGTTACATGATGGCAATTTCAGTTAAGCTGGCGCACCAATACGATTGCGAGGCTATCATTACAGGTGAGAGCTTGGGCCAGGTTGCAAGCCAGACAATGAAGGCTATAAATGTAACAAATGTACTCTCTGATATTCCGATTTACCGTCCGCTTATCGGTATGGACAAGGAAGAAATTATTTCTATTTCAAGGAAAATCGGTGCTTTTGAAACGTCTGTACTTCCTTACGAGGATTGCTGTACTGTATTCACTCCCCGCCATCCAAAGACAAGGCCTGAAATTGAAATGGTTGAGGCTGAGGAGAACAAGCTTGACTTTGATTCCCTTGTTGAAGAGGCGCTTCAAACAAGACAGGTGATTGTTGTTAAGCATTTTGGCGACAACAAGACAGAGGAGTGTTAGCCTTGACATACAACTGATTGTTGGTTGACTTTAAGGCTAAAATATGTTAGAATAAAAATAGCAGGAAGGGTGAACAATATGAAGGGCGAAAATAAAAATTTTCTTACTTTTGTAAATGATGATGGCAGCGAAAGTGTATATGAGTTGATTGATGAATGTGAAATCAACGGTAGCACCTACGTAGCTATCGCCCCCACAGAATACTATGTTTTAAAAAAGGTTAAGTCCGATAAAAAGGAAGATACCTACGTGCCTGTTGAGGGTAAGGAGTTTGATGAGGTTTGTTCTGTGTTTGATGCACGCATAAATGTTGTAGATCACGATAAAAAATAGACACAGGGTGGCATTTTTCTCATTTATTGCTTATTTTTAGTCAGTATTTTCGGCTATTATTCCATAATCCCTGTGCCTTTTAAAAAATTTCTTTAAAAAGCAAAGAACTGCGACACGGGGTGCCATATTTTTGATAACAATTGAATATCTTATATTAAATTCCTGCTTAGTGCGTGATAAATCGTTTTATTCGAGCTACACTCAGATAATTGGAGTCCAATATTTTGCATTGGTTTGCAGACCTCCTGCCTAACCCCTCTTAATGAGGCTTTTTAGCCGGTCGGGTTATATGCAGACGCTGGGAGCAGTAAAGGTGCATTGAGGACACCACCCTTGTTAAAACAAGGTTCGCTTTTTCGATTTACACGGCTCGGTGGGAATCTTTTATTTTATACAAAAACGAACAGAGACGTTAAAGAAAGGGGTAGATATATGAACAGAGGCCCGTTTTTACACGGCATGGTCCGCTTTACAAACGTAAACTACAAAAACAACAGGCGGCGCAGACGTGTAACATTAGCGCGAACAATTGTCAATTTAATTTTTTTCGCCTTGGGTCTTGCGGTCATAGTTGCTGTTATCGCCCTTGGTCTTGGTAAAATTTTCTTAGTTGGCGCCGCTTTTTTTCTTGGCGTCGCCGCCGTCCCCCTTTTAATGTCAGCAGGCAAAAATATGGTTATGCATGAAACAGAGATTGCCATTAACCAAAAAAGAGCTGAGATGGAGCTTGATTACAATAAAAAAAGGGTAATCATCGGCTACCTTTTGATGTTTACACCTTTATACATATTGATGCTTGCTTCCTTCTTTTTCCCTGCCCTTGATGCCTGGATAGTACCTTACATCCCTGTTTTTGTTTATACGCTTATTGCGGCTGTCTTAACAGCACATACCGTTGAGGCTCTTGACTTAAGCATTAAAAAGTACAAATGGATACACATTTCCCTTTTCGTTGTAATTGCGATAGCAGGATTTTTTATACGCGCATGTATTATGTTCCCTTGGCTAAACAGCAAATAAAAAGCATTGTATTTCACATACAGTGCTTTTTTTATTTGTTTAGCTGCAGATGAGGTTCAACCGGGGTTGGATGCGGTTAGCTTATAGTCGATTGAAAAATACCAGCCCTTAAAAAAGTCACACATAAAGGAAATTTTGTCCTCATAAATTAAAATGTCAATCTTTCCCTTTTTGGGAATTTCTGCAAAAAGCTCGTTATCAATTCTATCGCAATTTTCCGCTGAGAAATCGTGGCTTTTGCCATTGGTATCTCTCATTTCCACGCTATTTTCGCTTGCAAATGAAATTACGGAGTTTTTAAACTCTGTTTTTATCAATGCCATAAATGTGTCCTTTTGTATTTGGGTAAACTCCTTATCCTCATCCCACGCTATGTTTATTGTGCTGATATCAGCCAAGTAGCTTTTGCCGCTGACCTCATAAACGGTAACGTTGTCCTCTTTTTCCTCTGTATCTTGTGTGCTTGAGGGGGTGGAGCTTTGGCTTGGTGGTGCTTCCTCTTCCCCACAGGACACTATGGCAAGCAACATAATTAAACATAAAGCTAACAATAATATTCTTTTCATTTTGCTACCCTATACCTTAATACCTCTACACTGTTTTCGTATTCTTTCGCTTCAATTTGCTCCAAGGTCAAGCCTTTTCCGTTATAAAATAAGGGATAACCCTCATCCCCTGCCACGACAGGCGGCACAACAAGGCTAATCTCGTCAATTAAACCCTTTCTTTCAAATGCACCGTTTATAATACTTCCGCCCTCCAGAAGAAGAGTGTTTATACCAAAGTGTTTTTTCAGCTTTATAAGCGCCTTCTCTATTTCTATATTTTCGCTATTTCCCGCAAAAATATATGACACACCAATTTCCTTTAAATACGTAAGGTATCTTTTGTCAACCTGCTCACTTACGATTTCAATAATATGAGCATTATCGTATCCCGGATCCTCATCGTGAATAACGCTATCCTGCCAGCCAAGCTTACCAAAGCGGTCGAATGAAACTGCAAAAAAAGTGTAGCTGCCTTTTGCAATATAGTCGCAAAGCTCCTTTGTTTCCTCGTATTTACTCAAGTCAGGGAAATAACCCTTTGTAAAGCTTTCATTCATTGTAACTCTGCCACAGGCAAAGGCGTCCGCTTTATAGCTTTTGTGTAAATCGTAGTATATTTCGCAAGCATTTGCACAGGCGCTCATACCCAAAAAGCTACCTGTAACCTTGCCGTCAAGAGATTTTAGCATATGACAAATAATATATGGCCTTTCCACTTGTCAATCCTCCCATTTAAAGCTTTCTTTTCCTGCGCCTATTTCAAAATGATATTTAACTATGCCAAGGTCGATTTTCGAGCAAGGGCCAAAAAAAGCCTTTGCCTTAACGGTGTTGTCATCCAAAAGAGTAACCAAAAACCTTTGTTGGTTAATGGCGGTTGGGGCACGCATGGCAAAATCCATGCCGTTTTTAAACCACTCCGGCATCTCCCCGTTGACTGAGCAAAGCTGCTCCATTGGCTTTGTTTTTCTTGGCAAGCCACGGTTGCGCCCATAGCCAACGGCTATTGTTATATAAAACCGCTCCCCCGTCTTGGCTTTTACAGGCACCTTACCCTTTTTGTACGTCAAAGCGACCCAACAAGTATTAAGCCCCAGCATTTGAGCTGCTATAACTATTTTTTCACCATAATAGCCAACGTCTGTTTCTCTGCCCTTTTTACCGCAGATTGTAATGTAGTTCTTGCAGTTCTCAAACTTTCCGTATTTGGCAAGGAAGCCCGTAAATGCACTTGGCTCATTCAACACAAGCTGTATGTCAAGCCCGCTCTCTTGGCTAACGTCTTTTATGACAGTTTTAAGCTCATTTGCCGTGCTTTCATCTATTTCTTTATCAAGATAACGCCTGACAGAATGGCGCTTGATTATAGCCTCTTTTATGTCCATTTGATTGCTCCTCAAATTTCGTTCTCTATTATTTTATCATACAATCTGTTATATTGCAATAAGAATCCACCTGCATAGCAGTGGTATTGCAGTTTCGGGCATAGCCCTAATACTACCGGCTGCGCACAAGTGCGTTTTTTATTGGCCTGCCAGCCATGCACTTGTTACGCAAACCCGCTCAAGCGGGACTAATACCAAGCCTCCCTTGTGTAAAGGCACCCGCAGGGCGTGCGTTAGAAGAGGTGGCACGCGTTAGCGTGACGGAGGGATTGTAAAGGCGAAACTCAAAGCAAAACAATCCCTCAGTCAGCTTCGCTGACAGTTCTTCTAACGCACGCCCTGCGGGTGCCTTTACACAAGGGAGCCTTTGACACAAGGAGATTATGCACTGACTTTTTATTCGCGTTCTGCTCATCGGCTTAGCCTACATGGAACCCCGCCACTATGCACAAGTCCGTTAAAAATGGACAATTGAAAAAAACACCCCCTTATGGTAGAATTAAAGAAACTACCATAAGGGGGAATTTTATGTCAAGAGGATATAGAAACATCAAGAAATACGAAAAAGAAA
>SVRE01000103.1 GCA_015065005.1 Oscillospiraceae bacterium
CGTACTGACCAAGAGCTGGACCGATAGGTGGTTGTGGTGTTGCCTTGCCGGCAGGAATCTGAAGCTTGATATAGCCTTGAATTTTCTTTGCCATAATAAAATCCTCCTTAGTGGTACTATACGAAAGAATTGAAAAGTATTTTTCTTTCTCCCACTTTAATGCGACTTAAAAAGCTGTCGCGTAGCCATATTATTTTTTCTTAACGCACTTAGCGTCAAGGCTTACAGGCATTTCACGACCGATGGTAGTAACGATAACAGTAACCTCGTTTTCACCGATTTCACTGATTTTACCGCAGTGACCTGTAAGAAATCCGTCGATGATTTCAACCTCATCACCGATTTGGAAGGAATCCATTTCAACCTTAGCCTCAACCTCGATTGACATAGCCTCCTCGTCTGACAGTGGAACAGGGCGTGATCCGGGACCAACAAAGCCTGTAACACCGGTAATGTTTCTGACAATGTGCCAACTTTCGTCATTCATTATCATCTTAACAAAAACATATGCGGGGAAAATCTTTTCTTCAACGATTTTCTCTCTGCCTTTGGAATCGAGCTGAACAGAAGTAGTAACAGGGATTTTAACATCAAAAATAAGATGCGAAAGGTTTCTGTTTTCAACTGCTCTTTCGATTGCGGCCTTTACCTTATTTTCATAGCCGGTATAAGTGTGAGCCACATACCATTTTGGTCCGACATTAAGTTCGTTAAAATCACTCATTGTTGCACCTCAATTAAAAGTTGATAACTTCGAGTAGGAAATTGAAAAATGCACCTAAGCCGATATCAATTACACCGATAACGACAGCTGAAATAATAACGATAGTGAGAACAATGCCGAAGTTTTTGAAGGTTGCTTTCTTAGAGGCCCAAGTGATTTTCTTGAACTCGCTCTTAAGACCCTTAAACCAGTTACCGATTCTCTTGAATAGGCCCGGCTTATCGCTGGTCTTCTTAGCCTTTACAGGCTTTTGATCTGCACTAGCAGATGCAATCTTGTTTTCATTTTCAGCCATGACTCTACTCCTTACTTAGATTCTTTGTGCAAGGTGTGCTTACGACAGAAACGACAGTACTTGTTCATCTCAAGTCGATCTGGGTCGTTCTTCTTGTTTTTCTTTGTGTCGTAGTTACGCTGCTTGCATTCTGAGCAAACGAGAGTAACCTTAACTCTTGCTTCATTAGCCATATTTGCGGCACCTCCTAATTTTGATTTGGGACAAGCCCAGTGAATTGTGTGCATAACAGCACATGTACCTCCCTCGATTAAAACGGGGAAAACCTTATTTTGCAGGCGCAAAAAAAGAACCCCTATACGAGGTGACAACATTCTATCACAAATGATTTTATTTGTCAAGTCCTTTTTTATTATTTTTTAATACTTTTTTTATTAGATAATAATTAGTCTTGATATTTGCAATTATTTGTGATACAATATACATTGGAATTTTATGTAATTAAAGGTGAGTTGACATATATGAAGAAAGAATATTTGGAATGCGGTCAAATAACGAGGGCGCACGGGATAAACGGTGCTATGGTAATAAATCCTCTTTGCGATAGCTATGAGGTTTTTGCTGAATTAAAAACTCTTTATTTGAAAGAAGAGGGCGCCTTTTCTCCCTTAAAGGTAAAAAAATGCTCTCCTTATAAAAATTCCGCAATAGTTTTGGTTGACGGTATTACAACACCTGAAGAGGTTACTAAGCTAAGAATGGAATATGTTTATGCCCACAGAAACGATATTTTAAAGGGCGAAGATGATTTCTTTATAGTGGATCTGATCGGCTTGGAGGTAATAGATGCAAAAACACAGGAAATTTACGGTACACTAAAGGATGTCACCAATCAAGGCGCGCAGGATTTATACGTTGTTACAAGAGAAAACAAGCCGGATGCATATATTCCTGCCATCAAGAAATTTGTAAAGGAAATTTCCTTGGAAAAGGGAATATTTATAACCCCCATAGAAGGAATGCTTGATTAATGAGATTTGATATAATGACATTGTTTCCCGAGGTTGTCAAATGTGTGCTTGAAAGTAGCATTATCGGCAGGGCACAGCAAAACGGACACATCACCGTGGAAGCACACGATATAAGAGATTATACCTTGAACAAGCACAAAAAGACAGATGATACTCCATACGGAGGCGGCAAGGGTATGCTAATGGCGACTCAGCCTATTTGTGATTGCTTTGCGGCGGTGAAACAAAAGCATGAAAATGATACAAAAACCCACGTCATTTATGCCTCTCCCCGTGGCAGAGTTTTTAATCATGAAATTGCGCAAGAGCTGACAGAATATGATAACATAGTTATACTTTGCGGACATTACGAGGGCGTTGATCAAAGGGTTATTGATGAAATAATTGATGAGGAGCTGTCTATTGGTGATTACGTGTTGACCGGTGGAGAAATCCCCGCTTGCATAATCGTAGATGCGGTGGCACGTCTTGTACCGGGGGTTCTTTCCGATAAGGAATGCTACGAAAAGGAGAGCATTGCCTCAGGGCTTTTGGAGTATCCGCAATACACACGCCCCCCTGTTTTTAACGGAAAAAACC
>SVRE01000052.1 GCA_015065005.1 Oscillospiraceae bacterium
CCCAAGCATCTCGTTAACATAAGCTGAACCGATAATTGCCCATTGATTAAGAATATCCTCAGTAACGGTTGGATTGGCACCGGAATCAAGCATCAGAATCGGCGTTTCGAAAGGAAGAATACTTGCAATAGCACTTCTTCTTATGCCCTTGATTTTTCTAACTATCAATGTTGACCCTGTGTGAAGCGCACCTGTGCTACCCGCACTTATAAATGCATCGGCACCGTCATCTTTCAATAACTTCAAGCCAAGCGCCATAGAAGAATTATTCTTTTCCTTCATAACCACCATAGGGTCATCTTCCATAGTGACAAAAACATCTGTATGTATAATGGTAACATTTTGTGGAATCGATGTATTTAATTTTGAAAAGCAATCGTTAATTTTTTCGGTATCACCTATTAAAAGTATTTCAATATCAGAATTATGAGGAGCAGCCATGCTCACTCCCTTAACAACTTCGAATGGGGCGTTGTCACCACCCATAGCATCTACAGCTATTTTCATTTGAGTATTTCACCTTTCAATTCATTAATTGTGGAGAGCGCTCTTTTTGCTATTTCTTCATTCCTTGCTTTTTTGCCACCTTTTACCTTGTATTCAAGTGGGGCAACTATGCCAAAATTTGCATTCATAGGTTGAAAATTGCCAGAAAAACCGCCGTTATTCACAAAATGAGATAACGCACCGATTACAGATTTATCCGTAAAGTCAAGCTCCTCGAGACCTCTTGCTCTTCTTGATGCATTAACTCCCGCAACAAATCCTGATGAAGCAGATTCAATGTATCCCTCAACACCGGTCATTTGTCCTGCGAAGTAAATATTGCTGTTTTTCTTCAAAGAATAGAAATGGGTCAGATATTTAGGCGAATCCAAGTAAGTATTTCTGTGCATAACGCCATATCTTAAAAAAGTAGCATTTTCTAATCCGGGGATCAATGAAAACACCCTTTTTTGTTCGCCAAAAGTCAAGTGGGTTTGAAAACCGACTATGTTATACATTGTGCCGCTTGCGTTCTCTTTTCTCAATTGTACAACCGCATGGTATGTTTCTTTTGTAACCGGGTGTTCAATTCCTACAGGCTTGAGCGGACCGAACAAAAGTGTGTCATAGCCACGTTTTGCCATAACCTCAACAGGCATACATCCTTCAAAAACAGTAAGCTTTTGAGATTCCTTATCAAACTCGTGAAGCTCAGCCTTTTTAGCGTCAACCAAGGCATTATAAAAAGCCTTATATTCATCCTCGTTCATAGGACAATTAATATAATCAGCATCTCCCTTGTTATATCTTGAGGCGAAAAAAGCTTTATTCATATCGATAGAATCGAAATCGACAATTGGTGCAGCTGCATCAAAAAAATGCAAGCCTTCCAATCCCAAAGTATCTGAAATATAGTTTGACAAGCTATCGGAGGTAAGAGGTCCTGTTGCAATAACGGTAATTTCATTTGGATCAATTTGAGAAATTTCCTCATTAATGACGGTAATGTTCGGATGTTTCATTACCTTCTCGGTAATGTATGAAGAAAACTGTTCTCTGTCAACCGCTAACGCCGAGCCGGCAGGCACACGCGTATTGTCAGCCGCTTCCATTACAATTGAGTTCAAAGCCCTCAGCTCTGCTTTTAAAACGCCGATAGCATTTGATAGCTCATCGGAGCGCAATGAATTGGAGCAAACAAGCTCCGCAAACTTAGGACTGTGATGTGCGGGAGTAAATTTTTTAGGCTTCATTTCATAAAGTCTAACCTTTACCCCTCTTATTGCCGCCTGATATGCAGCCTCACAGCCTGCAAGACCGGCACCGATAACATTTATGTGTTCAATTTTTTCCATTTTCAATTTCTTCTTTGTAATCACACTTTTTATTGTTGCAATAAAAATAGTGTTGCATCTTATTTTTCTTTTCTAAAATCATATCCGCACATTTGGGACACTTTCTATCAGTTGGGGTATCCCAGGTAGAAAAATCACATTGCGGATACTTGGAGCAGCTGTAAAACTGTTTTTTGCTCTTTGTCTGTTTTTTAACAATATCAGCTCCGCATTTAGGACAGCTCAATCCAACCTTTGCTTCTATTGTTTTGGTATTTTTACACTTAGGATAGTTCGAGCACGCATAGAAATCCCCGAACTTTCCCTTTCTCAATACCATATCAGCTCCGCAAATCTCACACAAAAAGTCAGCTTTTTCAACAGTTGTATTTTCAGCTACATTTCCGTTTTTATCAAGTGTTTTTGTGTTTTTACATTTTGGATAATTAGGACAAGCAGCGAATTTGCCAAATCTACCGTTTTTTACGACCATCTTGCTACCGCATAATTCACAGACAATATCTGTTTCTTCAGCCGGTATATCTACATTTTCACTCTTTAAATTTTCAGTAGCCTTATCTAATTCTTTTTTAAAGCCCTTATAAAAATCGGATAATACACTCTCAAGTGAAACCTTGCCGTTTTCTATTGTATCAAGATTATTTTCCATCACAGCTGTAAACTTATAGTTTAAAATATCCGGAAAATGCTCATTCATTATCTTAGTAATAACCTCACCAAGCTGAGTTGGCTTCAAGGACTTACCATCTCTAACAACATAACCTCGAGCTAAAATTACGGTTATTATTGGTGTATAGGTGCTTGGTCTGCCAATTCCCTTTTCTTCCAAAAATTTAATCAAGGATGCTTCATCGTATCGGAGCGGTGGCTCGGTAAACCTTTGAATAGCATCAATGGAATTTGCAGTAAACTGTTCGCCTTTATTCAAAACAGGCAATGTATTATTCTTTTCAAAGCTGAATTGTTCATCATCGCTATTGCTATTTGTATCGTTAGATTCAGTATAAATTGCAGTATAACCTAAAAATCTAACTGTATAGCCGGAAGACCTGAATATATGACCGTTATTTTCAAAATCAGCTACAACTGTATCAATTACAGCGGATGACATCTGGCTTGCCAAAAATCTATCCCATATCAGTTTATAAATCTTGTATTGATCAGTGGTCAAATATTTTTTAATACGAGACGGCTCGAAGGCAACCTTTGATGGCCTTATTGCTTCGTGTGCATCCTGTGCATTTGATTTAGACTTATAAACGCGTGCCTTTTCAGGTAAGTACTCATCACCGTACTTTTCAGAAATATATTCCCGCGCAGAGCTTTGTGCCTCAACAGAAACCCTTAGTGAGTCTGTACGCATATACGTGATCAAACCGTGAACTCCGCCCAACTCGGAACCAAGGTTTACACCCTCATAAAGCTCCTGTGCGATTTTCATGGTTCTTTGAGATTGGAAATTCAATTTTCTTGATGCCTCTTGCTGTAAAGTAGAAGTAATAAACGGCGGTTGCGGCGCACGTCTCTTTACTCCCTTTTTCAAATCAGACACCACAAATTCTTTTCCATCAATATCAAAAAGAATTTTATCTGCTTGCTCTTTATTCTCTATTTTAATTTTTTTATCGTTTTTCCCGTAGTAATGAGCAACAACACACTTGTTTTCGTGCTTTAACTCGGCTATTATATTCCAATATTCAGCAGGGATAAAGCTTCTGATCTCATCCTCACGTTCAACAATAATCTTTGTTGCAACAGATTGAACTCTTCCGGCTGAAAGTCCGCTTTTAACAGTCTTCCACAAAAAAGGGCTGATTTGATAGCCAACTATTCTGTCAAGGATTCTTCTTGCTTGCTGAGAATTAACTAAATTCATATCAATGCTTCTTGGATGCTTAATAGCCTCCTTAACAGCGCCTTTAGTTATTTCATTAAAGGTTACTCTTTTCGCTTTTTTTGCATCATCGCCAATTATGGCAGCAAGATGCCAAGAAATTGCTTCACCCTCACGGTCAGGGTCCGTTGCAAAAAATATTTTATCTGCATTCTTTGCTTCCTTACGAAGCTCTTTTATTAAATCGCCCTTACCCCTTATGTTAATGTAATGAGGCTCGAAGCTGTTATCTATATCAATACCAAGAGTTGATTTTGGTAAATCTCTTACATGACCCACCGAAGCAATTACCTTATAGTTGGAGCCCAAGTAGCTTTTAACCGCTCCTATCTTACCCGGTGACTCAAGTATTACAAGATTATTCGCCATTATTTGATCCTTTCAGTTATTTCTTTATGTAAAAGCCTCCGGGAGCGCTTTCAATTGCGCCCTTTATCTCAAGCATAGTTAAAATTGATGCAAGCTCCGAAACCTGTAAATCAATTTTTGATATGCTATCAAGAGAGGTTGGTTTATTAAATTCCATATTATCATAAACCATTTTTTCTTTTTCATTCAGCAATCCTACATCAAAGACAGCAGGATTTTCTTTTTTAGTTTTTGTTTGCTTTATACTTTCACTATATGCAGATTTAATGTTGGAATAAAAGCTATCTTGAGAAAAATTATTAGACGCAACTCTATTCGCTCTGCTCAAATCAGGCTTTTGCTTAGAAGCAGAAAGGTTAATACCGGTATATGAATCCATATAGTTTTCCAAAATATCAATTGCCTCAGTTGCAACCTTAGCCCCATCGCTTATTAAGCGATTGGTGCCCTTTGAAGCATAACTGTTTACAGGGCCGGGGAATGCAAACAAATCTCTTCCTTGCTTTAAAGCACACTTTGCGGTAATTAATGAGCCGCTATTTATGTCTGCTTCCACAACAACAGTTGCAACAGATAATCCGCTTATAATTCTGTTTCTGATAGGAAAGTTAGTTCCACTTGGTGGAGTATGTGGCGGATATTCGGTCATAACAACGCCCACCCTCATCAGCTTTTCCATCAAAGCAGCATTTTCCTTTGGATAAATAACATCTATACCTGAGCCAAGCACAGCAACAGATGAACCGCCGGCGTACAATGCACCCTTTTGGGCTACACCGTCAATGCCCTTTGCCATACCACTTACAACTATGGCGCCGCCCTTTGCAAGACCGTATCCCAAATTATATGCATTTCTCTGCCCTTCCATTGTCAAGCTTCTGGTACCGACAACAGAAATACAAAGCTCGTTTTCAAAATCGGGCAATGTACCGCGGTAATACAATACAGCCGGATAATCCTCAAGCTCTCTCAACGGATATGGGTACTCTTTATCAGATGGAGTAACTATGTTTACACCGTAATAGTCACACCAGCTAATAACCTCACGGGCGTGATCCAAATTCTTATCAAGAATTTTCTTTTTTTGATGGTTTGCTAACCAATCAATAGTGTCAACATCCGCATCATCACAATCATAGAGAGCCTCAAGACTGCCAAAATGAGAATAGAGCTTTCTGTATATGGGCGTTCCTGCTCCAAAATGAAGCGAAAGCCATAACCAAATTTCCTTATCTAACATAACCATCCTCTGAAACATAAAATTCTCTATATTATAATATCATTTAATTCGTTGAATGTCAATGTTATTTTAAAATATTATAATAATATTATAAATTATATAGCTCCCACATTAAAATAGCTGTGGCGATTGCAGCATTCAAGGATTCTGTATTGGTACACATAGGTATAAATAAGGTTTCGTTCGATATAGCCATCAGGTGTTCGCTGACGCCTTGACCCTCGTTACCGATAACGAATACGTCTGTACCGATAATTTTGTCTTTCCTCAGCTGCAAGGAGTTTTCTCTTAAGGTTGTTGCGATAATTCTTCTACTCTTGTTTTTAAGCTCCTCCAATGTACAGCAAAGATCGCTAGATACTGTTATCTTTAATTTAAAAATGGCTCCCATTGAGGCTCTGATAACCTTTTGGGAATATATATCAGCACAATCGGAAGAAAAAATAACTCTGTCTATGCCAAAGGCTGCCGCATTTCTTAAAATTGTACCTATATTTCCCGGATCTCGCACCGCTTCAAACGCCATAATTTTCTCATCCGCACCTACATCTTCAATGATGTTTGAAAAATTATGATTTTCCAAAAAACCACAAACGGTTATAATTCCTTGGGGCGCATTCTCTTCAGTCAATTTTAAAAAAACGTGTTCGCTTACACATAAAATTTGTATGTTTCTGCTCTGTAAATCCTTTAATTTTATTATCAAATCTTCTTCAAAAACAGATTCATCATTTAGTATAATACATTTAATTTTCGCATTAAAACCATATGCTTCTAGAAACAATTTCACCCCATCCAGTGTAAATAATTGCTCTTCTTTTCTGCTTTTTTTGTTTGTTAGCTTAGCAATTTTGACAATTGTCGAATTTGCTCTGCTGGTTATACAATCTACATTAAAAATTTGTGAATTCATAACTTACCACCGTCATTCCTTTGGTTTAAAAAAACTCGGCAAAAGCCGAGTTTTATAGTTAATTATAGAGCTGCCTTAGCCTTTTCAGCAAGTGCTGCAAAAGCTTCCTTATCAGAAACTGCAAGCTCAGCAAGCATCTTTCTGTTCAAATCAATGCCAGCAAGCTTAAGACCGTGCATAAGTGTAGAATAGTTCATACCGCAAACCTTAGCCTGTGCAGAAATTCTTGTAATCCAAAGAGAACGGAAGTCTCTCTTCTTCATCTTACGGCCAGCGAACGCATAGTTACCGCTCTTCATAACGGCCTGCTTAGCCATCTTGTAGTGCTTGCTCTTTGCGCCCCAATAGCCCTTAGCCATCTTTAATACTTTATTTCTTCTCTTACGTGCCATCATAGCACCCTTAACTCTTGCCATCTTAAAAATCCTCCTTGTTAGTGTTTCACTCTAATTATTTGTTGATAAGCTTCTTGATTGTTGGAGCCATGCTCTCGCTTAAATAAGAGCCTGAACGAAGATTTCTCTTACGCTTAGCTGTCTTAAGACCGAGGTTGTGGCGGTGCTGTGAATGAAACATCTTAACCTTTCCTGTGCCGGTCAAAGAAAATCTTTTGCTTGAAGCCTTATGTGTTTTAATCTTTCCCATGATATTGAATTCCTTTCACGATAAGTATATTTATCTTATTTTTTTACAGGTGAAATGATAACTGACATTCTTCTGCCATCAAGAACAGGAGCCTTATCAGTAGTGCCGAATTCGGAGCAAAGTCCGATAAACTTTTCTATGATTTCAACGCCAACCTCAGTATGAGCCATCTGTCTGCCCTTAAAAGAAAGAACTACTCTTACCTTGTCACCGTTTTTCAAAAAACGGATAGCGTTGTTTGCCTTTGTATTAAAGTCGTGAGTGTCTATTGTGCATGAAAGCTGAACCTCTTTAACATTAACAACCTGCTGCTTTTTCTTAGCTTCCTTTTCTCTCTTATCACGGTCATAGCGATACTTGCCATAATCCATAATACGACATACAGGCGGTGTTGCAGAGGGAGCAATGAGAACAAGGTCAAGACCCATAGAATAAGCCTTTTCCAAAGCTACATCTGATGACATAACGCCAAGCTGTTCGCCGGCATCGGTTACAACTCTAACCTCTTTCAGTCTTATTTCTTCATTAATAGACATTTCCTTCGCGTTGCTAATAATTAAGCACCTCCAATTAATCCAAAAAGCATTGAATTATCATAAAAAATAAAATTGTGCGAAGACGCAAAATCTCCGCACAATAACATAAAACACCATTAACAATGTATAAGTTATTAACCGCGGACGCCCTTGCGCCGGGTGAGAACGGAGAGTTCTACTTCTTTTTGCTCTGCTATTTTACCACATACAAATCTATTTGTCAATAGCAATTTTAAATTTCTTCAAAAATTTTTGTAAGCACTGCCTATTTTCAAGACAGTGCTTACGATTTTTATTTCATAATGACATAGTTAGTCTTCAAAATATGCTCCAAAAGTCGCTTAGCACAAAGCTGAGCTTCCTCTTTCTTAACAACGCCGCTTTCAAGACCCTCGATAATATTCTTGCGGAATCTGCCCGGCATAATAAGATCGTTACAAGCATGAACATGCTCACATGGATTTGCGCACGGATTCCAGTCCGTCATTACTATACCTTCATAATCCCATTCGCCCCTCAATATTCCCATCAAGAGATCATAGTTGGTGGAAGCAAATGTACCGTTTATCTTATTGTAAGCAGTCATAATTGCATGCGGATGTCCCTCTTCAACAGCAATTTTGAAGCCCTTTAGGTATATTTCTCTTAATGCTCTTTCGCTAACCTGTGAATCGGAAACACCACGCTCATACTCGATATTATTGCACGCAAAATGCTTAACTGTTGTATATCTGCCTGTTGGTTCGGCTTCTTCATTATATTGCACGCCGATAGTAATGTAAGCGCCGATTTTACCTGAAATAATCGGATCCTCGGAAAGATACTCAAAGTTTCTGCCATTCAATGGATTTCTATGAATGTTAATACCGGGTGCAAGCCATCCCTCTATATCGCTCAGTTCAAGGTCAGCGCATACACACTCGCCAAAGCGTCTTGCTGCCTCCAAATCCCAAGAATTTGCCAAGCAAGTGCCTGACGGATATGCAACAACAGCTCTTGAAAGCTCTGTATCGGTATCAATAGGTGTGGTAAATATAGCAAGTCTGACACCGGCAGGGCCGTCAGCACAAGCATTTACGGGGATAGCATATTTTTCGCTTGACCACATCTCTCCGGCAGCACCACGCACCTTAATTGCCATGCTACCAACATTTGCATTAGCATTTGAACCCTCATATATTACACCGTTAAGTATGTCTGCAAGCTCCTCATTAGAAAACTCTGCAACTACGTCCTCTACGGTTGCGTTGCCGTTTGCGACATCTTTAAGTGTATAATGCTTGTCATTCTTAGGCACAAGCAGCTTTGGTGGGTCATTCTCAATTACATTATGTACTGTTGTTTCAACTGAATCACAGTCGAATTCAAACACCTTAGCATTTGACTTTTCATTTTTCTCATTTTCATAGGTATATGAATTTATACCCTTGTTAGACAAAAGCTGAAGTGACTTTGTTGGAACAAGCCTGTTTGTTACAACATCACAAACAACCTCACGTGCAAGGTTAACAGCGCAAGCAATACTTGTGTTACGAGAAGAATTACCGATTCTTATGTAGTATGTACCGGCCTCAAGTATAAAGCTTGCTCTTTCTTCATCGTAAGATGCCATTTCAGTTAAATCAAATGACAGTAAAAGCTCACAGCTCTCGTTTGGCTCCAATACGTCAGTCTTAGCATAAGTACAAAGATCTTGATATGCCTTTTCGAGCTTAACCTCAGGAGATGACAAATAACACTGTACAACTTCTCTGCCGCTGTATTTTCCAACATTAGTTACTTTAACTGCTATGTCAACGATTTGACCGTCAATTCTTATGTCCGTTACCTCTTGCTTAAACGTTGTATAAGAAAGACCAAAGCCAAATGGATATCTGGGTTCTACATTAAATGTGTCAAAATATCTGTAGCCAACGTAAATGCCCTCATTATACGGTACTTCCTTAGTTGTTATTCCCTCTTTTGTCGGGTAATCCTCATATTTGTATGCCCAAGTTGTCGTAAGCTTGCCGCTCGGTGTTATCTTACCGCTTATAACATCAGCAACAGCATAACCAAACATTTCTCCACCTAAAGAAACATTAAGAATAGCATCTATTTTACATTCATCAATTGAACGCAAATCCAAAGGACCGCATGTGTTAAGGAGTAAAACCGTTTGTTTAAAGCTCTTTGAAATGCTTTTTACAAGCTCAATTTCTGTGCTATGTAGTCTAAAATAGCCCTCTTCATCCTTTAAATCAAAGGCTTCTCCGCTGTTTCTACCCAAAGTTACTACTGCAATGTCCGACTTATCCGAAGCAGCTTTTATAAGCTCTTCACTAACGGGAATTTCATCCTGTCTCCAGGTCCATTCATCCCAACTCCTGTTCATAAGCCTTTGATCGGGCAAAGCGTTCACATATTGCTGGCACACTGTTTCAACATCAGCATTAAGTCTATAACCCGCCTCCTTCAAGGCAACATTGATTTGCGAAATGGTTTGTGCCATCATATCTCCGGATCCCCAGCCGAGCCTGAAGCATCTGTACGATGAAATGCCAAATAATGCAACCTCCTTTTCCTTCGCAATCGGAAGTGCGTAATTATCATTTTTAAGCAGTACCATACCATTTGCCGCGGCGCAGCGGGCAAATTCTAATTTTTCTTGTCTTGTCATATTAACTCCTAATTTTTAATTTCTTGTTTTCTAAATGGTAAAAATGTTGCAACTAAGCATACTCCAATCCAAATCACATAGTTAGCAATTCCACCCCAAACACTTAATTGTTCTGTCATGGGATAATACATAACGCTCGTATTAAGACCGATGCCCATACCATTTTGCATTGAAATCAGATACTCAACCTGACTACTGCTAAATATTTCCATCATATAATACGGTAACGGTGTAAACTTAAGAACAGAAAAATCTGTTGCAAGAAGAACAATTGAATATATGCTTGATACCAACGTATCAGTAACTATTCCCACCACAATACCAAGAGCGCCTTTTTTGCATAACGTGGACATCATAAATGCCAAGGAAACAATAAATATTACTCTGAAATTAGAAAGAATTACTGTTCCGAAAATATTCAAAAGCGCACTTGTTTCCTTTATCATTCCATCATTAATTACTAAATCGGGTGCAAAAATATCACCGATTCCGTTAAATAAAACGGTGTAAATAAATGAAATGAACAGATTAGCTATATTTAGTCCAAAAACTAAAAGCATAATGGTTGCATATTTGGATAACAAAATTTTATTTCTGCTATGGGGTCTTACAAACAGTAGGCGCGCTGTACCTGACGAAAACTCATTTGCAACTATTAATCCGGCAAGCACCACTGCAAAATACATCAACAGTTCAATATTTGACGTCAAGGTTAAGGCATATGTATTTTTTGATGAAGAAGCACCTTGAACAGACTGGGTAGGCACATTATTTTTCACGGAATATTCAAGCACCTTGGTAACAGTAAGCCTATCCTTCAAAGCATTTTTCCATTCCGCTAAGTATTCTTCATAATTTCCGTACGTTTCATAATAATATGATTCGTCATTAAAATCGTTCAACGTAATAGGTGGCTCTATATAAGTAATACCCACAACCGTAGATTGAGCAAGAATTGCGGAATGATATTTCCAGCTATCATACTCCACCTTTTCATCTATCAAAATTTTAACAATAGACTGTGAGTGCGTGCATGCCTCTATCGCTGTCTCAAAAATCATAACATCATATGCATAATTGTCATCATACAACGCATTCGCCTTAAGCTGTCCTAAATAGATTTCATACTGAGATTTGATTTCAGAAATATCATTATAAAGCTTATTGTAAAATTCAGAAATATCTGAATTCAGTATTAAATCCTCATATTCTTTCTTCTCTGAAGAAAACTTTTCATAAATAACGGCATAATCACCCTCAGTAACATTCTCGCCCAAATAAGAAGAAAAATATGAATCCTGTGCATCTTCTAAAGTAATCTCACCGTTTTTTAACAGACCGTATATATGCTCCGACATACAAATGTTAAGATAGTCTGCATACATGGAGGAGTATTGCCATGAATCGTAGCCCATATCATTGTCAGCAAACAGCTTTAAGCTATTTATTTCGACACTGATATATTCATTATACACCTCATCATCGCTTTCTTCAATTGAGCTTTGATAGTATTCAATATCTTCTTCAATTGTATAAAAATCATCCGCGAAATCAATCAGAGCCGTTATTCCCTTCAGCAATGCCGGGACAAGCATAAACAAAACAACCATTATAATCAAGAGAACCTTGTACGCTGTTTGAGCAAATATCTTAATGAATTCGTTTTTAACTAATTTTGCAAAGCTTTTCATATCTTACTACCTCCTGACTCAGCAACTATTTGAATAAATGCATCTTCAAGAGTTTTCTCAATTGGTGAAAAGGCTTTAACATTAATGCCACGCCCTACCAAATCAACAATTAAAGTATCCGCCTGTTCATCACTCAAAGAAATGTTAAACGTATTTTCGGCAACATTCTGATATTTGATTTCCTTTTCAAGGAAAAATTCAATTGCTAATTCTGCATTATCCACAACCAACTTATAGCTTACAGAATCATCTCCGTAATGCCTGATTTCCTCCATTGTTTGAATTCCGACAATTCTACCGGAGTTAATTACGCCTACGCGATCACATAAGCTATCTAATTCTGCAAGCATATGGCTTGATATAATTACAGCTATGCCTCTTTCGTGGGCTAAATAAATCAAAAAATCTCTGAATTGCTTTATTCCTTCCGGGTCAAGGCCGTTTGTTGGCTCATCCAAAATTAAAATTTTCGGCGAATGCAACAAAGCCTGTGCAATTCCTAACCTTTGGCGCATACCTAAGGAATAATTGGCTATCTTTTCATCAATTCTATCTCTCAATCCAACAGAATCAATTGCCCACTCAAGCGTTTCCGTGTTAATATCATCATACATTCGGCAATATTGCATCAAATTCTGCCTGCCTGTCAAACGCTTATACATTTCAGGGTTTTCGATAATCGCACCAACATTTCTGATTGCTTTTTCAAATTGAGTGCTTATGTTGTATCCACAAATTTCAACCGAGCCGCGGTTGATATTCAGCAAGCCCAATGCCAGCTTAATTGTAGTGGTTTTTCCCGAACCGTTTGGACCCAACAGCCCAAAAATCTCCCCGGCTTTTACATCAAAGCTAACATCATGCAAAACTTGTTTTGAACCAAAGGATTTATATAAGTTTTTGATTGAAAGAACTATTTTTTCATCATTTGTATCTTTATCGACTACCAAAGAGTTGTCCATAACAAATCCTCCTACATCCATTTTTTTAATTTTAACACATCTGATCAATTTAGTCAATAAAAAATAATGCGCACATATAAAATATGCGCGCATTAATTATTATTTCTTTGGATAACTGTCTTTTAAGCCAACAATACGGTTGTAGGTGTTAGGATGCTTTGTGTCCTTGCAATAGTAACCGTTTCTTACAAACTGGAACTTTTCGCCGTCCTCGGCATCTGCCAAGCACTTTTCAACCAAGGCATTTTCAACCTTAACCAAGGATGTCGGGTTGAGATAATCATTATATGTTTTATCTTCCGGGATATCACTGAGATTTTCAGTAGTAAAGAGCTTATCGTAAAGCATTAAGTCAACCTTGTCAGCATTCTCGGCGCTTAACCAGTGGATTGTACCCTTAATCTTACGTCCGTCAACAGGGTTACCGTTTCCTGACTCCAGGTCGGCGGTACATCTGATTTCAACAATTTCACCGTTTTCATCCTTAATAATTTCATTACACTTAACAATGTAAGCACCCATTAAGCGCACTTCACCGTCTGGTCTCATACGAAAGAACTTTGGTGGCGGTACCTCTTCAAAATCGCTCCTGTCGATGTAAATCTCACGGGTAAACATAACGTTTCTTGTGCCTGCATTTTCATCATTAGGATTGTTTGAAACAGGGAAATATTCAACCTTACCCTCTTCATAGTTAGTAATAACAACCTTAATAGGATTTGAAACACAAATTCTTCTGAGAGCCGTCATATTAAGCTCTTCTCTTATACAGTGCTCCAAAAGCTCAATATCAACAATGCTGTAAGCCTTTGCAACGCCTGCGCGGCTAACAAAATCAATAATGGAAGCAGGAGTATATCCACGACGCCTTAAGCCGCAAAGTGTTGGCATTCTTGGGTCATCCCAACCGTCAACCATATTGTTCTCAACAAGATATCTTAGGTATCTCTTGCTCATTACAGTATAGGTAACATTAAGTCTTGCAAATTCTCTTTGCTTTGGCTTATTTTCAAAGCCAATGTTGTCAACAACCCACTCATAAAGAGGACGGTGGTTTTCAAATTCAAGGGAGCAAAGAGAGTGTGTAATGCCCTCAATAGCGTCTTGAATCGGATGTGCATAGTCATAAAGCGGGTAAATGCACCACTTGTCGCCCTGTCTGTGATGGTGTGCCCTTAAAATTCTGTAAATAGCAGGGTCACGCATATTGATATTAGGTGACGCCATATCAATTTTAGCACGTAAAGTTTTTGAGCCATCAGGGAATTCACCGTTTTTCATTCTTTCGAACA
>SVRE01000053.1 GCA_015065005.1 Oscillospiraceae bacterium
CTGTTATTAATAGCATATTCCACAGTATCCAATGTTACATCAAGTGCCAACAGAACCCGCTTAACCTTAGCGTCAAGGCTTTGGGCGCACATAATGCCATCATTATCCCAGTCACATCTTAGCTCCTCAGGATAAAGCTTGCTTAAATTTTTATATAGCTCATAAAAGGTCATTTTTCAGCTTCTCCAATTCCATTAATTCATTCTCTACTTCATATGTATCATATCCGCCAAGCTTGATGCCGTCAAGCTTTTTTTGTTTTTTGGCAATTGCCGAATTTAGTAATGCACGATACTCTACACTTTTGTTTTCTATATTAATTTTTCCAAGCTCAAGCTCCGCTTTAGTGTAATTATGGGCTTGTCCGTCATATTCAGCGCAGATAATCTGGTATATCTTGCCGTCTTCACAAACTATATTTTCGGCAACTGTAGAAAACCCTTTTGAAAGATATTCTCTAAGCTCGTATACGCTTGTCATTGGCTGTAAAATCAAGCGAATTTCAGGATTCTTTACATAGCTTGATGCTTCAATAATCCTTGCAATCAATTCTCCGCCCATACCGCAAATTAAAATATCTGTGGGTGAATACAAATCAACACCCTCTAAACCGTTTGCTATTTGGGTAAAGATGCGGCTTTCCTGACCGTATTTGACTATATTTTCTTTCGCCTTTAAAATCGGACCCTCGTTAACATCAGATGCTAAAGCACCCCTGGCAATTCCCTTTGACACAAGATATATTGGTAAATATGCATGATCAGTACCTATATCAGCAACAAATGCACCGCTACGTACATATGATGCAGCGGTGCTTAGTCTTTTGCTTAATTTAATTTCACTCATTTGCTTGAAAGAAACTCGTTGAGCTTTTTAACAAGTGCATCAGCATCAGTGCCGTGTACTGCACAAGCATCCTCAATGGACTCACCTCTTGAATGAGGGCAGCCTAAGCAATGCATACCGATTTCAAAGAAAAACTGAGCCGTTTCTCTATCATAATCAAGAACATCCCCAATAAGTGTTTGTTTAGTTACTTCCATTTTGTTATTCTCCTTTAACTAACTTTATTTTTCCACCGATAGCGGCTATTTTATCAACTATGCTTTCATAGCCCCTAACGATATAATTTACGTTATTTATTTCGCTTTTTCCCTGTGCGCCCAAAGCGGCAGCAATTAAAGCAGCACCTGCACGCAAATCAGTTGCATCAAGACCCGCACCAAAAAGCTCAGACCTTTCAATTATGACGGTATTCTCTTTTTGTTTGATTTTTGCACCCATTTTCAAAAGCTCATTTACATATGCAAACCTGGTTGGAAAAACAATATCTTTAATTGTTCCGCCCCCATTGGAAAAGCACAAAAGTGCTGCAAATTGTGGATGCAAATCAGTCGGGAAGCCCGGATAAGGTGCTGTAACAACGCTTGTGCCACTAATATCTTTCGCTATAATTTTCAGGTTATCATTATCGGCGCAGATATCAAATCCCATTTTCTTAAAAATGCGTATTTCGTTTTCTAAATGCTGCAATACGACACCGTTTATATGGACTTGGCCCTTACATATACCAGCAAAGGTTAAATATGTAAGCGCTTCAATCATATCAGGATAAATACGGTATCTTGTACCCTTTAGCCGATTATCTCCTTTACAAATAACGGAAGTGCCAATTCTTTTGATATCAGCTCCGCAATTGTTCAAAAAACATATCAGGTCATCAACATGTGGCTCCATAGCGCAATTTTCAATTACTGAAGTACCTTTTGACCCAGCAAGAGCAAGCACCATATTTATTGTAGCACCTACAGAAATTTTGTCAAGTGTTATTTTATTACAATTTAGCTTTTTTTTAGAAACAATTCTGATAAATCCTTGATTTTCTTCGCAAACAGCGCCCATTTTTTCGAAGCCCTTAAAGTGCAAATCAAGAGGACGGGCACCGAAATTACATCCCCCGGGCATAGGAATTTCAACCTTGCCAAAACGGGAAAGTAAAGCACCCATTAAATAAGATGAGGCACGCATTTTGCATACTAAATCCTTAGCGCCAAGCTGTGAACCGATATTTTTAGTATTGATACAAACAGTATGTAAATCGCAAAACTCCGCCTTTGCTCCCATTGAGCGTAATATTTCAAGGGCATTAAACACATCACTTACACGCGGAACGTTATCAATTACACAGTCATCTTCTACTAATATTGACGCAAAAATAATGGGCAGTGCCGAATTTTTCATTCCGCTTATTCCAACGCTTCCATTAAGTCGGCTCCCACCGTCTATCACAATTTTTTCCATAAAAGCCTCGAATAAAATTATTTGCTATTATAAGTTTATTCAAGGCTTTAAAAAAAGTGACTTATTTTGTTTTATTCAAAACATAGGCGCATACTATTTCCACTATCATTCCGTAGGATTTTGTGCCTTGTGTCTGTCCGTTTGCCTGCAAATATGAGTCATTAATGCTGTCTGCAACCTCAGATGCCTTTGAATCAGCATACTTTTCGAAAAATTGCATATAGCTTTGTCTGTCGTCAACAACCCTTTGGTCAAGACCGCTTGCAAGCTCAAAATACAGCTTGGAATCTTCACTGTACAAGGCGTTTACTATATTAGCATATACGTCAAGGTAAGCACTGTATCTCAAAAAAGGATCATCGGATTCGAGTAAAACCGCAAAGGAAATGAAATTGCACTCATCCTCTCTTGCCATTCCACGCTGATGCGCCATTTCGTGCGCCGCAGTAGATGCAACAACAAAATCCGGATAGTTAACATTTACATTTGCTTCACCCGTCATAAATGTATATATCCCCGAAATATGAGTGTAAGTCATAGGTTCGCTTAGAATAATAGGCTTGATTTTAGACGGATATGTCCTTACAACGGGATGCTTTTCTACAAATTTATCGTACGCATCACATATTTTTTCACTCATTTCACCGTATGAATATGGCATTACAGATGCACCTGTTTCATCATATTCTATGTGATCAGCCAACTCATTCAGCTGATTTATTATAATTGCTGATGTCTCATACAATTCAGTTTTGGTAACACTGCTCCTGTCAATGCTCATTTTATCTTCGATTTTAGATGTATGAAATCCGCTTGAATATGTCCACACATAAAAAATAAAAACCAAACAAATAAAGGACAAAATAACCATCAAATACCTAATGCTCGCTTTCTTACCCCTTTTACCGTATCTGATTGCCAAAAAAATGAGAAATCCCAATATTATCGGGGAAAGCAAAAGGCATACTTCCGCAATTGAAAACGGAAAAATAACAGTTGTCCAGGTAAGCAGTGTTCTTATAGGGGATGAAATGTTATAATTAAAAAAATCCGCAAAGCTAACACTGTTTAACACAACAATGTAAAGAACTAAGCTTAGTATTGCAAGGAAAAACACTACCAACGAAAATAAAGGAACATATTCTCTTGTTTTAAAAAACAATTTCTTCATCTTTAAAATATCTCCTTATCAAAGATAGCATATCCTCTGGCACAGGAGCATAATAGCTACCCAAATCGCCCAAATCCATTCTTAAGCAATGCAATGCTTGCCTGTTTATATATTCGTTGCTTTCAAAGTAAAGGCTATCACCAACAATAGGATGTCCAATGTGCGCCATATGGACGCGAATTTGGTGCGTTCTACCTGTTTTGGGAGTTACGGACACTACACTGATATCATCACAAGAGAAAAGGCTTTTGTACTCCGTTAAAGCGCCTTCACCGTCTTCCCTTACCATACGTTTAATTATGCTTTTTCCAACCCTGTCTATCGGCGCATCAATTACACCATCACCGTCTAATTTTCCCGAAACAACGGCGATATATTCTTTCATAACCTCACCGCGCTTGATTTTTTCAGAAATCATAGCTGCGTAGTATCTGTTATTTGCAGTAATGACTATTCCGCTTGTATCCTTGTCGAGTCTGTTTGAGGCTCTAAAAACGTACGGCTTGTCCCTGTATCTATATCTTAGCGCATTTGCCAAGGTATTATTATGATTGTTTAATGATTGGTGCGTTGGCATATTGCCGGGCTTGTTTACAACAGTTATATTTTCATTTTCAAAAATTATCTCTATGGGTAAATCTACGGGCTCTAAGTATTCATTGGTATCCTCCTCAAAATCCGTAATTAATAAATTCAAAATATCATTCTCCTGTAAACGATATGTTACATTTTGATGTACGGAATTAACGGTTATACCATTTTCGATTTTCTTTAATTTTTTAAGCAAACCTGCCGATAATCCATTCTCTCTTAAGAATTCTTTTATAGATTTACCTGATTTATCTTTAGTTATTATGTATTTCATATGTCTATTTTACCATAATCCGTATTTATTTTGCGTATAATTAATTAATTTTTTATAAAATTTCATAAAACTCTTGCTAAATTGGAAAAAGTAGGCTATAATAAGTAAGAATTTTAACAAATGGAGGAATTTAACTATGGGTAATTATTTTTTGACGGATACTGCCGGCGGTAGCTCTTTCAGCTGGAGCCCAATCATTATGATTGTATTGCTTATTGGTGTATTCTATTTAATGTACAGATCCAACAAAAAGCAGGAGAAGGAAACCTCTCAAATGCGTAACAGCCTTGAAATCGGTGATGAAATTACCACAATCGGTGGCATTATCGGTGAGATTGTAAGAATCAAAGAAGAAACCATCACTATTGAAACAGGCAAAGACAGAACAAAGATCAGAATTCTCCGCTCTGCTGTTCGTTCCGTTGATGTTCATGCTTATGAAAAAAGAGGAGATGGCAAAAAGCCAGAGCCCTCTGTAGATGAAGCAGCTTCTCCAAAAGTAGGCTTCTTTAAAAAGAAGAAGATTAAGGATAAGGAAGCTACAGAAAACGCTAATAACGTTGAAGAAAATGCAGCATCTGAAGCCACCGAAAACAATGAAGGTTCTTCAGAGAACAACGAAACAGCTGAATAATTCATTCATAATTAAATAACCTCGTAAATATACTTTACTAAAGTAACTTACGAGGTTTTTTTATGGAAATTTCAAAGAAAAAAAGAACTAAGCACGCAGAACAAGAAGGAAACGAGTTGAGTTTTTTGGGAATTATAAGGGTGAGTATAATTTTCACAGGAGTTTTTTGCATAATTTCCGCTTTACTTTTGCTAGTAACTTCACTTGTGTTATTCAACACTAACGATCCAAGCTTATACTTAGATGTGGCCGGAAAAGCTATTTTGTTTGTTTCTTCTCTTTTAAGTAGCTTTTTACTCTCAAAAAAGATGCGCCAAAGATACATACCCTTCGGCTTATCCCTTGGAATTATGATTGGTTTGTTAGTTTTTCTTGTCTCTATGATTCTAAAGGGCGATAGCACCAGCAATTCTCAAATTTTGATATTGATTGTTCCTGCAATTACTACTGTTGGAAGTATTCTGGGAATTAAAAGAGAAAAAAAGATAAAGCATAAAAAGCACAAATGAAAAATCTCCGCTGATTCAGCGGAGATTTTTTCATACTTGTTAAGCCTCTTTAACCTTTGAAGCCTTGCCGACTCTGTCACGAAGATAGAACAACTTAGATCTTCTAACCTTACCGGCTCTTACAACTTCAACATTAGCAACGTTTGGAGAGTGAAGTGGGAATGTCTTTTCAACACCGCAGCCAGATGCTACTCTTCTTACAGTGAAGGTTTCAGAAATGCCACCGTTGTGCTTAGCGATAACTGTACCCTCAAAAATCTGAATTCTCTCTCTTGTACCTTCTTTAATAAGGTTGTGAACCTTTACAGTATCACCGATATTAAACTGTGGTACATTTTGCTTCAATTGCTCACTTACAAAAGCTTCCATTTTATTCATAATAAGCCTCCATTACTTAGGATGTTCGTGCAGAGCAACGCAGAGGACCACCCTTTTATTTCCGTATACATACGCATACGGTCAGTATTATAGCATATGATTTTCACTTTTGCAATACATTTTTTCAATTTTTTCAAAAATTTAGAAACTATTTCTTATTTTTTATATTATATTTTAAAAAACTATTGTTTACGCTATTTTTTTGTGGTAAAATATATTGATAATAAATGTATTTCTATTTTAGAAAGGAAAGCCCATGTCATCTAAAAATTTACAACCATCTGCTCAACCTGTAAGCATGGTAGTTGACGGTGAAGATTTTTCAAAGCAGGAATTTAAAGCAAGTAAATCTTTAAAGAATTTTTTTGATATAATTGAATCTTTCATTTATGCCATTATTGCTGTTTTAGTCATTTTTACTTTTTTTGCAAGATTGACCATTGTTGACGGCGAATCCATGGAAAGTACTCTACACCACAAGGAGTATCTTATTGTGGCAAATGTATTTTTCAGCTATGAGCCCAAAAATGGAGATATTGTTGTTGTTCACGGCGATTTTCAAAATTACTATGATAACAAATACAGCGGATATGATCACTATCTAAACCATAATTATTCCGACCCTATCGTCAAAAGAGTTATTGCAACCGGCGGTCAAACGGTGGAAATTGATTATAAAACAAACACAGTTACCGTTGATGGAGTAAAATTGAATGAAGATTATGCCCAATACATTGAGGCGTATAGGACAGCAATTACTCTTGGTGAATACAGATATGACGAAAATGGCGATGTAATCAGAGATGCACAAGGTGACCCGATTTACTATCCGCTGTTTAATCAAAATACCGGTGTATTCTCTGCTGTTGTTCCCGAAAACCACGTTTTTGTTATGGGTGACAACCGTGACCATTCTGCTGACAGCAGATTAAATGAAATCGGCTTTGTGCCTGAAGAATTTATAGTTGGAAAGGCTGTTTTTAGGCTAACTCCTTTTAATAAAATGGGTGGCCTATAAACTGTTAGTTTTATGCAATCTGATGTAATACAATGGTTTCCGGGTCATATGGCGAAAACACGCCGTCTGATTACAGAAAACCTGAAAGAAGTAGATATTATTGTTGAAATTCTTGATGCAAGAATTCCATACAGCTCCAAAAATCCCGAAATTGCTAAGATTGTTGGCGATAAACCGACATTAACCATATTAAATAAGGCTTCTTTAGCAGAAAAATCTATTACAAAGCAATGGATTGAATATTATAGCGCTCTTGGTAAGTATGCTATCGCCATAGACTGTATAAGCGGCGAGGGCTTTAACCTTTTAGCCCCGACCATTAAAAAGATTTTAGCTGAAAAAATACAAAGATATGAAGCCAAGGGAATGCAGGGAAGAAAGCTTAAGGCGATGTTTGTTGGAATACCCAATGTTGGTAAATCCTCACTGATTAACAAGCTTTGCGGTGCAAAAAAGGCTAAGGTTGAAAACCGCCCGGGTGTTACACTGAATAAGCAGTGGATACCCACTACCATCGGTCTTGATCTTATGGATATGCCTGGTGTTTTGTGGCCAAAATTTGAAGAAAAAATTGTTGGAGAAAACCTGGCTATTACAGGCGCAATTAAGGACGCAATATTGGATACAGAATATATTGCCGTTATTCTCTGCTCAAGGCTTAAAAACCTTGCCCCGGAGCTATTGATGGCAAGGTATAAAATAACAAAAGAAGAATTAGATTCCTGTGAAATGGACTACGAAATTTTTGAGCTTGTGGGTAGAAAGCGCGGATTTTTAATTTCCGGCGGTGAGGTTAACACCGAAAGGACTGCCGCTACACTTTTGGAAGAATTCAGAAGCGCAAAAATCGGTAACATTTCACTAGAAATTCCACAAAATTAAGAGGAAAATATGTTGGATTATAGCTTTGATACTTCAAAAAAGAATGAAAATATCAAAATTGTATGCGGCGTTGATGAAGCGGGCAGGGGGCCTTTAGCCGGACCTGTTGTTGCTGCCGCTTGTATTTTGCCTGACGGTTTTGTAATTGACGGACTAAATGACTCGAAAAAGCTTTCAGAAAAAAAGCGTGAAAAGCTGTTTGATATTATAATTGACAATGCCCTTGACTACTCTATTGCTATGGCTTCCGTTGAAGAAATTGAAGAAATTAATATTCTAAACGCCGCTATGCTTGCAATGAAGCGCGCAATTGATGGGCTGAAAATCAAGCCTGACCTTGCCTTGATTGATGGTAACACCTCAAGAGGATTTACGGTTAATACACAAACTGTTGTTGGCGGAGATGCAATTTCCCCGTCTATTGCCGCTGCCTCTATTCTTGCAAAGGTAACACGTGACAGAATGTGCTACGATTTTGACAAGGAATACCCGGAATATGGCTTTGCAAAGCATAAGGGCTATGGCACAAAGGTACATATTGAAGCAATCAAGACTTTTGGTGTTACGCCAATTCACCGACCGAGCTTTCTCAAGTTTTTGAAAAATGATTGATTTTAATAGCGCTCAGGTTGGTAAATTTGGTGAAGATTATTGCACTAAATACGTTAAAAAGATAAAAAAGTTAAAAATTCTCGGTAGAAATGTTACTATTGGCAAATTGGAAGCTGATATTATTGCAACCAATAAAGACTATATTGTTTTTATTGAGGTGAAAACGCGTAGAACAGATAAATGCAATTTCTGGCGACCGGGAAACGCGGTTGACAAAGATAAACGCACAAATTTAGTTAATTTTGCATATGCTTACTGTAAGTCACTACCAAAAAAGCATCAAGGTAAAACGCCACGTATTGACGTTTGCGAGCTTTATGTTGTAGCTGACAAAAAACTTAAGGTTAGCGAGATTAATTATATTGAAAACGCAGTTTCAAGATAGTAAAATTCCATTATTTGACCTGCATTGCGATACTCTTTCAGAAATTTACAAGAAAAAAACTGATTTGAGTGATATTTCCTTACACATTTCCTTAGAAAAAGCAAGTGGTTTTTCTCCTTACATACAAATCGGTGCTATTTGGAGTGATTACCGTTATGATAATGACACGGCTTATTCATTTTACAAGAAATGCTTGAATTATATTAATAAGCAAAAGATCCCTTTAACAACTGTCTTGCCAACCTCTGCTCTGCCTTGTTTTGTTTTGGCAATTGAGGATGCACGGTTGCTTAATAACGACCTGAATCGGTTGTACTCACTCTATTATGACGGCGTGCGAGTAATTACGCTCAATTGGCGTGGTAACAGTTGTATTGGCGGCGGTTGGGACACTGATTATGGTCTTTCTGATTTTGGTTTTAATGTTGTTAAGGCTTGTTATGAAAAAGGGATTACCGTAGATTTATCCCATTCCTCTTTGCTAACGCAAAAGGATGTTTTAAATTTAGCTGTAAAATTGGGCTTTACGCCTATTTTCAGCCACTCTAATTCATATTATGTTTGCAAGCACAACAGAAATTTGAAGGATGAAATTTTTAAAGAAATTGTTTCTCTTGGTGGTATTGTTGGTATATCATTATGCCCTGAGCATCTTGACAATATAAAACAGGCTGATTTTTATTCTATAATTAAGCACGTGCACCATTATTTACACTTAAACGGAGAGCGCAACATATCACTTGGCTGTGATTTTGACGGAATTGCCTCACTACCTACAGGCTTTAAATCCATTAAAGATCTTGAATCCTTATATTCATTGTTTTTAATAGAATTCGGACCTAAAATAACGAATAAAATTTTCTTTTATAACGCTTATAGCTTTTTTGAAAAACATTTAAAAGGAGGGAGATAACCGTGTCTTTATTTGTAATGGCTGATTTACATTTATCAAGCACAGTGAATAAGTCGATGGATATTTTTGGCGCAAGATGGACTGATTATATGAAAAAAATCGAAAAAAATTGGTCCAGTGTTGTAACAGATGATGACACTGTTATCGTTCCCGGAGATATAACCTGGGCAATTGATTATAACGAGGCTTATGAGGATTTCAAATTTATTGAAATGTTGCCGGGAAAAAAGCTTTTGGGAAAAGGAAACCACGACTATTGGTGGGGGACAATGACCAAAAACCGTGCTTTTATCAAGGAATGTGGATTCAAAACCATTGATTTTCTTTATAATAACGCATACAAAGTGGAGGATTATATCGTTTGTGGCACACGAGGCTGGTATGTTGACGAAAAGCTACAAACAGGAAATACCAAGGATGTAGAATACGAAAAAATTGTCAACCGTGAAGCACAAAGGCTGAAAATGAGTCTTGAAGAAGCAATTAAGCTACGCACTGACAATGAACAAATTTTAGTTTTTTTCCATTTTCCACCGGTGTTTAACTCATTTGTTTGTGATGAAATTGTTGACATTTTGCTTGAGTATAACATTAAAAACTGTTATTTCGGACATATCCACGGAACATACAGCATTCCACGAAGCACAGAGTACAAAGGAATCAATTTTTCCTTGATTTCTTCTGACTTTTGCAATTTTGTACCAATGATTGTTATGCCGATCGAATATTAAGTTATAACTTTTCAAAATAATTTCTAAAATCTTATTGACTTTTTAGACTTTATTATATATAATTATATGGAATAAAAAATCACCAATATCTTTGGAGGAAATTAAAATGGCTTTAAAGAGCACTAATAAAGTTGAAACAAATCTTTATGAAATCGAATTTGATGTTGACAAGGCTACCTTTGACGCTGCTGTTGAAAAGGTTTACCGCAAGGAAGTAAAAAAGATCAACATCCCAGGTTTCAGAAAGGGCAAGGCTCCTCGCTCTATTATCGAAAAAATGTACGGTAAGGGTGTGTTTTATGAGGATGCTGTTAATGAAATCATCCCTGATGCTTATGAGGATGCAATTAAGGCGGCAGATTTAAAGGTTGTTAGCCGTCCTGAATTTGACATTGTTACTATTGATGATAACGGTGTTGTACTTAAGGCAAAATTCTATGTAAAGCCTGATGTTACTGTAAAGGCTTATAAGGGCATTGAAGTAACAAAGGAGATTAAGGCTGTAACTGATGAGGATATTAACAGTGTTATTGATTCTGACCGTTCACGTCAGTCAAAAACTGTTGATGTAGAAGGCAGAGCTGTTGAAAATGGCGATATTGCTGTTTTAGACTATGAGGGCTTTGCAAACGGAGTTGCTTTTGATGGCGGTAAGGCTGAAAACTACAGCCTCTCTATCGGTTCCGGTAGCTTTATCCCCGGCTTTGAAGAGCAAATTATCGGTCACAACGCAGGTGAAGAATTTGACATTAATGTTAAGTTCCCAGAGGAATACCACTCTGCTGACTTAGCAGGACAGGATGCAATATTCAAGATTGTTCTCCACTCAATTAAGAAGAACGAGCTTCCTGTGCTTGATGATGAATTTGCAAAAGATATGGGATTTGACAATCTTGATGCATATAAGGCTGATGTTAAGGCAAAACTCGAAGCAAAGAACGAAAAGGCTGCTGAAAACTCTGTTGAGGAGCAAATTATCAATGCTCTTGTTGAAAACCTTGAGGCAGAAATTCCTGCTCCAATGTTTGAGAGCGAGACTGAAAACTTTGTTCGTGACTACGATTCAAGACTTCGTATGCAGGGACTTGACCTAAACACATTTATGAAGTACACCGGTCAAACATTAGAAGGTCTTCGTGAACAGTTCAAGCCAATGGCTGAAAGACAGGTTAAGACACGCCTTGCGCTTGAAAAAATCGTTGAGCTTGAGAACATTACAGCTTCCGATGATGAGGCTGCTGCTGAATACGAAAATCTTGCTAAGGCTTACGGTATGCAGGCTGAAGATGTTAAAAACTACATTGATGCTGATTCTATCAAGGCTGATCTTTGTGTTAAAAAGGCTGTTGATTTCGTTAAGGAAAATGCTTCCATTACAACAAAGTAATTAATTTCGGCTTATACACATTTTGTAAAGCAGACATAATTTATTTAAACATACTCAATTACCGCTGCTTACTATGCAGCGGTAATTTGAATTAAAGATAATTTGACAAAATTCCACAATATTTTAAAAATGGAGGATTTTAATATGGCATTAGTACCAATGGTTGTTGAACAAACAAATAGGGGTGAGCGCTCATTTGACATTTATTCAAGACTTTTAGAGGACAGAATTGTATTTTTATGTGATGAAGTAAATGATGCTACTGCTTCTTTAGTTGTTGCGCAGCTTCTCTTTTTAGAGGCGAAGGACCCTGACAAGGATATCAACCTTTATATTAACAGTCCAGGTGGCAGCGTTAGCGCAGGTCTTGCTATCTATGACACAATGAATTTTATCAAGTGTGATGTTTCTACCACTTGTATAGGTATGGCAGCTAGCATGGGTGCTTTCTTGCTTTCCAGCGGAGCCAAGGGTAAAAGATTTGCTCTTCCAAACAGTGAAATTATGATTCACCAACCACTCGGCGGCGCACAAGGTCAAGCGAGTGATATCAAAATTCATGCTGAGCATATTTTGAAAACCAGGGATAAGCTTAATAAAATTCTTGCAGCTAACACAGGCAAGCCGCTTGATATCATTGAAAAAGATACTGAACGAGATAACTTTATGAGTGCTGATTCTGCATGCGAATACGGGCTAATTGACAAAGTAATTGATAAGAGAGCTTAATTTATATGGAAAACAAAACTAAATGCTCATTTTGCGGTCGTGGTGAGGGCGAGGTTGAATTTTTGATTCCTGCTCCTGATGGAAAGGCTTATATTTGCCCTATGTGCATTGAGCTTTGCTCTCAGATTATAGATGAATATGATGAAGAGGCAAAATCCAGTGCTAATGATAATAAAGATGAGCTTACACTAAACTCGTTACCAACCCCTAAGGAGCTTAAAGAAAAGCTTGACCAATATGTAATTGGACAGGACAAGGCCAAGATTGCTTTAAGTGTTGCTGTGTACAATCATTACAAAAGATTAATTTACAATAACAGCAAAAAAGACGACTCCGCTGAAGTGGAAATCCAAAAAAGCAACATTCTTCTTATCGGACCTACAGGTGTTGGTAAAACATATTTAGCTCAAAATTTAGCGAAAGCCTTAAAAGTTCCTTTTGCTATTGCTGATGCAACCACCTTGACTGAGGCAGGATATGTTGGCGAAGATGTAGAAAATATACTCTTACGCTTAATTCAAGCCGCTGATTTTGATATCAGTAAAGCTGAAAAAGGTATAATTTATATTGATGAAATCGACAAAATATCAAGAAAAAGTGAAAATCGTTCTATTACCCGTGATGTTTCAGGCGAAGGTGTACAGCAAGCGCTTTTAAAGATTTTAGAAGGCACGGTTGCAAATGTTCCTCCACAAGGTGGCAGAAAACACCCTAATCAGGAATTTATTCAAATTAACACAAAGGACATACTGTTTATTTGTGGTGGCGCTTTTGATGGCCTTCAAAACATTATTGAAGGCAGAAAAGGAAAACAGTTGATGGGATTTGGCGGCGAAATCAAGAGTCAACAAGATAAAAATAAAACTCAGGTTTTTGCTGATGTATGCGCACACGACATAGTTAAATACGGTTTGATTCCTGAATTGGTTGGACGTTTACCCGTAATTGTCGGTCTTGAAGATTTAGATGAGGATGCACTTGTTAAAATCCTTTCTCTACCCAAAAATTCAATAGAAAAGCAATATATTAAGTTGTTTGAAATTGATGGTGTAGAGCTTGAATTCACCCGTGAAGCTTTGGTTGCAGTTGCTAAAAAAGCAATTGAACGTTCAACAGGCGCCCGCGGACTTCGTTCTATAATAGAGGAAACAATGACAAACATTATGTACGAATTGCCTTCCAACAAGGATATAATTAAGGTTGTGATAACTGACAAGTGTATAAACGAAAACGCTGAACCACAATTGATTTCAAAATAAATGCTAAAACCGATTGACATAAATCAATCGGTTTTTATTTTACAAAAAAGAGCTACCGACTGTGAAGTGAACCATTTTGTGCAGACGGCACAAAAAACACCCCCTATGGTAGAATATTAAATTTTAAGAAGCAAACTGGCATCGTTTTTCTAATGGTGTCAGTTTTGTTTTTAATTGAATACGGT
>SVRE01000003.1 GCA_015065005.1 Oscillospiraceae bacterium
TCGCGTATTTGTGCAGCTAAACATAAAAACTAAACAAATCAAAATCGTAGCAATTAACAGGATTTTTTTCATGTTTTCACCTCAATTGTTCCTTTTAAAATCATTATATCACAAATTTTGCTTTTTGTAAATAGTTTAACCTTCATCTCACTTGCTTCGTCCGCGGTGACATAAAGGAAAGTACACCGCCATTGTCATACCGACCGAGCAAAGTGAGCGGAGTGTATCTACAGGCTTTAAGTAACGGTTCATGTTCGCCTCGCAAAAATGTGTCCGAAATGTTAATTTTATTAATTGTTATTGAATTTTATCTCTTCGTAATTTATAATATTATTAATTTGAAATACAGGAGAGATAATTCAAAATGGATCTTAGTGTTTTTGGCTCAGTCCATCTAATATATTTATTCATCACACTACCAATATCTTTTGCAGGTCTTTTCCTTGCGAAAAAATATGCAAAAACGGAAAAGGCGCAAAATATAGTTTTAAAATCCATAGCAATTTTATTGCTTATTTGGATTTTAATAAACAGGCTTTCGCAGGTGTTCAGATATTCCGATATACGTTGGGAGCAAATAATTCCTGACAGCTTCTGCGGAATGACAAGCTTAGCCTTATCCTTGGCTGTTCTTTTCGGAAAGAAGGACAATGCAGCTTATCATTTTTTGTGGCTGTTAGGGCTTATCGGTGCATTAATCACCATATTTAATCCAACATTCCTTGACCAGGGCCCGTCTGTTTTCTATTTGCCAACAATTTCAGGTCTTTTGCACCATAGCATATGCTTGGTAATGGTTTGTGCCTTGCTCCTGTTTAAGCAAATTCACATTACCTACAAAAAATGGTATTGTACACTGTTTGGCTTCACCTCATATTTGACACTTGGAGCATTCCAAATGTCGGTTTTTGGATTTTCCGATGCCTTTCATATTGCCGAACCTATACTTCCCGATACTCCGTTAACCGCGTGGGTTATGGCACCAATGTACGCAGCCGGTTACGGACTTGTCTTGCTGATTATAGAGCTTGCGCGTAAGCACAAAAATTCAAAGAAACAAAACATCATTCAATAGCCCTCGTTATCTTTGCAAAAAAGACAGTCCCGCACTGTCTTTTTTGTTGCTGTGGTACGGGTTCGAACAACTTACCAACCGAGAATTAAACTAAGCATTGTCTGATACTGTAAATTTTAATAATAATTTAATATATTTTTAATATTTTTAAACAATATGCGCGTAATTTGTTGACTACAAGACAAAAATGTGATAAAATAACTCTGTATATTGACCAAAGGAGGCTAATGTGAAATTACAGAATATTAACGGCTTTGACACTATTGATGATTATGTTGAAGATAAAATAAATAGATACAGAGTACAGGAAAAGAATTTTGAAACATTGTTTTCCTTTATGTTTTCAGAAAAAAGTAATGCCATTACCGAGGAATCAGACGGGTATCGTATTAAACGTATCACCTATGGCGAGTGTGAAACAAAAATCAAAACCGTTTCAACCGCCTTTGCATCATACTTAGAGGGTGTGCCAAAGGGCTCTTTGGTTGGCTTGTATATGGATAACTCTCTTAGATGGATACAATCATTTTGGTCTATTCTTATGTGCGGATATTCACCTGTGTTTCTTAACGCCCGCGTCCCAAAGGACGTGCTTGAGCAGGTTATATCCGATTATGAAATAAAGACGGTTGTGTCGGACAACGTTACCTTTAACGTACCAACACATAACGTAAATGAAATATTTGAGGCAGATAAAGGGGAAGAGTATATACCAAACGGTTGGGGCAAGGAAGTGTTATTTATGTCCTCTGGTACAACAGGTATGGTTAAGCTCTGCGCCTATACAGGTGAAAACTTTTTCTACCAAATCTGCGATAGCGCGAACATCATTAAAAAATGCCCACAGATAAGGGAGCATTATGAGGGTGAATTAAAAATTCTTGCCCTTTTGCCCTTTTATCACGTTTTCGGCTTTATTGCTGTTTATGTTTGGTTTACCTTCTTTTCAAGGACCTTGGTTTTCTTAAAGGATATGAACCCGCAAACAGTATTAAAAACAATAAAGAAGCATAACGTTACCCACATTTTTGCAGTGCCACTTGTATGGGAAACCATATACAAAAAAGCAATTGCATCCATTAAAGAAAAGGGAGACGCTACCTACAAAAAATTCAAAACCGTATTAAGCATTGCAAATAACACAGGCGCTTTGGGCAAGCTTGCATCTAAGCTGTTTTTTGATGAGGTTAGGAGCAATTTGTTTGGAGACAGTATTAAATTCTTAATCTCCGGCGGCAGCGCAATTTCAAAGGAAACCTTGGGCTTCTTTAACGGTATTGGTTATCATATGGCAAACGGCTTTGGTATGACGGAAATCGGTATTACCTCCGTTGAAATTTCAATGAACGCATTCGTGCGAAACAAAGGCTCTGTTGGTTACCCCTTTGAATGTACTGAATATAGCATATCCGAAAAGGGTGAGCTGCTTGTTCGCGGTAAAACAATGGCATCACGTATTTTGCACAATAAGGAAGAAACAGTGACGGACTTTAATAGCTGGTTTAACACAAAGGACCTGGTTGTAAAGGACGGCAAAAGGTATTACCACCAGGGCAGGCGTGATGATTTAATCGTATGTAAAAACGGCGAGAATTTAAACCCTGAGCTTTTGGAAAAGGAGCTTTTATTCCCTGATGTTAAAAGGCTATGCTTGTTTGCAGATAAGGACGGCACTCCGACCCTTCTTGCAAGCATAGAGTATTGCTTCTCCGTGGACAAGCTTTGTCAAATTCACGAGGAGATAAAGAAAAGGCTCTCTGCCAATAATATGCAGGATGTGGTAAAGCAAATTGTCCTTACTACAGATGAGCTTTTGTCACCTACGGATTTTAAAATCAGCAGAAAAAAGCTTGCAGACAAATATAACAAGGGCAGCTTTAGTATAATTGATGTGCAAAACGCTGACACGTATGTAAAAGAGGTTTTGTCCTCTGTTGAAAAACAAATAATAGAGTGCTTTGCACAAGCCTTGCAAAAGGATGCGAAGGACATTAAAATGGGGTCTGATTTCTTTACGGACTTGGGCGGTAGCAGTATTGACTATTTCGTATTGCTTGACGCTTTAAAGAGTAAATTCAGCTTTGAGATAGCCAAGGCTAAGGAAGAAAAGCTGTCAACCCCACAATCATTTTATGACTTTATAAAGGGCTAATGGAGGAATTATGATAAAATCACTTGATAAAAAATGGAAGGAATTTATATTTGCCGCATCCGGCTTTGGCCCCAACTTTTTAATGGTTATGATGGGAGCGTATTTTACGGACGCTATCAACCCGGCTGCCTTGGGCGCTGGTTCCGACTACCAAGCATTTGCCACAGGCGCTTGTTACATCTTGCCTGCGGTTTTCCCGATTTTGTACGCAATTTCAAAGGCATTTGACGGAATAATAGATATTCCATTTGCACATATCACAGATACGCTGTCAACAAAGTGGGGCAGGCGCCGTCCTGCAATTTTGGTTTGCCTAATCCCAATGGCACTGTCATACGCAATGTGCTGGCTTCCCATTGGCGGCGTTGACAACCAGACATTAAACACAGTGTGGATAATAGTTTGGTCATTAATCTTCTTTGCAACATATACAATGGGTATGATTGCATTTTACGGCTCTTTGTCAACAACCTGCGCAGACGAGCCACAAAGGCTGCGTGTATCCGGCTATAAAGCGTTTTTCGATACAATTTCTTACTGTATCGTTTATGCCCTTGTTCCTGTAATTTTGTCAGGTGCAAGGATACATATTGATAAATTTGCATTTATTGCATTACCACTTATGTTCACCCTTGCAATTCCGCTCTTTATAATTAAAGAGGGTGAAAAGTACGGCTATCCTGAAAATGATGGCTTGATTTCAGAAAAAATTTCTATTAAGGAAAGCATATATCTTACATTCAAAAATAAGCTGTTTTTAAGATGGCTTGTTGTAAACTGCTGTACTTACTTTGGCTTACAGATGTTCTTGGTAAGTATGAATTCGCTGATTCTCGGCGGCATGGGGATGAGTGGCACGGAAATGGCAATTTTAAATACCTGTGCCTTTGCCCCCGTTCCGATTATGCTTTATCTTTTCAACAAGCTAAAGGCGAAAAAGGGTATTAGATTTGCATACCAGACCTGCTTGGCAGCCTTTGCATTTGCAATTCTGTCATTCTTCTTTGGTTCAACCTTTGTTGTTGGTATTGATAACAAGATGCTTCAGTATATTCTTGGCTGTGGCGGTGGAGTTGTTGGTAGCTGGGCTATCGGCTCATTCTTTATGATGCCTTACCATATTACAGCGCAAATCTCCAGCGTTGAGGAAAAGCTGACACACAAAAATCACTCAGCTATGTACTTTGCGGCAAACGCAGTATGTACATCTATCGTAAGCGCAATTTCAGGCTCATTGATTTATGAGCTTATAAAGAACCTGTTCATCTCAAAGGAAACAGGCAAGATTATCTGGGCAACAAGCGAAACCGTTAGAATTAACGGTGTTGAATTTATCACTAAGCCAATTGAATCAGCAGCAATTGAGCTTGGAATGATAGATTACGGCAAAATTATGCTGTTGACAGAGGAAGCAAGGGAAGCTTTAATCAAAGAACTGCCTGTGTACAATTTCGGCTTGATTTTAGTTCCGTTTATAGTTGCGGCTTGTTGCATTCTCGGTCTTTTCCTGGCGTTTAAAATGCCAAGGGATTTCACTGCGGACCTTGTTGCAAAGGAGCTTAAGACGCTTGACCCAACAGTTGATTTGGAGGAATTTAAAAAGGATGAAAGCTACAATGTTAAGGAAGAAAAGAGCGAAATTATATTCGTTCAAATCGGTCTTTGGGTGCTTTCAGGCGGTATATTTGGCTTTATTTGGTCAGCGTACCTCTTTAAGTCAATAAAGGAGCATATAAAAGGCTTTAAAAACGTTCTTTGGTGGGCATTGTGCGTATTTGTTCCATTTGTATCAGCCTTCTTAATGGCAAAAGTGTATACAGAGCTTAAGGTAATGGGAGAACAAAAGGGCGTTAAAATTACAGGTAACAAGTGGCTATATATTGTCCTTGGAATTCTATTCCCAATTCTTCCTTTAAATGTGGTTTTGCTTGCTCTAATGCAAAAGAATATTAATAAGTTATTTGAATCAGAGGAAAAGGTAGCATAAATGTACTGGTTTACTCATTGGTTTATTAAAATAACAGGCTTCATTCCGTGGCTTTTCGGTTATCGCGCCAAGATTTATTATGAAGACAAAAGCATACAGGGTAGAAGGATTAAGGGCAAGGCAATAGTTATGCCCAACCACCACTCTGTAATGGATGTTGCCTTACATATGTTTGTGTTTTGGAGTCGTACTTTGCGATGCCTGGCGGCGGAACTGATGTACAAAAAGAATATTTTTATGACCCTTATGCTAAAGCTTCTGGGCTATATCAAAGTTGATAGAGACTCTCACGATTTTTCCTTCCTCGGCAAGGCTGAAAAGGTGCTGAACAAAAAAGGAGTAATAGAAATTTATCCCGAATCTCGCCTGGCAAGGCCCGGGGAGGAAAAGCCTCTTGAATTTAAGCCAAGCGTTGTGTACCTTGCCCTGTCAACAGGCGCGCCTATAATCCCCGTTTACCACACAGGCGCACTTTTTAAAAAGGAGAGGGCGCTTGTAATAATAGGCAAGCCTATTGATGTTAAGGAATGGTATGATGACACTCTTGGCGAAAGAGAAAATATTGAAATAATCTGTAAGAAATTAAGGGAAAGGGTTATTGAATTAGGTAATGAGCTTGAAAGACAAAGAAAAGAAGAAAAAGCAAGGTAATTTCCTGTATGACTTTGTTAAGGTAACAGGCGCAATACCTGCAATGCTTTGGCTTCGTCCCAAAATTTTGTATGTGGGTAAAAAGCAAAGGATAAAGGGCGGCGTTTTAATTGCAGCCAACCACGTTACATTTACTGACCCTGTTGCATTGCTTTGCGCTCTTTGGTACAGACGTCTTCACAGTATAGCAACAAAGGACTTGTATTCCTCAAAGCTAAAGAAATTCTTTTTCAACAAAATGCACTGTATAATGGTGGATAAGGAAAACTTTAATATGGGTACATTCCATCAAGTGTGCGAAAGGCTACAGCAGGACAAGGCGGTTGTTGTTTTTCCCGAGGGCACAGTTAACAAAACAGGAAATGCATTTTTGACCTTTAAGTCAGGTGCGGTTTTAATGGCATATAAGGCAAAAAAGCCGATTTTGCCAATATATCTGCATGAGCCGAAGAAATGGTACGAAAGGCGTATCATTGTTGTCGGTGAGCCTATTGAGATTAATAAAAGTGGGGCATTGTTGCCATCAATGGATGAAATAAACCAAATAAATCAGCTGTTACAGGAAAAAGAAGAGGAGCTAAAGGCTCACTGTGACAGCTACGTGGCTAAAAAAGCCAAAAGGAGCAATAAAATGGGCATTTTTGAAAAATATACAGATAAAGAAACATATGCAAAAATAGTTGACTTTGAGTCAGTTAGCCAAATGTGGGCGCACTCTGTCAGTGAGTACGGCGACAAAACCGCAATTTGCGACAATGGTGAGAGCTACACGTTTTCCGACCTTGAGGAGCAGGTTGCAAGGATGCGCTCCTACCTTCTTGAAAACGGAGTAAAGAAGGGGGATAATGTAGGCATATATATTCCAAACTGCAAGGACTTTGTAAAGACCTATTTGGCAGTTACAACAATAGGCGCAGTTGCAGTTCTTTTGCCACCTCAGCTTGATGAAATGACCGTTTTTGGCTGTTCAATGAAATTTGCCTTAAGCGCTATGGTATATTCACAGGCTCTTGAGAGTAAGCTGACCTTCTTAAAGGAAAAAAGACCTGATTTTAAGCTTTTTCCCGATAGTGTTGAAGGTGAAAACAGCGTACCTTGCCAAAATGTAGCAGGCAGTGATCCTTGTACAGTTTTGTTTACAGGCGGTACAACAGGCAAGAGCAAGGGCGCTCTTCTTTCCAATCGGGCAATTATGCGCGGTACCAAGAACGGCTGCTACGGTATAAAGAGTATATTTAATGAGCGTTATTTGCTCGTTTTACCCCTTACCCACGTTTTCGGTCTTGTGCGTAATATGCTCACAAGCCTTTATACAGGCAGTGCCTTGTTTATTTGCCGTAACAATAAGGATATGTTTAAGGATATTGCAGTGTTTAAGCCAACAATTATGGTTCTCGTTCCCGCCCTTGCTGAAATGGCAATTAACTTGTCAAAGCAATTTGGCAGAAATATGATGGGTCCGGACCTTAAAACTATAATTTGCGGTGCTGCAACCGTTTCACCGTACCTTGTACAGGAGTATGACAAAATCGGAGTTGAGCTTTTGCCGGGCTACGGTATGACAGAAAGTGCTAACCTTGTAAGCGGCAACCCTGAGGCACGTAAAAAGCCTGCATCCGTTGGCTTGATTTACGAGGGCATGGAATATAAGGTTGTTGACGGTGAGCTTTGGCTTAAGGGCGTTAATATGATGGAGGGCTACATTGGTGAGCCGGAGGAAAACGCAAGCTCATATGAGGACGGCTGGTTTAAAACAGGTGACCTTGTTCGTTTTGATGAAGAGGGATTTTTGTACATAGTTGGCAGGAAGAAGGAGATTATAGTTCTTTCAAACGGTGAAAATATTTTCCCTGCCGAAATCGAAACCAAGTTTAATGAAATTGATGTTGTACAGGACTCCTTGGTTTATGAAAATGAGGAGCTAAACGGCTTGATTTTGGAGGTTTACCCACGTGGGGTCGTTCTTGCCACCGTTGAGTGCGAGGACAAGGAAAAATACCTTCGTGACAGAATTAACGAGGTAAATATGGCGCTTCCATCAATTCAAAGGGTAAACCAGATTATCATAAGAGATAAGGACTTTGTTCGTTCTCCAAGTATGAAGATAGTAAGAGGTCAGAATAAAAATGAGCAGAAATGAGATAGCAGAAAAACTAAAGGATATAATGGCGCTTGCCCTGGGAAACAAGGTTGACCTTGGTAAATGTACTGAGGAGTCCAATTTGACTACTGATTTAGGGCTTAATTCCGTTGGAATATTATACGTGGTTATTGCCATTGAGGAGTTTTTTGGAATAAGCTTTGGTGATGTCAGCTTCGGTGATTTCCAATGTGTTGGTGACGTAATCAATTATATCGAGGAGCAGATTAAACAATGAAATGGGAGCTGAATGAGCCCAAAAAAGGGGATATGATTCGCGTTCGCGCAGGCAGTATATATCACTACGGTGTATATGTCAGCGATAGCGAGGTTATTCAGTTTGGCTTAGCCCCAAATGCGCGCTTAAATGTTAAGGACTGTGATATAGAGGTTTTGTCAACCGACATAGATACCTTTTTAAACGGTGAGTTTTTAGAGGTGGCAGTTTTGGACAGGAAAGAAACTAAAATGCGTATTCCGCCCGAAAAAACGGTGGAAGCAGCGAGGGCGCGCATAGGCGAAAAGGGCTATAACATTTTACGCAATAACTGTGAGCATTTTGCAAACGAGTGCGTAATGGGTCTAAAGAAAAGCTCTCAAGCGGATGACGTGCGTGAATTTTTCCGCAACCTTCCCATAGTTGACGTTTATCTTGGCGTAATTCCCGAAAAGGTAAAAATTTCCTCCGTTTACCCAAAGGAGAGGGCAAAGGAAATTAAGGCTTGCTCAAATGATAGGGTAAAAAGAGAGAAGTATTGTGCATGGAAGCTTTTGGAATATGCCCTTAACCGTACCTTTGGCGCTAAAATTAAGGAGCTTGAATTTATAAAGGGCGAAAACGGTAGGTGGTCAACCCCCACACATCATTTTTCAATTTCCCACACAGACGGTATGGTGGCTGTTTCCGTTTCCCGTGCCATGGTTGGCGTTGATATTGAAAAGGAAAGCGATAAGCTTTTGTCCGTGGTCCCAAGGCTGCTTACACAGGATGAGCTTTTGGAATATGAAAAATTAGAGCAAGAAAGTAAGCTTTCCTACTTAGGCACTAAATGGACACAAAAGGAAAGCATATTCAAATCTTTAGATGAGAAAGGATTCATTCCACATAAAATTGAGGTAAAGGAATACGAAACCTACACGCGGGAAATAGAAACAGAGGGAAATAAATACTATTTGTCCGTTGCTACCCAAACCCCCGAAAGAGTGCGCCTTTATACTAATGTGGAATATTTAAAGTGAGAGAATTATGAAAATAGGACTGTTTTCCGACCCGCACTACTGTCAGTGCGATAATATAGGCGGTAATCGCCATCCCATGCTCTCTTATGATAAAATTAAGACATCAATGGAGGAGTTTAATAAGAGTGGGGTTGACCTATGCATATGTATGGGAGATTTAACCGACCATGCCAAGGGGGACACAAGGGCGGATGCAAAAAGCAATCTGAAAAAAATAATGGCGCTTATTAATTCTTATAAAATTCCCTTTTATCTTGTAGTCGGCAATCACGACTATTTAATGCTAAACTCAGATGACTTAAAAGAGGAAAATATCGACACTCCCCCGTACAAAATTGAAACTGAGGAGTATAATTTTATCGCCTTAGACGGTAACTACCGTTCTGATATGGAGCGCTTTGATAAGGCGGGTGTTGTCTGGGATGACTCAAACCTGCCACCCTTTCAGCTTGATTATTTAAGAAAAAGCCTTGCAAGCTCACAAAAGCCCTGTATCGTACTTGTTCACGAGAATTTAGACCCTACAGTGCAGGAGCAGCATATAATAAAAAATGCAACAGAGGTGCGTAAAATAATCAAGGAAAGCGGAAAGGTAAAAATGGTAATCCAAGGCCATTTCCACGAGGGTAGCTATCAAATAATAGACGGCATACCCTACCTGACCCTTAAAGCTATGTGCCAGGGTGAGGAAAACCCGTATGTTATTTTAGAAATATAAAAAGAGCCGATTAATCGGCTCTTTTTAATTGCTCCTTATTGTATTGAAGCATATAAAGGCTATGATATTTACCCTTCTTTTCAAGCAGCTCAAAATGGGAGCCCTGCTCGATAATTTCACCGTGTGAAAGCACAATAATGTTGTCCGCGTGCTGAATAGTGGATAGCCTGTGGGCAACCATTAGCATAGTGCCGATTGACATTATCTTTTCAAGAGAATTTTGTATTAAAATCTCTGTTTCCGTGTCAATGTTTGATGTTGCCTCATCAAGTATCATAACAGAGGGCTTGTGAATTATGGTTCTTGCAAAGGACAAAAGTTGTCTCTGTCCTGAGGAGAAGTTGTTACCGCGCTCTCTTACCTCAGTGTCAAGCCCACTTGGTAAACGGTTAATGAAATGGTTAGCATTTACATACTCGCATACCCGATTTATTTCCTCATCAGTGTACTCGTTGTGCAAGGCAATATTACTCCTGATGGTTCCTGCAAAAAGGAACACATCCTGTAGCATCTGCCCAAAATGGCGTCTTAATGAGGAAATCTTAATCTTCTTTATATCAATTCCGTCAATTAAAATCTGTCCCTTTTGTATGTCATAGTTCCTGCAAATCAAGGAAAGTATGGTTGTCTTGCCTGAGCCTGTTGACCCAACAAAGGCAACGGTTTCCTTTGCCTTAACCTTAAAGGAAACACCCTTTAAAACCCATTCATCGGGGACATAGCTGAACCAAACATCACGGAATTCAATTTCCCCTTCAACCTTTTCAAGCTCTATTGCATCAGGCTCGTCAACAACTGTTGGCTCAATGTCAAAAATAGTAAATATTTTCTCAGCAGATGCAAATGCGTGCTGTAGCATATTAAACTGCTCAGCAAGGGCCTGTATAGGGTTAAAGAATTTGTTCAGATACATATAAAATGTAACAATAGTGCCGGCGCTGATGCCCTGCCCCAAAAAGCTGATGTTGTCAATATATCCGCGTCCGCCTAAGTAGAACAGGCACATAACGGAAGCAACGTAGAGCATATACACAAGCGGTCTGAATATACCAAAGGTAAACATTTGCTCACGCTTGCATTTTCCCAAATGGTTATTTTTTTGGTCAAATTCTTCCTTTTTTCTGTCCTCACGGTTGAAAATCTGGATTATTTTCATTCCCGACAAATTTTCGGAAAGGTAAGTGTTTATGGCAGTTGTTGCATTGTTTACCTGCCTGTATGCCTTACGGGAGAATTTTCTGAAAATAATGGTGAACAGAATGACAAACGGCACAAAGCAAAGCACCATAAGCGTCAGCATATAGTTAAGGCACAGCATAGCACCCAAAACGCCGAAAACAATAAAGATATTCTTAACCAAGTTTACAAGAATACCCGTAAACATATGGGATATGGAGTTTGTGTCGTTAACCACACGTGTAACCAGCTTGCCAACAGGGTTTTTGTGTAGCTGGTCGTGGGATAAGGACTCAATATGCTCAAACAAATCCTCGCGGATTTTAGAAACAATCCTTTGTCCTGTTTTTTGAAGCACAATAGCCTGTACATAGGATGAAATCAAGGAAACTATGAGAATACCGGCATAAATTATAACCGTTGTATAAAGCTCGGAAAGCTCAAAATCTCCCTTAATCATCTCGGTTATATTACCGATAATAATAGGTGAAATAATGTCATAGGCAATGGAGAAAATAATAACAAAAAGCACTAAAATAAAGCTCTTTGCGTGTGGCTTAGCATAAGCAAGCAACCGCTTAATTATTTCTCCGTCCTTCATATTGCGGTCAAAGCCAATGGCGGTTTTTTTGTCCTTCATCAAGCAAAAGGCGACAACAAAAATAACAGAAATAGCGCCGATAATAGCGCCGATTATTAAAAGAGGATATAATTCGTACATTACATAGCCTCCTTTTCTTCATCAAGGCGCTGCAGCTCCACCATATTGCGGTAGTCCTTGCAATTTTCATAAAGCTCATCGTGTGTGCCTGTTGCCACAATCTCACCGTCATCAATGTAAACAATCTTGTCCATTTTCTCAATGGTAGAAACACGGTGTGCAATTAAAATTGTGGTTTTGTCTTTTCGTACAGTCTTTAAATTTTCAATGATAATTTTCTCTGTTTTGGTGTCAACCGCCGACACAGAGTCGTCTAAAATCAAAACAGGTGCGTTTTTCATAAGGGCACGTGCAATGGAAATTCTTTGCTTTTGTCCCCCCGAAACCGTAACTCCTCGCTCGCCCAGAACCGTTTGATAGCCCTGTGAAAAGCCCTCAATGCTTTTGTGTATGTCCGCCAATCTGGCAGCCTTCTGTACATCAAGCTCACTTTCATTGGTAGCAAAGGCAATGTTATTTTCAATTGTGTCGCTGAACAAAAAGTTGTCCTGTGGCACATAAGCGCAAAACTCACGCAAATTCTTAATAGGTACTTGATTTACATCCACACCGTCAACAAAAAGCGTGCCGTTTTCCACATTATAGGTGCGTAAAATCAAATCAACAAGGGTTGTTTTGCCGGCACCCGTCTTGCCTATAATGCCAACATTTTCCCCTGCATTGATTTTCAAGCAAATATCCTTTAATGCATCAAATGAAGCATCAGGATACCTGAAGGTCAGATTTTTAAATTCTATCTCTCCGCGAACAGCTTTGATCTCTTGCACATCCTCTTTGTCGCAAACGTCAATTTTTGCATCAAGAAGCTCACTTATACGGTTAAGGGAAGCCTTACCCCTCGATTGCATTTCAATAAGCTGGGAAATAGCCATAATCGGCCATACAATAGTATTAAAATAACCGATAAACTCAACAAACTCACCGGCATTAAAGCGTCCGTTGTAAACAAGGTATCCGCCGTAGCCAATAATTACACAAATAACCGACTCAACAAAAAGAGTAACAAAAATATGCAAAAGGGTAGATGCCTTTGTGTGGTCAACGTTGGCATCCTCGTTTTTCTTGCTTAGCTTTTTAAATGCCCAAAGCTCACGCGCTTCTTTAACAAATGCCTTGATTACCGCAATGCCCGAAAAGCTTTCCTGTGCGTAATCGGAAAGGGCGGAAAAAGCCTCCTGTCTTAACGTCCATTTCTTCATCATATACTTACGCACAATAGTTGCAACAACAATAAGCATTGCCATAGGTATCAGGGATAAAAGAGTTAAAACATAGTCCATTTTAAACATCTTGTAAAGTGCAAGACATCCAAGGAGCAAGGCGTCAAAAAAGGATAAAACGCCCGAGCCAAAGCATTCCTCAACCGTACGCAAATCATTGGTAAATAAGGACATCAAATTACCAACCTTGTTTACCTGGTAGTAGCTTTGGGATAAGTCCTTACAATGGTCGAACATACGGCCTCTTAAATCCGTTTCCACCTTAATCGCCGAGCCAAAGAAGCAAATTCTCCAAGCAAATCTGCCAACAACAAGCGCCACAATAACAAAAATCATGGGCAAGCACACCTTGTCAAGCAGAAATTCAATGTTGAATTCGTGTGTAACACCGTCAACAACCACATACCCATCATTAATACCGTTAATGACAGACCTGTAAATTTCGGGAATTAAGAGCTGAAAATAGTCAACAACAATAAGCGCCACTAAGCCTAAAATAAGCATAGGCGCATACCGTAAATAATATTTGTTAATATGCTTTCCAAATAACATATTTTCACTCCCTTCATTATAATACGTATAAATAATAGCACAACAGGTACTTAAAAATCAACAATTTAAGACAAGAAAAATGTTAAAAATTTGTTTTTTGCAATTGTCTAAAATGTCCTTATCGTTATCAATCAAAAAACAAGGCTGATATGGTGAACCAAAGCTCGCCTTATCAGCCGCATTTTATAAATTTTCCCAGTCTATTTCTTCATTTTTAAAGAAATATTTTTTGTCCTTTTCACCAACGGGGCGCATAACACGGCATGGGTTGCCAACCGCCACTACATTTGCAGGGATGTCCTTTGTTACAATGCTTCCTGCGCCAATTACGGTATTGTCACCGATGCTAACTCCTGGCATAACTATAACTCCCGCACCAAGCCAGCAGTTCTTTCCGATATGCACAGGCTTGTTGTATTGGGTAGCCTTTGCTCGTAGCTCGGGGTCAATGGGGTGTCCTGCCGTTGCAATAACAACATTCGGGCCAAGCATTGTGTAATCCCCTATGTATATGTCCGCATCGTCCACCAAGGTCAAATTAAAGTTTGCATATACCATTTTGCCAAGGTGCGTGTTTTTACCGCCCCAATTGGAATGTAAGGGCGGCTCAATATATGTGCCCTCACCGATTTCGGCAAACATTTCCTTTAACAGCATTTCACGCTTTTTGCTTTCAAGCGGACGCGTAGCATTGTAATCGTATTGCTTTTCCAGGCAAAGTGCCTGGTCGCTAAGGATCGATTCATCGTTGCAATAGTAAACCAAGCCCTTTTCCATTCTTTCCTTTTGTGTCATAATCCACCTCGAAACATTTGTTAAAGTAATTATATATTAATTTTAGAAATATTTCAAGTAATACTTGCACATTATTAAAAACTGTGATAAAATAACTGTGATTTTTATAGCCTTTTAAATTGGGAAAGGAAGAATAAATGAACGAAAAACAGAAAAATATAAGAAACTTTTCTATAATAGCTCATATTGACCACGGTAAATCAACATTGGCTGACAGAATACTTGAGTATTCAAATGCTGTTACCAAAAGGGAAATGGAGGAGCAGCTTCTTGATAATATGGACCTTGAAAGGGAAAGAGGAATTACTATCAAGGCACGTGCTGTCCGTATCGACTATAAGCATAAGGACGGGCAGGAGTATGTTCTTAATTTGATTGATACCCCCGGCCACGTTGACTTTAACTACGAGGTTTCCCGTTCTCTTAACGCCTGTGAGGGTGCGCTGTTGGTTGTTGACTCCACCCAGGGTATTGAGGCGCAAACTCTTGCAAACGCATATTTGGCAGTGGATTGTGACCTTGAAATTGTGCCTGTTATTAATAAAATTGACTTGCCCTCTGCCGATGTTGACAGGGTAAGGGGAGAAATCGAGGACGTTATCGGCATCATTGCTGAGGATTGTCCTGCAGTTTCCGCAAAGGTAGGTCTTAATATTGACCAGGTGCTTGATGCCATAGTTGAAAAAATACCTGCACCGAAGGGGGATACAGATAAGCCACTTAAGTGCTTGATTTTTGACTCTCACTACAATTCATATTTAGGCGTAGTAGTGTATGTGCGTGTAATTGACGGTGTTTTGAAGGCAGGCGACAAGATTAAGCTTATGAACACAGGCGCACAGTATGATGTGGTTGAGGTGGGCTACCTCAATGCCTTTGGCTTGCAAAAGAGTGAGCAGCTTAGCGCAGGTGAGGTTGGATATATTACCGCCAGCATTAAAACCGTTAGCGAAACAAGGGTGGGTGACACTGTTACAACCGCAGAAAACGGAGCAGAGGAGCCGCTTCAAGGCTTCAAAGAAGCGCTTCCAATGGTATTTTCGGGTATCTACCCCGCAGACGGTGCAAGATACAATGACCTTCGTGATGCCCTTGAAAAGCTTAAGCTGAATGATGCGGCATTGTCCTTCGAGGCTGAAACGTCAATCGCCCTGGGCTTTGGCTTCCGTTGTGGCTTCCTTGGTCTTTTGCATATGGAGATTATACAGGAGCGCTTGGAGAGAGAGTTTAATTTGGACCTTATCACCACAGCCCCCAGCGTTATTTACAAGGTAGAAAAAACAAACGGTGAGGTTATCTTGGTTGATAATCCATCCAATTACCCACCAACAGATACAATTAAAACTGCATATGAGCCAACAGTTAAGTCAAGCATTATTACCCCAACCGAGTATGTTGGCGGTATTATGGATTTGTGCCAGGACAGGCGTGGCACTTTCAAGGATATGAAATATCTTGACTCTTCCCGTGTTGAGCTTCATTACATTATGCCGCTTAATGAAATAGTTTATGACTTTTTTGACGCCTTGAAGAGCAGAAGTAAGGGATATGCGTCTCTTGATTACGAGTTATCGGGCTATGAGCCAAGTAACCTGGTTAAGCTTGATTTCCTTTTGAACGGTGAAATTGTTGACGCACTTACCTTTATCGTACACGCCGATAAAGCATACACAAGGGCAAGAAAGATAGCTGAAAAGCTAAAGGATAACATTTCCCGTCAGCTCTTTGAAATTCCGATTCAGGCGGCTATTGGCTCTAAGGTTATTGCAAGAGAAACCGTTCGCGCTCTTCGTAAGGACGTGCTTGCAAAATGCTACGGCGGTGATATCACAAGAAAGAAGAAGCTGCTTGAAAAGCAAAAAGAGGGTAAAAAGAAGATGCGCCGCTTAGGCTCTGTTGAGGTTACTCCGGAAGCGTTTATGGCAGTTCTTAAGCTGGACGACAGCGAGAAATGAAAAAATTAGGCTTATATATTCATATTCCTTTTTGCATAAAGAAGTGTGCTTATTGTGATTTCTATTCCCTTTGTCATACAAAAGCAAAGGAAGAAAAATATATAAACGCACTTTGTAAGCATATAGAAAGAGAAGCGCCACAATATAAAGATTGTGAATTTGATACAGTATTTTTTGGCGGCGGAACGCCAAGTGTGTTAAGTGTCAGCTCCTTTAATGCTCTTGTAAATACCATCAAAAAGCACTTAAATCTCACACAGGGTGGGGAATTTACCGTTGAAGCTAATCCGGGTACATTAACAAGAGATAAGCTTATGGCATATAAAAATGCCGGTGTTAACCGCCTTAGCATTGGGCTGCAAAGCACAAATGACAGTGAGCTTACGGTTCTTGGCAGAATACACACTCTTAGTACCTTTGAGGAAAGCTATTATCTTGCAAGAGAGTGCGGATTTGATAATATCAGCATTGACGTTATGTATGGCTTGCCAAATCAAACTCTGGACAATTTTTCAAAAACGCTGGACCACGTGTGCGATTTTGCGCCTGAACACATATCGGCATATTGCTTGAAAATTGAAGATAATACTCCCTTTGGCAAAATCAAGGACACTCTTATACTGCCAAGTGATGAGGAAGAATACCAAATGTATATCTTTCTTTGCAAGGAGCTTGAAAAAAGAGGATACAAGCAGTATGAAATCAGTAATTTTGCAAAAGACAATCGCCGTTCAAATCACAATTTAAAATATTGGTTAAGTCGGGAATATATTTCCTTTGGTCCCTCTTCGCACTCGTATTATAACGGTGTCAGATATTCATATCCTTGCGATATCGACAGTTATATTGACCAGGCTGAAATCAAAATTCCTGAAAGGGTAACAGAGGAGCAAATCGAACCGTGTCTTAAAATGGAGCAAATGGATGAATATGTAATGCTCAAATTAAGATTGGTTGACGGAATTTCGGAAGCCGACTTTAAAAGCTTGTTTGGTACTGACTTCTTAAACGAGTATCCAAGCATCGAAAAATTTGTAAAAAGCGGACACGTGTCCCATCAAAACGGTATATTTCACTTTACACCCGAGGGCTTTTTTGTCAGCAACTATATTTTAACGGAAATACTTCATATCTAAAGCTTCGATAAAAACATATCGGAGCTTTATTTTATTTAAAATAATATTATTGACTATTTAATAATTTTGTGGTAAAATAATAAAAATTATGAAAGGAGAGGCTATATGGAAATTAACGAGTTAAAATATAACATTGCACAAAATATATATTATTTGCGCACTGTCAATCATATGACTCAGAGTGAGCTGGGTGAAAAGCTTAATTATTCCGATAAGGCAATCTCCAAATGGGAAAGGGCGGAGGGCATGCCTGATGCCTATGTTTTGCACAAAATCAGTGACATGTTCGGTGTCAGTGTTGATTACTTGATCAATGAGCATAATGAGCAGGACACTAAAATAGAAACTAAGCCAACCAAGGATATTAAAAGGCTGATAGCAACAATTGTTCTCTGGGGAATTATTGCGGTTGCCATTCTTTTGATGGTTGTTTTGTATTTGGCAACAGACAATTTTTATTGGCAAATTATTATTTACTCCTTGCCTGTTACATTCATCGTGCAAATTGTGCTATCCTGTGTCTGGTGGCGTGGCCGCGGCTCCTTTTTGTTTGCCTCACTTCTGATTTGGGCAATACTTGGTATAGTTTACGTTGCACTGCTAAGATATAATTTTTGGGAAATTTTCTTCATTGGAATACCTGTTCAAATCATTGTTTTTCTGTGCTACAAGATAAGAATTACAATTACGGTTACACAGAAAAATCCAAAATTTTTCGTTTGGAAGGACTCAGGTGGTAAAAAACCTTCAAATAATGGCGAAAATGGAGAAAATAAAGGTGAAAAATGAAAACGGCACCCTGTGTCTGTTTTTCATAGGCGCTCACCTTTCAAAATAGCTAAAATTAAGCACTCTACTGTCCGTAGAGTGCCTTTTTTATATTAATAGAATTATTTTTTAATTAAGTAGGTAGACTTTTTATGTAAAAATTGGTACAATTTACACAGCTCGGGTAAATAGTGTAAGAAAACTTGCTTGCCCGAAAAACAAAGTGAGGTATTTAATTATGTCAGATTACATTTTGGCTACTTGCTCTACAGCAGATATAAGTGCAGAGCATCTTAAAGCAAGAAATATTGATTATGTTAAATTTTCCTTCTACCTTGACGGAAAGGAATGTGCAGATGACTTGGGACAGACCATCAGCTTTAGTGATTTTTATCAAATGATGCGTGACGGCGTTGATACGAAAACCTCTCAACCAAATGCACAGCAGTTTAAGGACTTTATCGTTCCGTATTTCAAGGAAGGCAAGGACGTTATTATTCTTAATTTGTCTTCGGGTCTTTCAGGCGCACAGACCTCTGCTAATATTGCAATGGCAGAGCTTAAGGAAGAATATCCTGACAGAAAGGCTTATGTTATTGACTCTCTTGGTGCATCCTCGGGTATGGGCCTTTTGGTTGACAAAATGGCAGACCTTCGTGACGCGGGTATGTCTATTGATGACTTGTATAAGTGGACTGAGGAAAATAAGCTGAAGGTACACCATTGGTTCTTCTCAACGGACTTAACCTTTTACGTTAAGGGCGGCAGGGTTTCCAAGGCTGCAGGCTGGTTTGGTACTGTTTTGAAAATTTGTCCTCTTCTTAATATGGATTTACTGGGTCATTTAGTACCAAGGGAAAAGATCAGAGGCAAAGCAAACGTAATTAAACAAATAGTTAAGAAGATGGAACAATTTGCTGACTGCGGTCTTGACTATGACGGAAAATGCTATATGTGTCATTCTGATTGCTATGAGGATGCAAGGGCGGTTGCTGATATAATTGAGGCTAAATTTCCCAAGCTTAACGGTAAGGTGCTTATAAATAGCATCGGGACAACAATCGGCTCTCATACAGGACCTGGCACAGTTGCTGTGTTCTTCTTTGGTAAAGAAAGAAATGATTAATGGAGAATGTGATGTCAGAAAATATCAAACACGATAAAATTAACGGTGAGGATTACAAAAATCTGATTATAAGTGCAGCTCAAAGCTTGGAGGACAGTAAAGAGGAAATCAACGATTTAAACGTATTTCCCGTGCCGGACGGTGATACAGGCTCCAACATGTCAATGACAGTAGGAAATGCTGCTAAGGAACTGTTAAAAAACGATAATTTAACTCTTGACCAAACAGCTGAAAAGACTGCAAAGGCTATGCTGCACGGTGCAAGGGGTAACTCAGGCGTAATTGTCAGCTTGCTTTTCCGCGGAATTGCAAAGGGACTTAAAAATTCCTTTGAGTGTGACGGAATTGCATGGGCTGAGGCGCTTAAGCAGGGGGTTGAAGCCGCGTATGGCGCAGTTGACCGTCCGGCAGAGGGTACAATTTTAACAGTTGCAAGAAAGTGTGCAGAAGCAGCGGAGCAGGCAGCAAAGCGTCAAAATGATTTTGAGTACGTTTTGGGTGTAGCTATTGAAGCTGCTGAAAAGGCGCTTGATGAAACGATAAATCAAAACCCCGTGCTTGAAAAGGCAGGCGTTGTTGACGCGGGCGGTATGGGCTGGCTTGTGGTTATGAAGGCTATGCACCAAACCTTGAAAACAGGCAAGGTTGCAACCTATGAACCAAAGGTGAGCAATGAAGAGCCAAGAGAAAGGGCAGATTTCTCCGCCTTTGAAACAGAGGAAATTACCTTTGGCTTCTGTACTGAGTTTATAGTCAGAAAGCACGATGGTGACAGCGATACCCAAGGCTTTAAAAAATACCTTAACGGTATGGGAGATAGCCTTGTTATGCTTGATGACGGTGAAATCATTAAGGTTCACGTTCACACAAACGAACCGCATGCGGTTTTAGGTGAAGCACTTAAATACGGTGTTTATGAAACCGTTAAGGTTGAAAATATGCGTACTCAGCACACGAATAAGCTGGTTGAGGAGGCTATGTCTGCACCCGGTGCAAAAAGTGAAAAGGAATATGGCTTTGTAAGTGTTGCAAGCGGTAGCGGAATAGAAGAAATGTTTAAGGAGCTTGGCGTTGATATAGTTGTGGCAGGTGGCCAAACTATGAACCCGTCCTGCGAGGATATTTATAATGCTGTTTGTCAAATCAACGCAAAAAACATATTTATCTTGCCAAACAACAAGAACATAATAATGACCTCTAACCAGGTGTCTGAAATGTCAGACAAAAACATAAAGGTTATTCCTACAAGGTCAGTGCCACAGGGCTTTTCTGCATTGCTGGGCTTTGATTTAGAGGCTGATGTGGATGCGAATTTTGAAAGTATGTCCGAAATGGCAAAGACGGTAGATACAATGCAGGTTACTTATGCTGCAAGAAACTCCAATTTTGACGGCCTTGAAATCAAGGAGGGCGATTATCTCTCCCTCTACAATGACAAGCTTTTGAAAAACGACAGTAGCCTTGATAATATCATTAATGCTTTGGCAGATAAAATCAATGAAAGCGAAAAGAGCTTTGTAAGTGTATATTACGGTGAGGATGTTTCCAAAGAGGAAGCGGAAGATACTCTTTTCAAGCTTGAAAAATCAATTGATAATCCAAGCGTAGAGCTTGCTTTATACCAAGGCAATCAGCCTGTATATTACTATATCATTTCAGCGGAATAAAAATAAGCCTGTTGCAAACGCAACAGGCTGTTTTTTTGCCAAAATGGGCGAACTATGTTCGCCCATTTTAAATTTATATAGTTTCCAGCTTAATCAAATTTGTGTTTCCACTTTCACCGTTAATAATGCCGCCTGTGATAACAAGCTGGTCACCCTTTTTCAGCTTGAAGGTTTCCTTTGCCGCCTTTGTTGCCATATAGAAAAGAACGTCAATGGAATTAACCTTTTCAGTCATAACAGGTGTAACACCCCAGGAAAGAGCGAGCTTACGCCAGGTCTTTTCATTAGTTGTCATACCAATAATATCAATCGGAGCTCTGAAACGTGATACCATTCGCGCCGTGCTTCCCGAAATTGAGCAAACAACAATTCCCTTGGCCTTAATATCAATTGCCATACAAGCAGTAGAGTGTGAAATGGCGTCAACGGAATTTTTTATTGTAAAGCCCGAGGTAGAAAAGCTCTTAGAGTAGTCAATACAGCTTTCTGTCTTTTCAGCAATTTTAGACATTGTCTTAACAGTTAAAGCAGGATATTTACCGACAGCAGTTTCACCCGAAAGCATAATAGCGCTTGTCCCGTCATAAACCGCATTGGCAACGTCAGAAATCTCGGCGCGTGTTGGGCGTGGGTTATGTATCATTGATTCCAGCATCTCAGTAGCGGTAATAACTCGCTTACCAAGCATTCTGCACTTGGTGATAAGATACTTTTGTGTAGAGGGTACCTCTTCAAATGGAATTTCCACTCCCAAGTCACCTCTTGCAACCATAATACCGTCACATTCCTTGCAAATTTCCTCAATGTTGTCAACACCGCTACGGTTTTCTATCTTGGCAATAATGTCCAGTTGCTCGCCACCGTTAGCCTTTAAAAACTCCTTAACATCAATTAAATCCTGTCTTTTTGAAACAAAGGAGCAAGCAATAAAATCAACATCATTTTCAATTCCGAAAAGCAAATCGCTTTTGTCCTGTTCGCTTAAATATTCTTGATTTAAAACCTTGTTGGGGAAGCTCATGCTCTTGGAGTTGGATAGCTCACCGCCAACCAAAACCTTGCATATAGCGTCTGTGTCGGTAAGCTCCTTCACCTCAAATATAACAAGACCGTTGTTTACGGAAATTCTATCACCCACATTTAAATCCTTAATCATACCCTTGTAGGTAACGCTAACAATGGTGCTGTCCCCTTCTACCTCGTTTGTTGTAAAGGTAAAGGTATCACCGTCATTTAAAAGCACCTTGCCATCCTTAAAGGATTTGATTCTGTATTCGGGACCCTTAGTGTCAAGCATAATAGCGATAGGCATGTTAAGCTTTTCGCGCACATCCTTAATCAAGTTGATTTTTTCAAGGTGCTGCTCGTGCGTTCCGTGTGAAAAGTTAAGCCTTGCAACATTCATTCCGGCCAAGCAAAGCTCGGTCATTGTTTTTTCTGTACTGCACGCCGGACCAATAGTACAAACAATTTTGGTTTTTCTCATAGATTAGTGTTCCTCGTTATTTTCAAATTGCGAATTGTAAAGATTATAGTAGAAGCCCCTTTTCAAAAGCAGCTCCTGGTGGTTACCCTGTTCAACAATATTACCGTTGTTCATAACAAGAATAATATCTGCCTCTTTAATCGTGGAAAGCCTGTGGGCAACGATAAATGATGTTCTCCCCTTCATAAGTAATGCAAAGGCGTTTTGTATTTTAAGCTCAGTTCTTGTATCAATTGAGGAGGTAGCCTCATCAAGAATAAGCATAGGCGGTGGGGACAGCATAATTCTCGAAATACACAAAAGCTGCTTTTGTCCTTGTGAAAGACCGCCAAGCTCCTCGGAAATTACAGTATCATATCCCTGGGGGAGCCTTTTTATAAAGCTGTGCGCGTGGGCAGCCTTAGCAGCTTTTATAATTTCCTCGTCTGTTGCATCGGGCTTGCCCAGAGCGATGTTTTCCTTAACAGTGCCTCCCATCAGCCAGGTGTCCTGCAGGACCATACCGTAGTTTTTACGCAAGGAATGTCTTGTGATATTGCGTATATCCTCACCGTCAACGGAAATAGCACCGCTATTTACATCATAAAACCTCATTAACAGGTTGATAAGGGTTGTTTTGCCACATCCCGTAGGGCCAACAATTGCAATCCTTTGTCCCTTTTCTACCGCAAGATTAAGGTTTTTGATAAGCTCCTTTTCGGGAGTGTAAGAAAATTCTACATTTGATAGTGTAACCTCACCCTGTGCATTTGTAAGCACAAGGGCATTTTCATCGTCAGGCAGCTCTGTTTCCTCATCAATCAGTTGGAAAACACGGGTAGCACAGGCAAGGGAGTTCTGCAGCTCCGTTACCACACCGGAAATTTCGTTAAATGGCTTTGCATATTGGTTAGCATAGCTCAAAAAGCAGGATAACGCGCCAATTGAAATTGCCGTGCCGAAATTACCCATAACCACCATAGCGCCAACAAGAGCAACACCCGCATAAACAAGGGCGTTTACAAATCTTGTTGTTGGGTTAACAAGTGAGGAAAAGAAGATAGCCTTAACGGACGCCTTCTTTAATTGCTCGTTTGATTTGTCAAATTCTTCTAAAGATTCATCCTCGTGGGAAAATGCCTTAACCACCTTTAAATTGCCAAGATTTTCTCCGATAATGGCGGTTTGCTTGGCTCTTGCCTCACTTTGAACCTTGAAAAGAGAATATGTGCGCTTTGAAATAAAGCTTGCAACAATCAGTGAAAGAGGGGTAAGTGCCACCACAACAACGGTAATAACAGGGCTAAGGGTAAGCATAAACACAAGGGTGCCCACAATAGTAGAAACACCTGTAAAGAACTGGGTAAAGCCCATCAAAAGTCCTTCAGCCAGCTGGTCAACGTCAGAGATCATTCGGCTGACAATTTCACCGTATGCGTGGGAGTCAATGTACTTAAGCGGAAGCTTTTCGAGCTTGTCAAACGCTTCATTACGCACATCACGGGTGATTGAGAAGGTGATTTTGTTGTTGATAGTGTTCATTATCCACTGTAACAGTGCGATAATAACAGAAATAATTCCTACATTAAGAAGCAATGTTAGAATTTTATCAAGCGCAACCTGCTCCTTGCCCACAATTAGGTCTATGGCATCACCTATTACAATAGGAATGTAAAGGGTCAAGCCAACAGTAACTAAGGACAGTAAAATAGAAATTACAAGTAAAAACGAGTACCTTTTAATGTATCTGAGTATTCGTTTTACGGAGGAAAACTGAATGGAATTCTTTTTCATCTTTCTTCCTCCTTAAATTGTGACTCATATATCTCTGAGTAAACAAGACAGCTCTTGAGAAGCTCCTCGTGCTTACCCATGCCAACAATTTTACCGTCATCAAGAACAATAATCTTGTCGCAATGCATAATTGAAGATGTTCTTTGAGAAACAATAAAGGTTGTTGGGTTAAAATCAATGTTTTTAATTGCGTGGCGTAACCTTGCATCCGTTGCGTAGTCAAGGGCACTGCACGAGTCATCAAGAATTAGTATCTTAGGCTTTTTTACTAAAGCGCGGGCGATGGTAAAGCGCTGCCTCTGCCCGCCTGAGAGGTTTTTGCCACCCTCTTCTATAACAAAGTCAAGCCCCTCGCTCTTGCTGTTTAATACATCTGTGGCTTGCGCCGCATCAATGGCAGACAATATTTCCGTATCCGTTGCTTGCTTGTTTCCCCACTTAAGGTTATCACGTATAGTGCCCTTAAATAAAACAGCCTTTTGCGGCACGATGCCTATTTGCTCACGCAAATATTCAAGGTCATAATCGCAAACGTCATTTCCTTCCACTAAAACCTGTCCCTCATAGCAGTCATAGAAGCGTCCAATCATATTGATAAGGGAGCTTTTGCCTGAGCCTGTGCCGCCAATAATGCCAATGCTCTCACCGGGCATAGCGGTAAAGGAAATATCCTCAAGGGTACACTCAGGAGAGTTCTTGTAACGAAGAGAAGCTTTTTTAAATTCAACAGTATAAGCGTTATTTTCGCCGCTTGTAAGGCTACCGCTTTTTTGAGACGGCTGTACCTCAAGCACGCCTTCAATTCTGTTTGCGCAAGCTACCGCCTTTGTAATAGTCACAATTAAATTAGCCAGCTTTATAAGCTCAATCAAAATCTGTGACATATAGTTGTAAAGGGCGATAACCTGGCCCTGTGTCAAATTACCGTAGTTAACCTGTATGGCACCGCGCCAGATAAGAATGGAGATGGAAATGTTTACAATTGCATATGTGGCAGGGTTCATAATTGCGGAAATTTTGCCAACAAAAACCTGAGCCTTATTTAACTCCTCTGTCTGAGCGTGAAATTTGCTTTTTTCACTTTCCTCAAGTCCAAATGCGCGTATAACACGAACACCGCTCAGGTTTTCGCGCGAGGTGTTAAGCACTCTGTCAAGCTTGCCCTGTACCTTTTTGTAAAGAGGAATGGTAGAAAGGATAATGCCAAAAACAACCACCGCCAATAAAGGTATGGCAACAACAAATACAAGTGAGGCGTTTACATCAACAATAAAAGCCATAATCATAGCGCCGAAAACAATAACAGGAGAACGCATAAACAAGCGTAAGGTAAGATTAACGCCTGATTGTACCTGGTTTATATCGCTTGTCATTCTTGTAATAAGTGTTGAAGTGCCAAGGGTATCAATTTCGGTATATGAAAGAGAAGAAATGTGCTTGAATAAGCCGTGCTTGATCGATGAGACAAAGCCAACCGCCGCATAAGCGGAAAAATACTGTGCAAAAAGGGTGCAGGTAAGACCGATAGCGCCAAGTGCCACCATAATAAGACAGCATTTTACAATATAAGGAGTGTCATTATTTTTAATTCCCACATCAACAATGCTTGCAACCACCAATGGGATAAACAGCTCAAAGCAAGCCTCCAGCATTTTAAAAAGCGGAGCCAACACGCATTGCTTTTTGTATCCCTTCATATGAACAAGTAGCTTTTTCATATGCTTTTCTCCTTTCCTGCTTGCTAATAAATCATAAGTCCCAAATTACATCAGCATATATTATACCACAAGCACCATAATATTACAATATTATAAAGTGCAAATTTACAAAGAAAAAGCACGTTTTCACGTGCTTTTAGTCTTAAATATTCAAAAGTATAGGTAATATTACAGGCTTGCGCTTTGTTTTTGCAAAAATATACTTGGTAATAGCATTTTTAAGCAAGGTTTTTAACTCAACCCATTCCTTAATGCCCTCATCAAGAGCATCAATCAATACTCTGGTGGCAATATCCTTGGTGCCGCTCATAAGCTCCTCGCTTTCACGCACATATACAAATCCGCGTGAAATAATCTCAGGGCCGGACATCAAAATGCCCTCCTCAAGGCTAATGGTTGCAACAGCAATAATAAGTCCGTTTTCCGCCAAGCTCTTTCTGTCGCGCAGAACAATGTTTCCAACGTCACCAATACCGCTTCCGTCAATCAGCACCTTGCCCGCCTGTACCATTCCGTTAAATTTTGCACCCTCATCACTGATTTCAATAACCTTACCGATGTCAGATACAAAAATTCGGTCAGCGCTCATGCCCATTCCCTCGGCAAGCTCCTTATGCTGTATCAAATGCCTGTATTCACCGTGTATGGGCATAAAATATTTTGGCTTGGTAAGGGCATGCATCAGCTTAAGCTCCTCTTGGCATGCGTGGCCTGAAACGTGCACCTCAACGCTTGAATCGTGGTAAACATTAACTCCGCGTCTGTACATCTCGTTAACAATCTTTCCAACAAGTGGCTCGTTACCGGGGATCGCACTGGAGGACAGTACAACCAGGTCCTTATCTGTCAAAACAACCTTGTCGTGGTCAGAAAAAGCCATTCTGTAAAGGGCGGACATAGGTTCACCCTGGCTTCCCGTTGTAACAATTGTAATTTTTTCAGGGGGATATTTCTTGATTTCATCAATATCAATCAAAGCGCCATCGGGTACATTCATATATCCTAACTTAACCGCCGCATTAACTACGTTAATCATACTTCGGCCCGTCACCGCAACACGCCTTCCGTGATTAACGCTGGCATCTATAATTTGCTGTACTCTGTGTACGTTTGAAGCGAAGGTGGCAATAATAATTCTTTTGTCCGTGTATGAATCAAGGATTTTTTCAAGTGAAAAGCCTACCTTACGCTCTGACGGTGTGTGTCCCGGGCGTTCTACGTTTGTGGATTCGCAAAGGAGCATAGTAACTCCTTCGTTGCCAAGCTGTCCCAAACGGACAATGTCCATCATTTCGCCATCAATGGGGGTTACATCAAGCTTAAAGTCGCCTGTGTGTAAAATAACACCCTGGGGTGTTGTAATTGCCAAAGCACAAGCATCGGCAATAGAGTGGTTAACTCTTATAAATTCAACCTTAAAGCATCCTGCTAAAACCGTGTCTCCTGCACTTACCGTGTTAAGCTTAGCGCTTTGCAACAGCTTATGCTCAAGGAGCTTGTTTTCAAGAATTCCCAAGGAAAGCTTAGTGCCGAAAACAGGCACATTCATAAGCTTTAAAAAATAAGGTAAGGAGCCGATATGGTCCTCGTGTCCGTGGGTGATAAATACACCGCGGATTTTCTCAACGTTGTTGATAAGGTAAGTAAAGTCGGGAATTACGAGGTCAACGCCCAGCATATCATCATCTGGGAAGCCGATACCGCAGTCAACAACAACAATATCGTTTTCACACTCGATAACGGTAATATTTTTACCGATTTCGTTAAGCCCACCCAAGGAAAAGACCCTAACCGTAGGCTTCGGCTTTTTTGGAGCGCTCCTTCTTTTTTGGTTGTTCCTTTTTGGTTTCTTTGCACCCATCGGTGCATCTGCCTTTTTCTGCATATTTTTTTGTAGAGCTTTGTTGCTTGACGGTGGATTCTTTTTTGCGGAAGCGCGTGGCTTTTTCCAACCGCCCTGCTTTTTTAATTTCTTATTTTCTGTTTTTTCTGCCATAGATATTCCTTTCGCACGCAAAAACACGTCACTCTGTGACGGTATTGTATTTGGCAAGCAGAGAATAGTATGTATAACGCCCCCATACTATCGTAATTGCCGATAAAACGAATTAATGATGAATATATTCTACCATAAATGAAAGGAATAGTCAATAGAATAGGCTAAATTAAGAAAAGATAGACAAGCAAGGTGGCTATAACGCCAAGCAATGTCCCACACAAAAAAGCCACAAGCTTACCAAAGCGCCCTTTTTTCTCCTTTCCTTTAAAATCATCAGGGCAAAGCGCGTTTACTATTTTGTTAGCCTCTAAAACAATATCATTTTTTTCTTCGGTAATCGCTTCAGGCTTAAGGATAAAATAAGCCTCATCAAAAATCTTACTTCCGGTATCCTTTAAAAACACAATGCTTTTGTGACAGCCCTTAATCATATAATCCTCCAAAATGTAATATATGAAATTATAACCTGAAATAGCAAGGCTTATTCAAATTTAAGAAACAAAATTTTCCAAAAATTTACTGTAAAATTATGTAAAAATTGCCATATAATTGTTGACTTTAAATATTGTAAATGTTAAAATAAAATTGTACCAAAGCGAAATATGAAGAAAAAAGGAGAAATATTATGAAGTCAACCGGAATAGTAAGGAAAATGGATGAGCTTGGGCGCATAGTTTTACCAATGGAAATTCGTAATACATTTGACATTAAGACCAAGGATCCCTTGGAGATTTTTGTTGAAGAGGATTGTATTATACTGAGAAAATATCAGCCCGCCTGTGTATTTTGCGGGGACACTCGGGATAATGTTTCTTTTGGTGAAAAGCGCGTTTGCAAAGCTTGCATAGAAAAGCTAAATCAAGTTAAATAAGGGGCACAAAATGGAAAAAATACTTAAATACAGTAAGGAAGCAGAATTTTTTGAGGAGGCACTACCGTTAGGCAACGGTCAGCTTGGTGCAATGGTTTACGGCAGGCACGGGGTTGAAAGGATTTCTATCAACCATGACACCTTGTGGTCGGGTAAGCCGGGAGATAACTATGTAAATGGCGCCTTCGAATCTAATGAGAAAGCGAAAAAGCTATTAAATGAGGGCAAAAGATATGAGGCGCAAAGGGAAATTGAAAACAATTTCACAGGCGAATATCTATGCTCCTATATGCTTCTTGGCACACTATATATTAAAAACTTAAACGCAGGCGGTGAAATTACCGATTACAAAAGGGTTTTAGACCTTGAAAACGGTATGGTTACCGTTACATATAAGGAAAACGGTATTCAGCATAAGAGAGAATATTTTGTGTCATATCCACATAACTGCATTATGGTGAAAATGTCAACATCTGAGCCTGTTTCATATGAGCTTTACGGAGATTGCGTTGGCAAGAGCCACGTTACATCATTTAATGATACACTTTATTTTTCAGGTGAGTGTCCAACAAGCTTAGCGCCCGATTATATCAGGCACGAAAAGCCCGTGTATTATGACGGAGAGGGCGTTAGAGTAACAGGTATTGCAAGATGCAAAACAAACGGTGAAATCAAAAACGGCGCAGGAGAATGTGTAACAGTCGAAAACGCAACAGATGTAAGCGTTTATTTCTGTGCTGAAACAAGCTTTGTTGATTTCGATAAGCTTCCGAACAAAAAAACCTTTGAGCCTTGCTTTGAAAGGTTAAAGGAGCTTTGCAAGCTTGATTACGAGGATATTAAATCAGCTCATATTGATGACTTTTCATCAATGTTTAACAGGGTAACAACAGACTTTGGCGGCAAGTCAAGCGACCTTGATACAGATGAGCGCTTGAAGGAAAAAGAGAAGGACGCGGGTATGTGTGAGCTTCTTTATAACTTTGGCAGATATTTAATTATCGCAGGCTCACGCGAAGGCTCACGCGCTACCAATTTGCAGGGTATTTGGAACGAAAGCTATTATGCCCCCTGGTCATCAAACTACACTCTTAACATCAATGCGGAAATGAACTATTGGCCCGTTCTTATGAACGACCTTGTAAGCTGTAATCTTCCCATTATCGAGCAAACAAAGAATATCAGCATAAACGGTAGAGAAACTGCAAAGCAGTTTTACCATGCAGACGGCTTCTGCGCTCACCACAACAGTGATTTATGGGCGCACACCACACCTGTTGGCGCAAAGAAGGAAAATTCCTCTCAGTACGCATATTGGAACGTGTCAGGCGGATGGCTTTGCCGTCATTTGTTTGAGCATTATGAATATACTCTTGACAAGGAATACCTTGCAAGCACCGCATATCCTATAATGAAGGAAAGTGCTAAGTTCTTTTTGTCCATTATGGAAAAGGATGGTGATAACTGGCTTGTAACTCCGTCAACATCACCGGAAAACAGCTATTACCTTGACGGTAAGCTTACATATATTGCAAAATATGCGGTTATGTCACAGTCCATTGTTGAGGATTTGTTTAAAAATATATCCAAGGCTGCAAGGGTGCTTGGCATAGATGATGAGTTTACAAGAGAAATTGAGGAAAAGAAGGACCATATCGGTATTTATAAAAAAGGCAGCCAGGGCCAGCTTCTTGAATATGATGAGGAGTTTGAGGAATTTGACGTTTATCACCGCCACGTTTCCCACCTGTACGGCTTTTACCCTGCGGACGTAATTACAACGGAGAACAATCCTGAGGTTGCACAAATGGTAAGGCGCTCTCTTGAGAGAAGAGGGGATGAGGGCACAGGCTGGAGCATGGGCTGGAAGGTTTGCCTGTGGGCAAAGCTGAAGGATGGTGACCACGCAATGAAGCTTGTTAAAAATCAGCTTCGTTATATGCCTGCAAGACCCGAAGATAGTGTTGATATGTGGCATTCGGGCGGAACATATGCAAATATGTTTGACGCACATCCACCGTTCCAGATTGACGGTAACTACGGTGTATGCGCAGGCATTGCACAAATGTTCTTGCAGTGCGAGGATGGAAAAATAAGAATTTTACCTGCCCTTCCAAGCGAAATGGAAAACGGTTCAATCAAGGGTCTTTTGGCAAAGGGCAACATTAAGGTGGATATTGAATGGAAGAATAATCAGCTATCTTACCTTAAATTAGTAACACCAATTAAGCAAACTGCTATAATAAATATAGAGGGTGCCGACCACGACGTAGAGCTGGAGGCAAATGAGGAATATATTTACGCATAGTTGTAAAAGCATGCTTGGTTGGAGGTAGTTATATGAAAAATTTGGGATATTATAACGGCAAAACAGGACTGATAAGTGAAATTTCGGTCCCCATAACCGACAGGGCGTTTTACTTTGGAGACGGGGTATACGATGCGGTAATGTGCCGAAATAATATCCCATATCTTTTGTGGGAGCATATTGACAGGCTGTATAATAACTGCACCCTGTTGGGCATCAAGCCCCCGATGTGCAAAAATGAGCTGAGCTTGACAATAAAGGAGCTTGTTCGTAAGGTTGAGGGAGAGGAAAAGTTCGTTTATTTTCATATTTCCCGCGGCAGCGGAATAAGGAATCATTCCTTTACAAACGGTGAGGGGAATCTTTGCATTATGATAAAGCCACAGCCCCTTGATAACGTATATGAAAAAATGAACACAGTGTTAAAGGAAGATATTCGCTATGAGCTTTGCAACATAAAAACCTTAAACCTTTTGCCAAGCGTGCTAACGGCCCAATCAGCCACCGAAAACGGTTGTGAGGAAGCAATTTTACATAGGAACGGCACAGTAACGGAATGCTCACACAGTAACGTATCAATTTTAAAAAACGGCACTTTAATAACCGCCCCCTGTGACAGGTTTATTCTGCCGGGCGTAACCCGTGCCCACCTGCTTACCGTAGCACACGAAAACGGAATAAATACCGAAGAGCGCAAATATACGGTGGAGGAGCTTTTGGATGCTGATGAAATTATAGTAACCAGCTCATCAAAAATGGCACGCGGAGTCAAAACCGTAGATGGCAAGGCGGTAGGAGGCAAGGATGAATGCACTCTTTCCATTCTTCGTGACACGCTTTATATAAATTATCTTAACGCAACAAACATATAAAAAAGCACCTAAGGGTGCTTTTTTAATTGACTTTGTTCACCTTGTGTGATACAATTAACTTGAAATAAACATAAAGGACTTTTCAATGGAAATTGTAGCACAAATTTTTGGAATAATAGGTATGATATTTAACCTCTTGGTGTTTCAGCAAAAAACACACAAGGGGGTTACAATGTGCCAGTTTTTCGCTGCAGCCGCCTTCTGCGCTAATTACTTAATGCTGGGCGCATTCGTTGGCGGTATATTAAATTTGGTAGGGGCGCTGCGCGCACTTGTCTTTTTCTTTAAGGAAAAAACAAAGGCAAACAGTGTTGTGTGGTTAATAATCTTCATTTTAGCCTTTTCAGCATCCTATCCTTTAACATTTTTTGCATTCGATACTGAGCCAACAACGAAAAATCTTATAATCGAGCTTCTTCCCGTAGTTGCTATGGTTATTATAACCGTCAGCCTTAGGTTAGGCTCGGCAAAGGCTGTGCGCTTTATGGGTCTTTTCAGCTCTCCTATGTGGCTTGTGTACAACGCCTTCAGCGGCTCAATCGGTGCTATTGCCAGTGAGATATTAAATCTCATTTCAATGATAATAGGTATCATTCGCTTAGATATAAAAGGAAAAAATCAAAAGACGCTCAAATAGAATTCACATTAGTAGTGTAAGATTAAAATAAGGCGGTGAAAATATGGACAGAGATGAACAGTATAGGGAACAGCTGCTTGCTTCCATAGATGATGAAACACTTGAATGGGTTAAGGATAAATCAATAGAATATATTAAGCTTATGTCATATTACAGATGTGCTATGATGGAAATAGAAACCAAATTCAAGGTTTTAAAGGAGGAATACTCCTTAGTACACGACAGAAATCCGATAAACAGCATAAGAACAAGGTTAAAATCCCCGAAAAGCATAAAGGAAAAAATGGAAAGGTTAGGGCATGAAATCAGCCTTGAAAGCATTGAGAAGAAGCTTAATGACGTGGCGGGAATCAGAATTATCTGTGCCTTTAAGGATGATGTATATACCTTGGCTGATGCACTTTTGAAGCAGGATGACGTGACCCTTATACAAACAAAGGACTATATAAAAAATCCAAAGGAAAACGGTTATCGCAGCTTACATATGATAGTGTCCATTCCAATTTATCTGGCGCATACAAAAAGAGAAATGAAGGTTGAGGTGCAGTTCCGCACCATCGCTATGGATAGTTGGGCAAGCATGGAGCATCAAATAGTTTACAAAAAGGACGTTAAGCTAAGCAAGGAAATGCAAATGGAGCTTGACGAATGTGCAGATTTAAGTGCTGCCTTGGATGAAAAAATGAACAATCTGAGGAAAAGCTTATTTGAAAAGGAATGTATAATAAACCCAAAATAACCAAAAAACTCCGACACGTGTCGGAGTTTTTTGGTTTAAGACCGTAGAATTTCAAGATAACCCATAAGGCTAAAAGCCTTTCTCGAAGCTCTTCCTTGTAAAATAGGCAAATTCATTAATAATAGAATGAATGGTTGCCAATCTTAGCGTACAAGGGTCTGTTTTTAACCACCCAGGAGTTAGGCACAAGGGAGGCATTTACAAAATACAAAATACCGTTGTTTACTGAATACCCCTCTAAGCAAATTTTAGCCGCAATAATGCTTTGGCTGTTCGGTGCTTTGTAAATTGTTCCGTTGGCGGTGGGGCTGAACTGCACTCCGTTTTTCTTGTCAAAAATTACACCGTATATGGTGTTCGGAAAATAGGAGTGTCTGGTTCTGTTCAAAATTACATTACCTACCGCAATTTTACCCTTTAAAGGCTCGCCACCGCTTTCCGCATAGATTATGCGCGAAAGCCAGTAAACCTCGTCACTACGGTAGAATTTCTCCCCGGAAAGAATACCGCCGCTGCCCTTAGTAATATAAAAAGAGGAGTTGTAGTTATTCCAGCTGATTTTGCCGTCAAAGGCCTTTGCCATCAGCATAACAGGCGCATACATTACACCGCTCTTCATATAAATCGGGCTTTCGGTGTATAAATACCTTCCGTTTGCCACTATGTAATTTTGACCGTCCTTAGCAGTTAAATACAGCTTGCTCGTTGAAACGGTTAATGTCCGTGTGGAGTAGTTGTACTTAACTGAGGCTGTGGGGTCCATTGCGGTAGCAAATTTCCGCACACCAACAAAGGTTGTATTGTCCTTTACGTTGACACCGCCCCAAAACCGTTGATTGTTAATATATACCCCAACGCTTGCTCGCGTTTCTCCCGATGCAAAGGACATCATAGAAAAGCAAGAGAGCAGAAGTATAAATAACAGTGAAAATGATAATACCTTCTTCAAATTTACCATCCTTTCCTTGATTTTTCATAACTACGTGGTAAATCCAACGCGATTACACTAAAATTGTAACATCAAGAAAAAACTAAATCAAGGAACAGATTTTTCCAAGGAAAATCAAGGCATTAAAAATACCGTTTTTTGTAAAAAAGTGCGGGGGAGTGTGCGATTTTTGCTAAAATTCACCTGCATTGTTAAGCTTTAACAAGTCCTTTTGCAAAGGAAATTTCCTCTTTGCCTATAGCACCGCATATTCTTGATAATATCAGATAAATAACGGCACATACGCCTATTTCAACAAAGCATAGGATTTTGCCCTGAACAATTTTAATTAAAAATGAGTAGAAAATATCGGAATTAAAAATCAGCCGTGTAATGATTGTGGAAATAATAATACAGGTCAAGGGCTTAACCACCCACTTGATAATAGGAGTCTTAATTTTTGTAATTGACAATAGCTTAATAATGCTAAGTGTAGTGTTAAAAAGCTCCATCATAAAAATTACAACCACATATCCCTTTATTCCCATTGCAGGCAAAAGAGTAACAACCAAAATAACACTCATAAGCGCATCAATAATATTAACTCGCATTGTGTAAAGCTGCTCGCCCAAGCCCTTTAGCATCGCATCTACCGCATTGTCAAGATACATTAAGGGAATTAAAGGGGATAAAAGGCGTATAAACTCTCCGGCCTCCTTGTTTCCATAAATAAATGTACCGATTTCGTGGGAAAAGCAAACAAAAATGCCCGACACACCAACCGAAAACAAAAGTGCAAAATAAAACACCCTGGAAACAATATGCTTTATTCTTTTTTCATCCCCCTTTTCCTGTGCGCTTGAAAGCTCAGGAATTAAAAGTGATGAAAAGGAGCTAAGCACAGCGGAAGGGAAAAGCAAAATAGGGAAAACCATTCCGTGTAAAACTCCGTAGGAGCTTAGTGCCTGTGTTGCGCTTGCCCCGCTTTTTTTAAGTCCCCAAGGAATTGCTAAATGCTCAATTGTCAAAAGTGCGGAGCGCACATAGGTGCTGATTGCCACTGGCAGGGCAATTGAAATTATAGAGCTTTTGTCCTTGCTCTTTTCTGCTTCCTTGGCAGTAATAAAGCTACCCTTATTTACACCCTTAACATTGAAAACAGAGGCCCCTGTGGCTGTTTTTGACAAAACATTCTCTTTTTTGACAATGTTAAATTTTTCGTTTTTATGTATTTTTCTGTCGAAAAAGTAAAGGGTAGCGGAAATTATAACGCAAACTGCCTCGCTGATTGCACCGCCCGCAACCACCGCAATGCAGGCATACCCTAAGCCCTTTGGCGCAATTAAAATCAGCAGGGCAGATACAACCGTAATTTTTGCACCCTGCTCGCATATTTGCACAATAACGCTTTTATAAACTCTGCGCACCGCGCTGAAATAACCGTTTAGCGCGCTTGAAATTGAAATTGGCACAAGTGTAAAGGCAAGCAGCTTAAGGGAGGGTATTGTTCTTGTGTCCCCCAAAGCATATGCACCCAAGGGCTTTGCAAAGGTAAATAAAAGAATACTTGATAAGATAGAGAAGAACAAGCAATAAAAAAGTGCATTTCTCATTATTTTGCGCACATTCGTGTCAGCCTTTTTATCAAAGTAACCTTCGTTTCCGTAAGGCAAAGCATTGGAGACCAAGCGCACTACCGCCAAATTAATTCCCGAGGTTGCAAGGGTAATGGCAAAGCCGTAAACCGTTGATGTAAGGTTTAAAAGCCCCATTCCCTCCGCCCCCACCTTGGAGGACACGTAAACATTAAAGCTAACCGAAACCGTTCGCATCAGTATAGCAACCACGGATAACAGCATGCCGTTGAAAAAGTATTTTTGTAGCCTGTTAATTTTTACCACCACACATTTTTAATTAAATTAATAAATTATATGCACTCAGCCAAAAAAATAACCTTCCACCATAAAAGTGAAAGGTTAAATTTTATTCAGGATAGTAGAAGCATTGCACAAGCTGGTCTGTTTCTCTATGGTATAGCCGTCCGTCCTTTGAATAGAAGGTTTTGTTTTTCTCATTGCATATTATGTAATAGGTGGGAATGTAAACAACCTCACATTCTTCTCCGTTTTTCATTTCAGTGAAAATATATACAAGCTTTGTATCTGTGTTGTTAAGTTCCTGAATATTGCTTCCAATATGTAGCGTTATATCGAATTGTACAGTGTTTGCTTCCTTAAGCTCATCATCTGTCATAAAAGTTAAGTACTTGATCGTTCCGTTTGGATTTAATTTTACAGTGTCAAAATCAATTTCAAAGGGAAGTGGTACGCCGCGTCCGGTGTATCCACCTAATGAAGTAAGGGGGTAGTCTTTATAATAGTTTGGAAGCTCTATAACAATATTATCGTAATCTCCATTGTAGGTATAAAAACCAATAAAAGCATCTTTGAATACGTCACTGTATCCATATGTTATATTGCCCTCATGTTCTGCATCGTACCATAGACAGCAACCGCAGAGCAAAATAGATAAAGCTATGCAAACAATAGTAATCAAAGTCAATTTTATTTTCATATAAATCACCTCTTATATTAATTCTAACACGTAGAACATTTTAAATCAATACACTTTAATTTACAACCGTTAACCGCAGGTAGAAAAAATATCCGCACAAGCAATGTGCGGATATTTCAATCATTTTACAATCAAGGTTACAATCTCAAATGGCTTAACCTCAATGTTTACAGTGTTGTTCTTAACACTCAGCTTCTTTAGCTTCTTTTCGCTTAAGTTACCAAGGTAAGCCTCAGTAATATCAAAGCCAAAGGTAACATTTGTCTTGGCACGTACGTTTTTGCAGTCATAAAGACGAACAACTGTTTCGTCCCCATATTCCGCTTCCTTAATTGCCTCTACAAGCACATTGTCCTTGTCAACCTTAACAAGTGAGTATTCAGGAGCCAATTGTCCCTTGCCCTCTGTCTTAACAGCAGTCATTTGCAGGTTTAAGTCATATGCTTGCTTAACTGTATCGCAGCTTGCCAAATTGCCCTTATGCGGATAGAGAGAATAGGTAAGGATATGCTCACCCTGGTCGTTGTAGTTACCCATGTTGTCTGGGTTCCATGCGGAGGTAAGTATAGTTAAGCGCATATCTCCGTTGTGTATATCGTGTCCGTACTTACAGTCGTTTAGCAAGCTTACACCGTAATCCCCCTCGGAAAGGTCGGCGTACTTGTGTCCGCAAACCTCGAATTTCGCCTGATCCCAGGAGGTGTTGTAGTGGGTTGGTCGCTCAATAGAGCCGAACTGTATTTCATATGTTGCTTTGTCAGCATTGATATCAACAGGGAAGGATACCTTTAAAATCTGCCTTCTCTGTGCCCAGTTAACCTTTGTTTCAAAGTCAATTCTTGGCATATCCTCGTAGAACCATACAGTTTGCTCAATTTCGCTTTCCATATGTTTCTTTTTGTAGTGGATACCTGTTCTTGCTCCGTCAACAACTGTGTAAACATCGTAAGCCGCACCAACGTCATATTCCTTGTCGTTTGCACTTCTTTGATATTCCCAGGCATCATACTGTGTTGGGTAATTCTCAAGCACAAAGAGCCTGTTAGCGCGCTCACCCTTCTTTATTACCTCTCTGTGATTCTTTTTGTCAAAGAGAGAAACAAGGTTATAATCCTTGTCGAATTTTGCGGTGTAGAATTTTGAGTAAACGGTATTTCCCTTAACCTCAATTGTATTTTTCGCATCAACACTCTCAATTACGCGGTAGCCCTTAGGCGGAATGTTCTTTACATAAACACTCTTGCCATCAATGCTTACAACAGATGAATTATCAAATGAATGCGGGTTAAACACAACATAGCCTGCTTGACTTACATTCTCAGCTACATAATCAAAGGCTTGATTTCTGTATCTTGCAAACATCTCCTTTAACTCCTTATATTCCTTGTCAGTGTTTTCATAAACCTCAGGAATGGAGGAGCCGGGGATAATATCGTGGAATTGGTTGGTCAAAAGCACCTCCCACGCCTTGTGTAGCTCCTCTTTAGGGAATTTGGCAACACGTAGCTTATCCATCATTACGCAAAGCGCCTCTGTGTCAAGAATCAAAAATTCGCACTGGCGGTTGTTTCTCTTGTTCTTAGCAATAGATGTATATGTACCTCTGTGGAATTCAAGGTAAAGCTCACCTCTCCAGGAGGGTAAAAGCTCTGGCTTTTTACTTATTTCCTTTTCCAACTTATCAAAGAAGGATGTGGCAGTGTCAATCTTAGCCTGTGCAAGTCCGGGCACACCCTTGCTATCGCGGCGTAGCATTTCAAGCATATCATCAGTAGGGCCTCCGCCGCCGTCACCGTAACCAAATGTAACAATTGCCTCGTTTGAAAGTGACTTTTGCTGGTATCTGTTCCAGGCACCGTCAATTACGGAAAAGTCAGAGGAAGGGCAGTAGGAGCTGAACCTTTCGGGCACGCGTCCCTTCTTTTCCTCCTGAGCGGTTAAAAAGTGTGTGTGAATGCCCGTTCCGTCAAGACCGCGCCACATGAATGTGTCATAAGGCATTGTATTTGTGTCATTCCAACCGATTTTAGAGGTAACAAACCATTCAACCTCGCTCTTGCGTAAAATCTGTGGCAGGGCAGCCGCATAGCCGAATACGTCTGGCAACCACAGAATTTTTGACTCAATACCGAACTCATCACGGAAGAAGTTCTTTCCGTATTGCACCTGTCTTACAAGGCTCTCACCGGAGGAAAGGTTGCAGTCAGCCTCAACCCACATAGCGCCCTCAACCTCCCATCTGCCTGCCTTTATCATTTCCTTAATCTCAGCATAAAGCTCGGGAGCCTCCTCCTTTACCATCTTGTATAAAATGGCCTGTGAGGACATAAACTTGTATTCAGGGTATCTCTTCATTAATTCAATAACAGTAGCAAAGGATCTTTGTGCCTTTTCCCGTGTCTGGTTAACGGTCCAAAGCCAAGCTATGTCAATGTGGGTGTGGCCAATACAAATTGACTTTATATCCTGTTCCTTGCAGAATTGGCTGTAAAACTCCTTTTGTAAAAGCTTGTCCGCCACCAGAACTGAATCGTAAAATTCCGCTGATGGCATTTTTAACATATTTAATTTATTGATAGCTTTTTCAAGAATTGCTACAATGTTTTGGTATTCATAAGTATTCTCCTCAAGGAAGGACAAAGCGCCAAAGGGAACATTTACATCATAGTAGAATTTTTTAACATCAAGATTTTCAATAACTATATTTGCATTCAGGCAAAGATGCTCGCGTGCTGCCTCCATACCGGAGTAGCCGTATAGCATAACGTCATAACTGTCCTGACCCTCCAAGGTCAGATATGTATGGTTGGTGTCAAGTCCTTGTTTAATCTTGCCGTCAACATAAGCAATAAACTGTGGATTGGTCGCATCCCAACCGCCAATTTGTGTGCAAACCTCAAGCTTGAATTCACGGCCCTTCAATTCAGGCACGTTAACAGTAAAGTGGAACCAGGCATGCTCATCTCTTTCGTATCCCCAGGTTGAGCCATTGGTAAAAGGAACAAAATCCTGTATGTCGGGCAAAGCGGAGCCGCTCTTATAGCCGCAAGTCTTGTAGGTGATATTTTCAACAGGCTTTTTGGAAACAACAATCTGTTCCTTAATCCTCTTTAAAACAGTATCAAGATTTTTAATTGATTCGTGTAAAGGCTTCATAAAAAACTCCTTAAAAATAATACTACAAAAATTTTACCATAAACTAAGCAAAAAAGCAACAAAGTATTTGCAATTTTTACCTAATTATGATAGACTATTTAAAGAAAAACCGCAAAGGAGGTAAGTATGCAGGAGCTTTTGCGTACAGAAATGCTGTTAGGACGTGAAAATGTGGAAAAGCTGAAATCCAAGCGTGTTATTGTTTTTGGTGTTGGCGGTGTCGGCGGTTATACCTGTGAGGCGCTGGCGCGTACAGGCGTTGGACAAATCGACTTGGTCGATAATGATACGGTTTCACTTTCCAATATCAACAGGCAAATAATTGCCCTTCACTCAACTGTTGGAAGATATAAGGTTGATGTAATGAAGGAGCGAATATATGATATAAATCCGTCTATCACCGTTAATGCTTACAATACCTTTTTCACTCCCGAAACATCAAGCCAATTTGACCTTTCAAAATATGATTACGTGGTGGATGCTATAGATACGGTAAGCGGTAAAATTGAGCTTGTATTGTTGTGCGATAAAGCAGGCACACCCATAATTTCCTCAATGGGGGCAGGAAATAAGCTTGACCCCTGTGCCTTTACGGTTAGCGATATTTACAAAACCTCTGTTTGCCCTCTTGCACGTGTTATGCGTACAGAGCTGAAAAAGCGCGGTATTAAAAAATTAAAGGTAGTTTATTCACAGGAAGCGCCTATTTCCCGGGAAATAGGAGAAATACAGGGTAACGGCAAGCGCCCACCTGCCTCCTGTGCCTTTATCCCTTCGGTGGTTGGCTTAATCGTAGCCTCTGAGGTTATAAAAGACCTTATTAAATGAGAAAAATGCAGCCAATTAACTTGTCATCCTCGAGCGAAGCGAAGGATCTTTAAACAAGAACATTAAATTTAAATTGAAACTACGTAGCAGGGTGGGGCTTGCTCCCGCCGATAATAAATGATATTTGGAGAAGGCTTATGAAAAACAGAATTAATAATTTAAGAAGCAAATTCGATGCCTTAGGCATTGATGCAGTATATGTAACATCACAAACAAACCACCGTTACTTTACAAAATTCGACAATGGGGACGGCTCCTTACTTATTACAAGGGAAAATGCATATGCATTTGAGGATTTTCGCTATATTGAGATTGCAGAAAAGCTTCTCTCAAGCGTATATACTGTTGTAGAGCCAAAGGGCAAGCGTTCTGAATGGCTTGAGGCTATTTTAAAGAAGGAAGAAATCAAGGCACTTGGCATAGAGGACTATTCTATGAGTCTTAATGCATACGAAAGATTAAAAGCGGACGTTAGTGCATTGCTAAAGCCTATTGGCACCACAATCACCACAATGCGTGAAATTAAGGATGAGTGGGAAATAGCAGAGATTCAAAAGGCGCAGGAAATAACCGATAAAGCATTTACCCATATTTTAGGCATTTTATCAACGGATATTACCGAAAATGACGTAGCGGCTGAGCTTGAATATTTTATGCGTAAAAACGGTGCAGAGGACAAAAGCTTTGAAACTATTTCCATAAGCGCCGAAAAAACCTCATTACCTCACGGTGTGCCCGAAAACATAAAGCTGAAAAAGGGCTTTTTCACAATGGACTTTGGCGCAACCGTAAACGGTTATCATTCCGATATGACAAGAACTGTTTGTATCGGCAAGGCAGACGAGGAAATGAAAAAGCTGTACAACACGGTTTTAAGGGCGCAAAAGGCGGGCCTTGAATACTTAAAGGCAGGGGTCAATACCAAGGATGCGGATAATGTGGCAAGAGAAATTATTTACGAAAACTATAAAGGCTATTTCGGTCACTCTCTCGGTCATAGCGTAGGCTTGGAAATTCATGAGCATCCCGCACTTTCCCCAAATTGTGACAGAATATTGGTTCCCGGTAACGTAGTAACAGTGGAACCCGGTATTTATATCCCGGGTAAATACGGCACAAGAATAGAGGATTTGGTGGTAATTCGTGATGGCGGAATCACAAATTTAACAAAATCTCCTAAGGAATTGATAGAAATTTAATAAAAATGGGAAAAATATTGTAAATACCTATTGCAATATTCAACTTTTTATAGTAAAATATTTGTGTGAATTATGCCCACGCGGCATCAAGGGCAATTTGTGGCGGACTTGCTCTTCAAATAATTAAACGCCAAGAAAAGGGAATTTTAAATGATTACAGCAGGCGATTTTAGAAACGGTGTTACCTTTGAAATGGAAGGTAAGGTATATCAGGTTATTGAGTTCCAGCACGTTAAGCCGGGTAAGGGCGCAGCGTTTGTAAGAACAAAGTATAGAGACGTTGTTTCCGGTGCAACACGTGAGGCTTCATTTAACCCAACCGCAAAGTTTGAAACCGTACAGGTTGAGCGTAGAGAGCTTCAGTACCTCTACAATGATGGCGAGCTTTACTATTTTATGGATATGGAATCCTATGAGCAGATTCCTGTTGACGCATCAAAGCTTGGCGACAACTTTAAGTTTGTTAAGGAAAATGAAATGTGTAAGCTTTCCTCTATTAAGGGTGAGGTTTTCTCAGTAGAGCCACCAACATTTGTTGATCTTGTTATCACAGAAACAGAGCCTGGCGTACGTGGTGATACAGCTACTAACGTAACAAAGGCAGCTACTCTTGAAACAGGTGCAGTTGTAAGAGTTCCGATCTTTATCAATGAGGGTGACCTTATCAGAATTGATACAAGAGTTGGCGAATACCTTGAAAGAGTAAACAAATAATTAATTTGTAATTTAAGGGACCGCTTAAAATCGGTCCCATAAATTTAATAAAAACAGAAAAGGAGTATTTTAAAATGGAAATGGATATTCTTGAAAAATGTGCTTATATTAAGGGCTTGGCTGAGGGTCTTGGTATAGACAGCTCAAAGCCTGAGGGAAAGGTTTTGAACGCAATTATTGACTTGCTTTCCGATATTACAGAAACAATTGCAGATATGGATGATGAGGTTGCAACTCTTGGCGATTATGTTGAAGAGCTTGACCATGACCTTGGCGAGGTAGAGGAATACCTTTACGATGAGGATTGTGACTGTGATTGTGATGACGATTGCTGCTGTGACGATGATGATTGTGATTGCTGCTGCGATGATGACGATTGTGATTGCTGTTGCGATGATGAATGTGAGTATATGGAAGCAATGTGTCCACACTGCGGTGAGGAAATTTGCTTTGATAGCGAAATCGAGCAAGAGGACTTGATTTGCCCTGCTTGCGGCAAAAATTTCTCCGATAAGGAATAGTTTAATCAAAGAGCCTGCTTTGAGCGGGCTCTTTTCATTTTTGACAACTCGAATAGTATTAATTTGTCATTCTGAGCAAAGCGAAGAATCTTTTTTAAAACGCTTGAATTAAAGGTGTCAAATTTCTATATAAAATTTAATAATTCTCTTGTATTATATAAAATTATATGTTAAAATTAGAATGACAATTTATGTAAATAATGAGGTGCATTATGAAATTAGGAACAATGGTACATCTTGGCGACAATGTAGTCGAGAAAATCAAGGACGTAAAGAAATACGGTCTTGAATCCTTCCAGCTTTGCGCGTGGAATCACAGTATGATGACAAAGGAGTGGGCTGATAAGATTAAGGCAACAGCGGATAGCGAGGGTCTTGAAATCAGCGCTGTATGGTGCGGCTGGAGCGGAGAAGCGCATTGGAACTTTATCGGTGGATATCACACTCTTGGTATCGTGCCTGTTTTCCTTCGCGATAAGAGAATGGAAGAGCTGAAGCTGGGCTTCGATTTTGCTAAAATGATGGGTGTAACTGATGTTATCACACATATGGGCTTCTTGCCTGAAAACCCAACAACAGATGATTTTAAATCAGTTGTTGCCGCTATTCGTGAGCTTGCTGAGTATTGTAAGGCAAACGGACAGTATTTGCTGTTTGAAACAGGACAAGAAACCCCAATTACATTAAAGAGGACAATTTTGGCAGTAGGTACAGGCAATTTGGGAATTAACTTGGACCCTGCAAACCTTCTTTTGTACGGTAAGGCTAATCCTTGTGATGCGGTTGATATTTTTGGTGAGTATGTTCGCGGCGTTCACGGTAAGGATGGCGAATATCCAACCGACCCACGTTATATCGGTGAGGAAAAGAGGATCGGTGACGGTCGTGTTAATTTCCCTGTACTTATTGAAAAGCTTAAAAATTGTGGCTACAATGGCTCTATTACCATCGAGCGTGAAATTGATGGTGACAAGCAAATCGAGGATGTACTTTATGCTAAAAAATTCTTGGAGGATATAATCAATGGCTAATAAAATCAGAGTAGGCTTGGTTGGTGTTGGCGGTATGGGCGGATGCCACTTCTACAATTATGAAAAAATTGAAAATGCGGAGCTTGTTGCGGTTTGTGACGTAAGAAAAGACGTTGCAAAGGAAAAGGTTGGTAACAGAAAAATTAAGATTTATACTAATCTTGACAGAATGCTTCAGCATCAAGAGCTTGATATGATTGACATTTGTACACCAAGCTATATGCACAAAAATATGGCAATCAAGCTTCTTAAAAAGGGCTATCACGTTCTTTGTGAAAAGCCAATGACCTTAAACGCAAAGGATGCACAGAAGGTTATTGAGGCAACTAAGGAAACAGACAAGAACTTTATGGTTGCCCATGTTGTTAGATTTATGGCACCTTACAGATACCTTCGCAGCGTAATTGAGTCAGGTGAGCTTGGTAAGCTTATCCGTCTTGATATGAAGCGTATTTCAGGTATCCCTGCTTGGAGCTGGGAGGACTGGATGAGAGATGAAAAGAGAAGTGGCGGTGTCGCTACCGACCTTTCAATCCACGATATTGATTTCGTTCAAAGCATTCTTGGTATGCCTGACACCATCCAAGCATATCGTTACAATATGAAGGAAAATAACGATACGGTTGTTACAAATATGACCTATGGTGACACTCTTGTTTCCTGCGAGGGTACTTGGTATAACACAGGCATTCCATTCCACGCAACATTCCTGGCAGTATTCCAAAACGGCTGTGTAGAGCTTTCCGATAAGCTTTATAAGAACGGTGAGCCTGTTGAAACCACTGAGGCAAAGGCTGAGGAGGTTGACCTTGGCATTAATGTTGGTAATGATGACGGCTATCTCAATGAAATGCAATACTTTGTAAACTGCATTGTTGAAAACAAAAAGCCGGATTTCGTAACTCCCGAAAGCTCCGCACAAAGCGTTGCCTTGGTTGATATGATTAAGAAAAAAGCTAAAAAGCTTTGATTTTAATAAAAAAGAGAATAGGAGAAAATTATGAAAAAGAGAATTCTTTTCGCTTTAACTTTGGCAGTAATGCTCGTTTGTGCCTTTGCGCTTTCCGTTGGTGCAGAGCATAACAAGAGCGAGGTTGTGTCCGTTTCTTTAAGCGACGGTTCATCAATAGATTGTGCCTTGTATGACAGTGAGGGTGATGCCTTGGTATGGTACACTCTTGACGAGGGTGCAACTGTTACATCTGTTAAGACAAAGGAGCTTTTCAACAACACAACAGGAGGCAAGCTTGTAGAAGCTACATATCTTGGTGATATTTATCTCGATGCCTCCACACTTTTGCAAAAGCATAACGAAAGCACTACAAACAAGATTGTTGTTGCCAATTTGAGAGAATGTACCTTTAAAACCATAGACCATGCCGGCTATAGGGCAACCTTTAGCGACAGTAAGGTTGTACAGTACGTTTATTTACCTAATACATTTACAAATATGGGATGTAATGTATTTCAGAACTGTACAAACTTAAAGGTTTGTGATATTCCAAGTGATGCATCCTTTATAATTTCTTCCGCTAACAACTTTGTTGGTTGTACATCACTTATAGAAATCAACTTACTTGGTTGTACAGCCGTAACCGGTTCTATCATTCACAGCCATTTTAGCGGTTGTACATCACTTACAAAGGTTATAATCAACCCCGAAACAATTGATTGGAAGTCAATTGGCGGTTATTCTTTCGGAAGCTGCCCACTTACACAGTTTGGCTTGATCGAGGGTGAGTGTACCATTCCTGCTACAACTACATATATCGGTAATGCAGGCTTCCAAAATTCAAGATTTACAAAGGTTGTTATGTCTGACAGCATAACCTCCTTGGGCTGGAACGTATTTGCAAGTAATCCTAATTTAACAGAGGCTTATATTTCCTCTGGGCTTGAAACATCTGACATTCGCGTGTTTTACGGTTGTACAAGCCTTGCAACGGTAACAGGACTTGAAGGGTGTAAGCTGACATCGATTCCAACTGAATACTTCATGAATACAGCGGTTACAAGCATTGTGCTTCCTTCTACCTGTACAACCGTTGGCTTTAGGGCGTTTAATGGCTGCGGTTCATTGTTAAGTGTTACGATTCCCGAGGGATTTGTGTTGATTGATGACTATGCATTCCAAAACTGCAAGAAGCTTGAAACCTGTACCTTCCTTGGTAATGCGGGCGAAAATGCTGTAATCGACCAAGCTGCATTTGAAAATTGCTACGAGCTGCGTGATGTTAACATTCCATACGGTGTTACAACACTCGGCAATTGCGCATATAAGAGCGCCGGCACGAAAGATCTTACCTTGCCCGGCACACTTACAACATTGAATGGCGGTAGCCATTTCCACGGTTCCGCTCTTGAGACTGTAACAGGCTTGGAAAACACACAAATCACCGTTATTCCCGATTCTATGTTCAGATCACAGTCCAAGTGGAATGACAAGGTAGTAAGGCTTCCTGACACGGTTACATCGATAGGTCAATACGGTATGGCTGACTGTGCCTTTGAAGTGCTTATTCTCAGCCCCAATATGACAACTATTGGTATAGAGGCGTTTGTAAACTGCTGTAGCATACGTGAGGTTTATATTCCAGATACTGTTACAACTATCAAAAACAATGCGTTTAGAAACAACCTGGTAAACGATATTTTGTTCTTTGTAACAAGCAATGACAGTGAATATATTGAAACAATTAAAACAGGCACAGGTACAACCAATGCGGTAATTTCCTTGGCTGACTATGAGGCAGATAAGGATAGCTATCTAAAGGGCAGATATGTAATCTATGGCTGTAATGTATGCGATGCCTTCTATGACGGTAAGCACCAAATGTCAGGCGACTACACAATTCAAAAGGGCAACTATTTTGAAAGCGTTACATTTGCCGATACATGTACAAGAGAAGCTTGTGGTCTTGACGTAATAGATAACAGCAAGACAATCGGTGCGGTATTCTCATACCTTGGCTTCAGCTATACAGAAGCTCCTGTTGGCGGTACATATTCAATGGCACAGTTCTTCGGCGTAAATGAAGAAAACCTTGCAAAGTATGAGGAGCTTATGGGTACAACCCTTTCCTTTGGTGTAATCGCTCAGGCAAATAAGCTTGAAGCAGGTCAGGAGACTGTAGGCACAATTAAGCCAACAATGGGAGTTGGCAAGGTTCTGTATAAGGACTTTACAAACGGCAAGCATAACTACTTTGAAATTAAGGTTTCCGGCATTTCAGAGGCACTTAAGGACACAAAAATTGTATTCTGCGCATACGTAATCGAAAACGGAAAGATGTCATATCTTAACAACAACGCAACTGTTGAAGAATTGACAGGTGAAAGCTACAAAGATGTAGTTGCAATAAAAAACGCTAAATAAGGAGGAAATATATAATGAAGTACACAAGCCCAATTTATAATAACGAAATGGTTGAAACAAGCGACATCATTTGTGAATCTCCATTTGATATCGTTCATACCGAAAAGGTAATCGGCAAGGATGAAAACGGCAATGACATCAAGGCTCCAACAACACAGATAGTTGTTGATATCGGAAACCTACTTTAATTGAACAACACACCGAGGAAATCCTCGGTGTGTTTTCATTTTGTATTAACAATACTTTTATAGAGGGTAGGGTGCCTTGCAGAGCTGGAGCTGTTAACATTTTCTCAATTTTTGAAATTACTTTTTCGGTTTGCTTGAAAAAATCAAGGATGCAATAAAGCCAAAAACAATAGCAGCCGCTATTCCACCCGCAGTTGCGCTGAGTCCCCCGGTCAGGGCACCTAATAGCCCTTTTTCATCAACTGCCTCGCGTACTCCCTCTGCAATCAAGTGGCCAAATCCGGTAAGTGGCACGGTAGCACCGGCTCCAGCAAATTCAGCGAGAGGCTTATATACTCCAATGGCTGACAAAAAAACACCGGCGCAAACATATAATACAAGAGTTCTTGCAGGTGTTAATTTTGTCTTGTCTATTATAATTTGTGCAACAACACAAAATACCCCCCCCACAACAAAAACAATCAAATACTTAAAAAATATATCCATATAAAACCTCAGCCTGCCGATAAGTGTACTAAATGGCAAATAGCAGGGATGCTACCGCCTTGAAAGAGAGTAATCGGGCTCATTAAAGCACCGGTGCCCATAAACAACACCTCTTTATATTCACCGCGCTCCATTTTTGGAATAATATCTGCTGCCATAACTACTGCGCTGCAACCGCATCCGGAGCCACCGGCATGCACGTCCTGCTGTTCCCGCTCAAATATCATAAGTCCGCAGTCAGTGTGATTTTTTCTTATATCAATTCCCTCACCAAGCAATAAATCCTTTAAAATTTCGCTGCCCTCATATCCCAAATCTCCCGTAATAATTTTGTCAAAATAGTCGGGGGAGTGGTTAGAATTTCTGAAATATCTTACAATAGTATCAATGGCGCTGGGTGCCATTGCCGCGCCCATATTGTTAATATCTGTAATACCCTTGTCAATCGCTTTTCCAAAAAGCACCTCTGTAATTTTCACCGTGCCTTCATTTCCCAAAACAAAAGCGCCGGAGCCTGTGGTTGTCCACTGTGCAGTGGGTGTACGCTGCCCACCGTATTCAAGGGGAAATCTGAATTGTCTTTCACTGGAGCAATAATGGGAGGATGTAACAGCGCAGCATTTACTTACTATACCGTTACTGTAAAGGCATGCGCCAAGGGCTAACCCCTCGGAGCATGTGGAGCAAGCGCCATATAAGCCAAGATAAGGTATGTCAAAATTAGTTATGGCATAATTAGAGCCAACGCATTGATTGAGCAAATCCCCGGCAAGCAATAAATCAACATCGGAGTCCCGTAGTCCTGCACGGTTGATAGCTCCTTTAACGGCCCTATATTGCATCTCGCTTTCGGCTTTTTCCCACGTGTCCTTGCCAAATTTATCATCATCGCTGTATTCATCAAATAAATCGCCCATCGGTCCTGCCTTCTCCTTGTGTCCAACAACGGAATAGTACGAGGAAATTTTAGGTGCATTATTCAAGGTAATAATTTGGTTTTTCATACATAGCTACCCCCAAATTAAAGTGCAAAAATAGTAAATAACGCCGTAGATTGTACCGCTTAACGTGGCAAAAACAATAACAGGACCCGCAATTGTAAACATTTTAGCGCCTACACCTAAAACATACCCCTCGCTTTTGGTATCAATAGCCTGAGAAGAAATGGCATTGGCAAAGCCTGTAATTGGTACAAGCGTGCCCGCGCCTGCAATCTTGGCTATATTGTCAAAAACCCCTAATCCTGTGAGCAAACAGGCGATAAAAATCAAGGTAATTGAGGCAAGTGTACCCGCATCCTTGTCATTGATGCCTAAATATTGGTATAAATCACGGAAAATCTGACCAATAATACAAATAATACCGCCAAAGGCAAAAGCAAAGAAGCAATCCTTAATCAAGGGCGATTTTTTTGCTCTGTTTTCAACATATTCAACGTACTCTTGTTTTTTCATTATAATCACATCCTTTAAAATAAGTTTGTTCAAATGAAAAATAATTATACTGAGCATTGACAAAAACCTATAATTATAGTAAAATATTATTATAAAAGATATTGTTGCGAAAAGGAGGTAAAATTATGGCAAAAATCGTATCCGATATCAAAAAAAGTGTAGTAGCAGTTACGCAAACAGCTAAAAAGAAAACTAAAAAAATTGCTGAAGCCACTAAGCTTAAGCTTGATATTAAAATGGAGGAATCCAATCTTGAGCATTGCTATGAAATGCTTGGCAGGGCAGTGCATGCAAATTCCAAGAATCCAAACAATACATCAAGGGTTGAAGCCCTTATGGCTCAGGCGGACAGAATCAGCACTATTATAAAGGAATACAAAACAAGGCTTGCGTATTTGCAGGATAAGGAAATTTGCGCTTATTGTGAGTCAGTGATTGAACGCGGCGCACCTTGCGAATATTGTAACGAAAAAATAGTTGCTAACAAAAAAGAGCCAGAGGCAGAAGAAAATAACTGAAATTTAAGAAAAATAAGAAAGAGGAAATAGAATGAATAATTTATATGCAGCAATGACCTTTGCTGATGTATGGAATAAGATTAATGAGGTTTTGGCACAGCCTGTTATATCATTAATCGCAAGAATTTTAGCCGCTATTTTAATCTTGACAATCGGTATTAAAATAGCTAAGGTCATTGCAAGAAGGTATGAAAACAGTAAATCAGCAGCTAAGCTCAATAAAACAGTCAGAAACTTTTTGAAAAATATAATTGCAATAGTGCTATACGTTGCGGTTGTTCTTTGTGCACTTATTGTTTTGGGCTTTGAGCTTTCTGTGTTTTCCGCAGCCTTGGCATCTGTCGGTGTTACAATCGGCTTGGCTCTCCAGGGCGGTCTTTCCAACATTGCGGGCGGTATTATGGTAGTTGCATTTAAGCCATTTGAGCTTGGTGACTATGTTGAAGCAGCAGGCGTTGGCGGTACAGTTACCGATATCGGTATTTTCTACACAACCTTGACAACCCCTGATAATAAAAAGGTTGTTGTTCCAAACGGTACAATTTCCAATACCGTTGTAACTAACTATTCAACACACGAAACAAGAAGAATTGACTTTGACTTTAATATTTCTTATGAAGCAAGCATTGAGGATGCAAAAAAGGTGCTTCTTGGCTGTGCAAGACATGATGAAAGAATTTTGACAGACCCTGCACCGGTAGTTATGATTACCTCTCACAACGAAAGCTCTGTAGGAATCAGATTAAGAGTTTGGGTTAAAAATGAAGATTATTGGGATGTTAACTTTAACATTTTGGAGCTTGTTAAAATCAACTTTGACGATAAGGGAATTGAAATTCCTTACAATCAGCTTGACGTTCATATTACAAGATAACTTTAAAAGGGCGATACGGATTAAATTTCCGTATCGCCCTTTTTAATGAACAAATCATAGTCTTAAACAATATTTAAAACCTTGAACTTAATCTCACCGTTTTCACAAAAAACAGACACGTCATCGCCCTTTTTTATCTCTTTAGTCAAAATTTTCTCAGACAAAGGGTTTTCAATCAGCCCGGTTATAGCGCGTCTTAACGGACGCGCACCATAGTGCTTATTGTAGCTTTCCTTGGCAATGTGTAAAGCCACATTTTTGTCAAATAACAGCTTGATGCCGATTTCACTGCTTAAATCAGCAACCTCGGAAAGCATAAGCTCGGCAATTTCACTTGTATCCTCAATGCTTAACTTGTTAAAAGTTACGATTTCATCAAGCCTGTTCAAAAACTCGGGCGGAAATTCCAATTTCAAAGCATCGTTTATCTGTGCTTTCATAAGCTCATTTTCGGTGCTTTCACTTTCTCTTTCACTAAATCCCAAGTGGCTTGGCTTAATAATGCTTTTAGCACCAATGTTGGATGTCAAAATTATAATAGTATTCTTAAAATTGATTTGCCTACCGCTTGAATCAGTCAATGCACCCTCATCTAAAATTTGAAGAAGAATATTGTAAATATCAGGATGTGCCTTTTCAATTTCATCAAATAATATAAGAGAATAGGGCTTTTGCTTAACTTGCTTTGTCAGTATTCCGCCCTCCTCGTAGCCAACATATCCCGGGGGAGAGCCAATCAGCTTGGAAACACTGTGCTTTTCCATATATTCCGACATATCAAGCCGTATAAGCGCGTGGGAAGAGCCGAAAACAGTTTGTGCCAAGGCCTTTGCCAGCTCTGTTTTTCCAACCCCCGTTGGGCCTAAAAACAGAAAAGAGCCTATTGGTGTTTTGGGGCTTTTCAATCCCGCACGTCCACGCTTTATTGATGCGGCAACAGCACGTACCGCATCATTTTGACCAACAATTTTTTCTTTTAGCAGCTTTTCTAATCCGGCTAACCTTTCTTGCTCATTTTTCTCTATAGTGCTTATGGGGACAGAGGTCCACTGTGTAACAATCTCTTCAATATCCGCATTGGAAATTTCTGCCCATTCGCCGTTATCAAGAGCTAACTTTTTATTTGCCCTTTCAAGCTGGAGCTTAATGCTTTTTTCCTTATCTTTGAGCCTTGTTGCAAGGTCAAATTTTTCATTTAAAATGGCAAGCTCCTTTTCCTTTATGACCTCGTTAAGGCATCTTTCGTACTCTTTAATTGGGGAAAAGTCAGACATTTTTACCCGAGAGCAAGCCTCATCAATCAAATCAATAGCCTTATCTGGCAAATACCTGTCATTAATGTAACGGGAAGATAACTTCACTGCATGATGTATGGCATCAAGGGGAATTCTTACTCTGTGAAAGCTCTCATATTTTTCTCGTAAGCCCTCGATAATCTTAACTGTCTGCTCTTCGGTTGGCTCGTTCACCGCTATTGGTTGAAATCTTCGTTCAAGTGCTGCGTCCTTTTCGATGTGTCTCCTGTATTCCTCGGTTGTGGTAGCACCGATAATTTGGAGCTGTGCCCTTGCAAGGGAGGGCTTAATAATATTTGCTGCATCAACCGCCCCCTCTGCAGCTCCCGCACCTATAATTGTGTGTATTTCATCAATGAAAAGAATTATGGATGGGTTCGCTTTTAACTCACTCATAACTCCTCTCATTCTTTCCTCAAATTCCCCCCTGTATTTCGCACCTGCTATCATTGAGGATAAATCGAGAGAGAAAATAGTCTTTTCCAAAAGCTCCCTTGGCACATTACCGTCATTGATTTTTTGTGCAAGCCCTTCTATAATTGCGGTTTTTCCAACCCCTGGCTCGCCGATTAAGCAGGGGTTGTTTTTTGTTCGCCTGCACAGCACCTGGGTAAGTCTTTCAAGCTCCTTTTCTCGCCCAATAAGCGGGTCACATTTTCCTGCACGAGCCACTGCGTTGAGGTTTCTGCCGTAAGAAGACAAAATTGGGGAGCCGCTAACCCCAAATTTGTCATAGCTTTTATCCTGTGAGCTAATATCAAGCATAGCTGCAATTTCATTCTTTAATATTTGCAGATTAACGCCCATGGATATTAAAATTCTTCCTCCAACGCTTTCCCCGTCCTCACAAATTGAGTAGAGAAGATGCTCAGTGCCGATAAGCTTTGCGTTAAATCGCTTTGAGCATGTAGATGCGCTTTCAATAATTCGCTTGCACTTAGGTGTTAGCTCCTTTGTGTAAGTGTTGTCACGGTTTCCGGTGCCGGCAATTTCCACCAGCTTATTGTAAACATCGGTGTAGATAATTCTTTTGTCCTCTAAAATTTTCTTTGCGGCACATTCACAGGAAAGCATACCCAAAATCAAATGCTCGGATCCTATGTATGAGTGCCCCATCTTTTCTGCGCATTTTTTTGCACTGCTCAATACCGCCTGAGCGCCGGGTGTAAAGCGATTAACCATTTTGTTTCCTCTCTCTCTGATTTTACAGCTATTATTGACCAAAACAGTTAATTATTTTCACTCATTATAAGAATTTATTCTTTCGTATTCAGCTGCCAAGCGGTTAAAGGTAGATGGGTCAATTATTCCGTTGCCCTCAAGCAAATTAATTCGTTGGAACTCCTTGATTGCGTTTTGAGTATTTTCATCATAAATTCCGCTGAATTCAATATTACCAATGCTGTCATATTCCTGTCCCACAGTGTTCAGTAAATGCTGTATTACATAAATTACATCATCACGTACTCCTGGCTCTATGGAATATTCGGGACTTCTCGGTAACAGGTAAATTGCCCTGGCAAGCTGAGTGGCTTCACGCCTTGCCTTTTCTACTGCCTGTAAAACCTGCCAGGTGGTATGGTCAACTATTCCCGTTGCAGGTAAATCGTATTTTTCTTGAAATTTACGTACTCCCTCGCGGGTCTCTGCATCGTATTCACCCGACAAGCGTATCCTTGCAACCTCGTTTTCAAAGTAATCTAAATCTCTCAAAATCCTTTGTATTTCCAAAATAGCATTTCGTTGCTCCTCTAAGCTGTAATATGCCATAAATTCTCCTTTAGCAAAAAATACTCTGAAGCTCAAAAGTTAAAAGCTTTTTGAACACTTTGTACATCTGTGAAAAGTGATATTGGTAAAGCCTCCGTTCAACCCAGATTATATCCGGGGTATTGTCCGGGAGAAGCTTGATTCCCGTCATATAAATCCCTGTATGTTGATGTGATTGAGTCCCAAGTGCTTGAGGAAACAATTCCTTGGTTACCAAGGCCGAAAATTTCCTTGTAGGCAAGGACAGCACGCTGTGTGGCAGGACCAAAAACTCCGTCAACAGCGGTTTTTGGAATAGATGTGTATGTATTAGAAATATAGTTCAAATATTCCTGCAAAGCGCTGACCGCCTCTCCACTTGATCCGATTCTTAAAACAGTGCCTGGGTAGGGTAGAGTAATACTGCTGAAATACCCTTGTGGCAAGGAATTAATGATGCCCACATATTCGCGGTATAGTCTATCCCAATCCTGTAATCCAACCTGACCGGTTATCTCTAATCCATTTGCACGCTGAAAGGCTTCAAGCGCATTTTTTGTTCCACTTCCGAAAATGCCGTCAATGGAAACAGGAGGAATTTCGTTGTTGAATTCTGATGCTAAATTCAGTAGATATTGAAGCTCATATACCTCAGCACCCGTGTCACCCTCTTCTAAAAATGAATTGAATAAGAGCTCGATTTCCTCTTGGCGTATACCCTCGGATGTCAAATCGTTAAGTCGCTTTACCGCATTAAAGGTTCTTTGTATGCTATACCAGGTTTCCTTTCCCACAAGGCCGTCAGGATTCAAATCAAATGCACGCTGGTATTCACGTACCGCATTTTCTGTTTCTTCACCAAAAACTCCGTCAACAGGGTAGATTTTAGGTATAGATGGGAAATTTTTTGAAATTCTGTTCAGCCGAAGCTGAACCTGCTGTACTGCATTACCCAAATCGCCAATGCCCAAGGTGCGTCCGTCCCAGGTCTGTGTTCTGCCGCCAACGGGTGCATTTCTGACAAGCTGAATATTATCGCCATAGTAAAATTGCAATATTTCAAATGGCGTGTAGCCCTGCTCGGCTAAGCTGACAGTACCCCATTGCTCAAGTCCCTGGCAACGTAGCTCACGCCCGTCACAGTAAGCGGCAAAAAACGGTTCAATGCTACCACTCATAATGATGTAGTCATTAAAAATCTCATCTACTATTTGAGATATGTTTTCAAATATATCTCGCCCATTTACAAAGGATTGGTCAATTCCAATAGAATTTGTAATATCAAAATCGTATCCGCGGGAGCGGTAGTAATCTGTGTAAATTCTGTTAAGCGCAAAGGATATTTGGGCATACACGTTAGCGCGTATGGCGTTTTCGGGCCATGTGGGGAAAATTTCGCTGGATGCTACGTTTTTTATGTAGTCAACAAAAGGTACGGTAACGTTAGGTGCATCAGAATCTGGCGCACCTAAGTGTACTGTGATAAATTCCGGAATAACAGGTGTAGTGTTGGGCATAAAACCTCCTTAAAGGGCAGTGTTTGGCGTTTCAACAAATCTTCGTGTGGAGCTTGGAAAATCATCAACTTGACTTGCGTATTCAATCAAAGGGATAAGCTCAACAGGTTGAATGGCGGTAATTCCTTGGAAAATCGGCACATTGATGTAAGAATTTGAATAAAAGCCCTCCCTTGATGCCTCAATGTTGTAAACAGAGAATGGATTTTCATTCCCCGGGGTCAAAGACAGCTCTTTGTTCTTTGTGTTAAGCGCCACCTTTGGCGCTCTGCCATCTTGGTCGGTGTAAAGGGTGTATATTATTCTTCCTCTTTCACCGCCCTCGCTGCTCGGTGTATACTCATAGATGTTAATTTGTGCGTTTTCAACAGGTAACGCACCGTTAGCGGTTTTTGCAATTACTTGCAAAAAGCCTATGCTTTCACTATTCATAAAAATACCTCCGTTTCTGCTTGGTGCTATTACATAGTATGCAAAAAACAAAATCTGGCTATTGACTTTTGGAAAAAATCGCAGTATAATATTTTTGCTTTAGTCGCAAGGCTACGGTAGTGAGTTCGTAACCATCCTCACTTAAATCAAAACTAAGGAGAATTTTAATGAAAAAATCAAAGGCGTTATATTTAACGCAGGCAGCTCTTGTTGCCGCAATGTACGTTGTGCTTACCCTTGTTTCAAGTGCTTTTGGCTTGTCAAGCGGTGCGGTGCAGCTTCGCCTTGGGGAAGCGCTTTGCGTTTTACCTTATTTTATGCCTGCCTCTGTGCCGGGCTTGCTTATTGGTTGCATAATTGCAAACTTTATTTCGGGCGCTGTTGTCTGGGATGTAATCTTCGGTTCACTGGCAACGTTAATCGGTGCATATGTTGCATCTAAAATCAAATGCAAGTATCTTGTACCCTTGCCAACCGTGCTTTCAAATACGGTTATCGTTCCGTTTATAGTTTTGCTCTTTTATACTCCCGGGGTCAAATCCTTTTGGGTGTATTTGACAATAACGGCAGGTGTTTTTGTTGGTGAGGTATTGTCAGCATATCTGCTTGGTATGGTTTTGCTGATAGCTCTTGATAAAAGAAAGGGCATTTTCACAAAAAAACGTTAGGATATTACATACTAAAAGGGACTGTTTGATGGTAACAGTCCCTGATTTATTTTTGAAATGCTTCTTTAATCATTGATTTTTATCTCTTAATGTGGTAAAATTAAGAAAACAAAAAGCGAGGTATGGATATGGCAAAAGGGAAATTAACAAAAAGAAAAAAGCAAAAGCTGATAAAGGGCGGCTTAACCCTTGTCTGCCTTGTGATATTGGCTTTGCTTTGGTTTATATTTAAACCGGAACAAGAGGTGTATGAGGTTCCAAAGGGCACGGCTGAGCTTCACTTTATTGATGTGGGACAGGGGGATGCCACACTTATCAAGTCAGGGGACAAGAATATATTGATTGACACAGGTGAATATGACGCAAAGGAAGCGCTTTTTAAATATCTTGACAAATGTAATGTCAAGGAAATTGAGTATTTTGTGGTAACACATTTTGACTCTGACCATTTTGCAAATGCAACAGATGTGCTTGATAGCTATGATGTTAAAAAGCTCATAATTCCCGACCAGGTGAAAACAACCAAAACATATGAAAAATTTATTTCCAAGGTTGAAGAGCAGGTAAAATCAAAGGATATTGAGGTTTTAAATGCAAATGAGATGATTGGCGAAAAGCTTGATGTTGAAGGCTTGGAGTTAACGGTTATGGCACCGCTTAGAAATGATTACGATAATTCAAATGATTACAGTGTGGTTTTAATGGCTCGCTATGGAAACAAAAGGGTGTTGCTCTCAGGAGATGCTGAAAAGGAAGCAGAGAAGGATATAGTAGAAAAATATAATTCTCTTAGCTTGGACTGTGATGTGTTTAAGCTTGGTCACCATGGCTCAGGTACCTCATCAAGTCAGGAATTGCTTGATTTGGCAACTCCTTCCTACGTTATCGCATCCTGTGGCAAGGACAATAAATACGGTCATCCTCACAAGGAGGTGCTGGAAAGAACCAAAGGTATGAAGCTTTACCGCACAGATGAGCAAGGAACTATAATTATTTCAATAGCAAATGATGAAATAACGGTAAAAACCGAAAAATCATAACCACCAGTGCAACTGGCGGTATGCATACCCCTAAAAGGGGATATTACAGGCTTAGCCGCAGTATACCAGTCGAACCAGATTTGGAGCGATAAATAAAGCCTTATGCTGCAACGAAAAAATCTTGCCGATTTTTAATCGCTCGCGCTTTTTTGTCTTGCCTAAGCCTCTATTTATTCGCTCTAAATTCGTTAAGCAATCTATTCGCACATAATAGGCGAGGGGATTTCAATAGAGAAAGACGCAGACATATAAAAATATTTCAAGGCTTTATCTGTTGGAAGGCACCGTCTATTTTGCGCGATAGACGGGTTCGATTGGGTATACTGTGGCTAAATTCTAATTACGGTAATGGCTGTTGCCGCGGATTTTCACCGCTGTTTCCTTATCATCGGCAAAGCTGGGTGAGCTATGCCGACAGGCAAGTTGAACCTGCCCCGGTTGTGTTTATTCTTTTGTGTAGATATATTCTACAATTTTTTCCCCAAAATGTCAAGAGGTTTTATATATTAAGCGGAATTTACATTTTAAGGGTTGAAATTTGTCATTTTGTAGTGTACAATGTTCCATATAATACAAAAAGACAGTATAATTAACAGTTTGAGGAGAGAAAAATGGTAGATTCAAGATTAGGTCAGCGCATACAAATGTATCGCGAAAAGGCTGGAAAGAGCCAAGAGGAGTTGGCAAATTACATTGGTGTCAGCATAACATCAATTTCAAATATAGAGCGTGGCGCTAATTACCCCAGCTTTGAGAATTTTATCAAAATTCTAAATTTCATTGGTGCTTCGCCTAATGCGGTTATGTTTGAATTGGTTGAGCAGGCTCAGGTTTCAAGGGCGAGTGAGCTTTGGGACAAAATGAAAAGGCTTGATGCTGATAAGAGAAATCAAATTTTCAGAATAATTGAAATACTTCTTGAAGAATAATACAAATCCCTTGTGCAAAAGCACAAGGGATTTGTATTTATTTTGGTATTTCTAAACCGTAAGCATAGACTCCTGTGTCTGTTATTACGTAATAGTATCCCTTTCGATAATAGCTACGCACTGCGTTTTTGTCCGAGAATGAAAGCGGTTCACTTAAAAGTGTGTTGAAGCCTTCACCGTCAAAGTGCAGCAAAAGGTATTTGTTTGTATATCCCACATTTAACTCATATGATTTCATTGCAATACCCAGGAGCTTTCTTGAGCTGTCAATGTAATAAGCATTACAATCCGTTGAATAGTAAGTGTTTTTCAGCTCATGTGAGTAAACGGTCACGTTTTTGCCGTTCTCCTTTTTATAAATGTCAATTTTCAACGCCTGTGAGTTGGAACCAACACCTATGCTGATAAAATATCCGCCTCCGAAATCTATAAGTGAGGTTGGGTAGCCTTTGCTTGTGTCTGTGCGTTCACAGGTTATGTTTTCAGGGTCGCTTGTATCAAAAACAAACACAGGGTCCGCCAAAATTCCATTTATTGAGGTGTAAGCATAGGCAAAATTCCCCTCGTATCTGACAAGTGACAGTGTTTCGCCGGCTGTGGCAAAATTTTCAACCTTGGAAACTGTTTTCATTGCTTTGATGTCAATACAATACAAGCTTGCACTTGTTTCATACCAAATGTAGCCCTGCCCATCCTTAGGGATAAATGAGGTTGTAGCCAATAAAAGCATGCCATCCTTTTCCCTTAAATTGGTTATATCATTGACGTAACCGTTAACTAATGCTGTACCCTTGTGCTGCAGCTTCCCGTCACCGTAGGAAATGACAGATATTTCTGTGTTATACGGTACAGTCAGATAATCAATGCTGCTATCTCCTGCGAAAATGCGCCTGGTTAAGAAGATGCTTCCGCCTGACACATAAACCTTGTCGCTATATGAAAGATATGCAGCGGTTTCCTTAACTGTGGCATTTCCTTGGTCAAGCTTTGTAACCATTAAATATGAGCTTGAATTTATATTATTTGGGAAATAAATGTTTTCCGAAAAAATTTCCTTATTGTTTTCACGGTAAAATGGCATATAGGTAAACGGCTTTTCCTTGCTGTAGCTTTTTTGTATCTGATAACGTGTAAACAGCAAAACCTCGCCGTTTGACATATGGGAGGAGGCATATGTGCCTGACACCATTTTAAAATCCGTCACCTTAACGGTAGGGGTACGGCTTATATCAAGCGTAAGCACACCTGTTACGGGAGACTTGCCGGGAATTGCTATCAATGTCAGTGTATTTTGATCAGGGGAAAGATACATTTTCCAGCCGTATTCGTAAGCATAGTTATCGGGAATACCCGTTTCAACATCAAGCCAGCCAATAGACCTTACATATTCCCTCATTTCATCAACATAACCGCCAAGGGAAAGCATGGAAACAAGGGTGCTTTCGCCGTTTTCCACTGAGTAAACGCAGAGCTCCTTTCCACGCAAATAGAAAATATGCGTCTCAGTTATCTTAATTATGTCACCATCGGGGTTTTCATTAAAGTTAAGCTCACCGTTTGAATGTGAGGTCTCGTTTTCGAGTTGAGCTCCGCTTGAAAACAGCTTTTCAAGGGCATCTAAAAGTGCTGCGTTTTCAACAATTGTTGTATTTCCGCTATCCTCCGGGAGATTTGTATCCTCCTGGTCATTTGAAGGGTTTTGCACCTGGTTTAAGCCACCGCCCCCGCTTGGGGTGCTGGGTGCAGGTGGACTTACAGGGTCATCCCTTGTTAAAAGCGGAATAAAAATTGCTAAATTCAAAACAAGCAAGCAGCAAGCAACCGCTACAAAAAATGTTGTCCATTTAAACTTAGTGGGCGGAACGGAGGATGCTATCTGTTTCAGCCTTTGCGGGTCGCTTTCGCTTATATATTTATCATCAACCAGGCTCATAATGTCAAGCAGCTGTCTGTTTTTCATAGCTTAATCCCCTCCTTTTCCAAATGCTTTTTAAATTTAGACCTGAGTCTTGAAAGAATAATTTTTACATTGTTTTCGCTTAGCCTGCAGGTAATTGCAATATCCTTCACAGAGGAAAGATACCAATACCTCTGCATAAAAATAAGCCTTTTTTTGGTGTCAAGTGAGCCTAAAAATTCGTTCAATGCCTTTTTTAAGGCAAGCTCGTCAACCATAGTGCAATCGCCCAAGGACGTGTCAGATATAATTTCGCTAATCTCATCAAAAACAAGCTCTATTGCATCATTTCGCTTCTTTGCGTGGTTTTTGTCATACATATCAAGGGCAAGGTTACGTGTTATCTTTCCTAAAAAAGCCTTTAAATTATCAGGAATAGTGGGCGGTATGGAGTTCCAGGCGCGCAAATATGTATCGTTAACACATTCCTCGCTATCCTGGTCAGACAACAAAATGTTGTTTGCGACATAATGGCAGTACCGACCGTATTTTTGCTCGGTTTGAGAAAGTGCCTCTTCGTTTCTGCGAAGATACATTTCAACTATTAATTTGTCATCCATGTCGCCACCTCCTTTTGAAAAATTTATTTTTCAATCAACACAAAGTGTTGTATGTAATCACACAAAGTGTGTATGAAATCTTAACAGGCGCAATAGAATCAGCGGGTAGAAAAACGAAAGCGCCACAATGCCGAATTTTGTCCCGTTCACCTTAATAAACGGATTTTAACCCCAAAGGGTTACACCTGTTTATAATTTTATTGTAACATTTTTTTATATTACTTGCAATAGCAAAATAAAAGAGCCTTATTCAAGGCTCTTTTTCATATCAAAGCTCTTAATATGTTCTTTTATGATATTTTCGTTAACGGTTATTTTTTCGTTTACAGCTCGATAAAGCAAATCCTTTAAATTGTCGAAAAAATCATTCAATTCATTTTTTTCAAGAAAATAATAAGTTAAAAACCAATAAATGTCAAGCTCATCATCTGTTAACACATGCCTGCTCAAATATTTGTATACTTCCCAGTCTAATTCGGTATGCACAAAAGCTTCTTTTTCCATAAAAACCCCTTATTTCTATCATTGCACTTGTATAGGTGCAAGAATATCTTAACATAATACTATAATAAAGTCAAGATATTGTTCTTAAATAAGTGCAGGAGGTTGTGGCTGTGAACGCAGATGTTGAAAAAAGAGTAGGGCAAAATGTTCGTTCATTGCGAGAAGCTAAGGGGTTTACCCAGGAGCAGCTTGCTACAAGGCTTCAACTCCGTGGGTGTGATATGACAAGAAGCGCGGTAGCCAAAATCGAGGTGGGACAAAGGCATCTCTACCCGGATGAAATAATTTTAATAAAGGAAATTTTAAACGTTAATTACGAAGATATACTAAAATAGCAAAAGAGCCTCAATCGAGGCTCTTTTTTACTTTGTTTCGCTAATCATCACTTTTGCAGCAAATGCAAAAATATCACTTGTCGTCAATGGACAAATATCACGCGGCAAAGCCGCATATCACAGGATGCATGGCATCCATAATTGACTTGCTTTTAGTGGCTTTGCTCCTTTGCCTTTGTTTCGCAGTATAAGCAACGGTAAACCATAGCCTCCATCTGAGAGGGAGGGGGACCGCAACGCATTTACTTTGCTTAGCACAAGGCAAGAAAAGCGGTGGAAGGAGAGAAAAGCAGACCTAACAGTTAGTGGCTTTGCTCCTTTGCTTTAGTTTCGCAGTATAAGCAACGGTAAACTCTGTTTTCCTTGTCTGTCAAGGTAAACACCTGGTCAAGCTCTTGCTCGCAGGATGTGATACAACGCGGATTTTTGCACGCAATTACATTTACCAATCTCTCGGGCAGGGAAACGGTTTTCTTTTCTACAATTTTGCCGTCCTTAATAATATTAATTGTTACATCCGGGTCAACGTATCCAAGAATATCAGTATTTAAGGTGATGTCAGCATCGATTTTGATAATGTCCTTTGTGCCCATTTTTTTGCTATATACATTTTTGCCGATAACAATAGGGCAGTCAAGGCTATCAAGATTTAAAAGGGAGTAAAGCTCCATACCGCGGCCTGCGGTAATATGGTCTATAACCATACCGTTTTTAATTGAATCTATATTCATAGCCTTACCTCCTTAGTTAATGCCCAAAAGCATCAAAATCAATGCCATACGCATATATTTTCCGTTCAAGGCTTGCTCAAAGTAGCAGGCGCGTGGGTCACTGTCCACCTTAACGCTGATTTCGTTTACACGTGGCAGTGGATGCATAATGCAAAGGTCCTTCTTTGCATTGTCTAATTTTGGAAGGTCAAGGATGTAGCTGTCCTTTAAGCGCAGGTAGTCCTCCTCATTAAAGAAGCGCTCCTTTTGGATTCTTGTCATATAAAGAATATCAAGCTCCGGCATAGCGGTGCACAAATCCTTGGTTTCCACGTATTCGATTCCGTTTTTGTCAAGCACGTCTGTCTTAACGTAGCTTGGGATTCTTAGCTCCTCAGGGGAGATAAGCACAAATTTAATGCCCTTATATCTTGACATGGCGGCAATTAAGGAGTGGACGGTACGTCCAAACTTAAGGTCACCGCAAAGACCGATTGTAAGGTTTTCAAATCTACCCTTCTTGCGCTTGATTGTAAGCAGGTCAGCAAGGGTTTGCGTTGGGTGGTTGTGTCCGCCGTCACCTGCGTTAACCACAGGAATAGTTGCGTTCATAGAAGCAACAAGGGGTGCGCCCTCCTTGGGGTGACGCATAGCGATAATATCTGCATAGCAGGAAATCATCTTTGCAGTGTCGGCAACGCTTTCACCCTTGGCAGAAGAAGAGCTGGATGCCTCAGAAAATCCAAGCACATTACCACCAAGCTCGTACATAGCAGCCTCAAAGCTAAGACGGGTACGGGTTGAAGGCTCAAAGAAAAGAGTTGCCAGCTTTTTGCCCTTGCATTTTTCGCTGTATTTTTGTGGATTGTCAATTATATCAAGAGCTGTGGCAATAAGACCGTCAAGCTCTTCTAAAGAGAGTTCTTTAATATCTATTAAACTTCTCATTATTTTTCCTTTCATTTTGCATATCACATAGGGCAGACTCGTGAATCGCCCCTACGTTATACGTTTTGCATTTGGATTACGCGCCGTAAACCTCAAGATATTTCTTAATTCTTGCAACATTTTCCTCATTTGCGGAATCTGCCTCAAGGTACTCGATAATATCGTAAACGTCAACTACGGAGTAAACAGGGAAGCCGAACTCTTCCTCAATTTCAACCATAGCGCCCTTTTCGCCCTTGCCCTTTTCTTTTCTGTCAACCATAACAAAGCAAGCGGCAACGCGAATTCCCTCAACGCTCTTCATAATTTCCATAGTTTCACGGATAGCGGTGCCTGCGGTAATAACGTCCTCAACGATTACAACCTCTTCACCTGCCTGTGGCTTGTAGCCTACAAATACACCGCCCTCACCATGGTCCTTAACCTCTTTTCTGTTAAAGAAGAATGGGAGGTTGAGTCCGTTTTCAGCAAGTGCAATAGATGTAGCAACTGCAATTGAAATACCCTTGTATGCAGGACCGTAAAGAGCAGTCTGCTTCTTGCCAACCTTGTCAAGATATGCCTTAGCGTAGAACTGACCAAGCTTGGAAATATGCTCACCTGTCTTAATCTCGCCTGCGTTTATAAAATATGGGATTTTTCTACCACTCTTAGCTGTAAAATCACCAAATTTGAGCACTCCTGCGCTCTGTAAAAATTCAATAAATTCTCTCTTGTATTGTTCCATAATAATCTCCGTATCCAAGGCTCCTTTGTAAAGGGAGCTGCCAGCTTTGCTGACTGAGGGATTGTTTTACCAAGCTATCAATGTGTCGACAAACCCACAAAAAGTTGTCGTGAATCTCATAATTTGGTATTCTCACCACAGTAAGCCCCGGTGACTTAAGATAGTCAGTTCTTTTTTCGTCGTTTTCGCTTTCTTCTTCGAACCCGTGCTGAAAACCATCAAGCTCTATTACTAAATTTGCCTTTGCGCAATAAAAATCTACAATGTAATTTCCTATAACCTTTTGTATTAAAAACTTTATTGGATAAAACTTTAAGCAATCGTACCATAAGTGCTTTTCTTCGGTGTCATATTTTCCCTTAACTCTTTAGCTAAGGGAACGATATTTTTGTTATGACTGTATTTCATGTCAAATCCCTCCGTCACCATGCGGGTGCCACCTTCCTTTACAAAGGAGGCTAAAAATACTCGCACAAAGCAGGCGCAAAGCACTCGTGTAACTTAAAATTTCATTTCAATGGATTTGTTGGATTAACCAACAAATTCATTTACACATCTTCTGTATGCTGCAACAGGGTCACTGGCTGCTGTAATCGGTCTGCCTACTACAATGTAGTCGGAGCCGATTTTCTTTGCTTCCTCAGGTGTCATAACGCGAACCTGGTCGCCCTTGTCACCGTCTGCAAAGCGAACACCCGGGGTAACTGTTACAAAGTCGCTGCCGCAGGTAGCGTGTACCTTTTCTGCTTCCAAAGGAGAGCATACTATACCGGCAAGGCCTGCCTTCTTTGCGTTCATTGCATAGTGCATAACAACCTTGTCCATTGGCTCGTTAATAAGCAAGTCATCTCTCATTCTTTCCTCACTTGTAGAGGTAAGCTGTGTAACAGCGATAAGAAGTGGGCGTGTTCCGTCAGGACGGGTCAAGCCCTCAAGTGCTGCCTCCATCATAGCAATAGTACCGCTTGCGTGTACGTTTGTCATATCAACATCAAGACGTGACAAAACTGCCATAGCCTTTTTAACTGTGTTAGGAATATCGTGAAGCTTAAGGTCTAAGAAAATCTTGTGACCTCTTTTCTTAATCTCACGAACGATATCCGGACCCTCCGCATTAAAAAGCTCCATACCGATTTTTACAAATGGCTTTTCATCCTTGAATAAGTCAAGAAAATCAAAAACCTGCTCCTTGCTTGCAAAATCACAAGCTACAATTACGTCCTTTCCCATTAGTGTGCTCCTCCTATAATATCCTTTAAATCTTTTATACCGTATTTTTCCATAACCCTTGGTAAATCCTCAATAATCTTCGGGCAAGCCATCGGGTCAACCAGGTTAGCCGCACCAATTTGAACAGCACTTGCACCTGCAAGCATCATTTCAATTACGTCCTCAGCGCTTTCAACTCCGCCGCCGCCAACAATTGGAATTTTAACAGCCTCATAGACCTGGTAAACCATTCTGATGGCAACAGGCTTGATTGCAGGGCCGGAAAAACCGCCCATCTTATTTGCAATTACAGGCTTTTTGCTCTTTAAATCTATTCTCATACCGAGAAGAGTGTTAATTAAGCTGATGCCGTCAGCCCCAGCCTCCTCACACGCCTTGGCAATTGCAACAATGTCAGTTACATTTGGGGATAGCTTAACTATAATAGGCTTGCTTGTCACTGCCTTAACCGCACGTGTTACCTCAGCCGCTGCCTCGGGGGATGTGCCAAAGGACATTCCGCCGCCGTGCACGTTAGGACAGCTTACATTTACCTCAAACCAACCAATCTGTGGCTCACTATCAAGCATTTTTACTGTGTAAACATAGTCCTCAACGCTAAATCCGCTTACGTTTGCCATAACAGGCTTGTGGAAGCACGCCTTCAGCTTTGGAAGCTCATTTTCAATAACCTTGTGAACACCGGGGTTTTGAAGTCCCACGGAGTTTATAAGTCCGTTTTTGCACTCCGCAATTCTTGGTGTTGGATTGCCGAAGCGTGGGTCCTTGGTAGTGCCCTTGAAGGAGAAGCTACCAAGCATATTTATGTCATAAATCTCTGCAAATTCGTAGCCGAAGCCAAAGGTTCCGCTGGCGGGAATCAATGGGTTATCAAGCTCTATTCCGCATAAATCTGTTTTCAAGCTTACCATATGATTTCCTCCTTTTCAAGAACAGGGCCATCCTTGCAGATTCTCTTGTTTCCGTATTTTGTCTTGCAGGAGCAGCCCATACAAGCGCCAAAGCCACAGCCCATACGCTCCTCAAAGGAGAACTGACCGCTTGTTGTACTCTTGTTATAAACCGCCTTTAGCATTGGCTCGGGACCGCAGGTGTAGAAATATGTATAATCAACCATTTGGAAGGCGTCCGTTACAAAGCCCTTTACCCCATAGCTGCCGTCTGCTGTTGCTACAATTACGTTAGCGCCAAGAGCCTTGAACTCGTTCTCGTAAAATACCTCGTCAGCTGAGTTGAAGCCTAAAATAACGCTTGGCTTTTTGCCCTGCGCTACAAGCTCACGGCAAAGCTGGTACATAGGTGGCACACCAGCACCACCACCTACAAGCAGTGGCTTTTCTCCGCTTTTTGAAATATCGTAGCCATTTCCAAGACCTGTAAGGGTAAGTATTTCCTCGCCCTTTTTCATTTCAGCCATTACCTCTGTGCCCTGTCCCACAACCTTGTATATAAGGGTTAATTCATTCCCCTCAACACAGCAAACAGAAATAGGACGGCGCAGGTAAAAGCCATCTATCTTCAAATTTACAAACTGACCGCACTTAATGTCAGCACAGTCACCCAAAAGCACCATTTCGTATGTGTTTTTGGCGATTTTTTTGTTAATTTCAATTGTAAAAATTGTATCTTTCATTATTTTTACCTTGTGTCTAATGTTAATTTTGCATTTTGAACTTTGCATTTTTATCAAGTGGGGCGAGCCTTCGCCCCACTTGATAAATCAAGCGTCAATTGTTGAAATTGTAAGTGTGATTTCCTCAAGTACATCAAGCAAAATTCTTACTGTATCAAGGGATGTAAAGAGAGAAATGTTGTTCTCAATTGCCAAATGTCTTATCTGGTATCCGTCCTTTTGCTCCTGTGCCGCACCGTCGCTTGTGTTGATAACGTATGCAATGTGGCCCTGGCGCATAGCCTTTGGAATATCAGAAGAGCCGTCACCAATCTTTTGCTTAATTCTTGTTCTGATACCGTGCTCCTTTAAGTAATTTGCAGTACCCTCGGTTGCCTCAATGTTGAAGCCAAGGTTGTAGAAACGGCGGATAAGCGGGAGCGCCTCCTCCTTATCGTTGTCAGCAACGGTTACAAGAACTGTACCGTAGTTTTGTACCTGCATACCGGAGGCTTGCAGAGCCTTGTAGAACGCACGGTTCAAGGTGTCATCATAACCGATAGCCTCACCTGTGGACTTCATTTCCGGGCTCAGGTAAGCGTCAATTCCGCTGATTTTCTTGTATGAGAATACAGGAACCTTGCAGTACCATCTCTTCTTTTCCTGTGGATAAAGGTCGAATATGCCAAGCTCCTTCAAGGACTTGCCAAGGATAACCTCTGTTGCAATATCAGCAAGGGAGTAGCCTGTGGACTTGGAAAGGAACGGAACTGTTCTTGATGAGCGTGGGTTAACTTCGATAATATATACATCATCATTTGAATCAACAATAAACTGAATGTTGAAAAGACCTACAATGCCAATGCCAAGACCCAATTTCTTTGAGTAGGTCAAAATCTTACCCTTAACCTTGTCGGAGATGGAGAAGGAAGGATATACGCTGATAGAGTCACCGGAGTGAACGCCTGTTCTTTCAACAAGCTCCATAATACCTGCAACAAAAACGTCACGTCCGTCACAAATTGCGTCAACCTCAACCTCTTTACCTCTGATGTAGTGGTCAACAAGAACAGGCTTGTCTACGTCAATTTCAACGGCTGTTCTCAGGTAGTGGCGGAGCTGCTCCTCGTTTTGTACAAGCTGCATTGCGCGTCCGCCAAGCACGAAGGATGGGCGAACAAGCACAGGATAGCCAACCATCTTGGCAACCTTGATGCCGTCCTCAATATTTGTAACCGCCTGTCCTCTTGGCTGTGGAATGTCAAGCTCCTCAAGGATTTTTTCAAAGGTGTCACGGTTTTCAGCCCTGTCGATAGCCTCACAGTCAGTACCTATAAGCTTAACTCCTCTTTCATGCAAAGGAGCCGCTAAGTTAATAGCTGTCTGTCCGCCAAGGGATGCTATAACTCCGTCAGGCTTTTCAAACTCGATAACCTCCATAACGTCCTCAACGGTAAGCGGTTCAAAGTAGAGCTTGTCTGCGGTTGTATAGTCGGTAGAAACTGTTTCCGGGTTGTTGTTAATGATAATAGCCTCGTATCCGCTTTCCTTAATGGTCTTTACTGCGTGTACGGTAGAGTAGTCAAACTCTACGCCCTGACCGATACGGATAGGACCTGCACCAAGCACGATAACCTTTTTCTTATCTGTGTGGATTGACTGGTTCTTGCCCTGGTGTGAGGAGTAGAAATACGGAATGTAAGCATCAACGTGTGCGGTATCAACCATTCTGAATACGGGCACAATGTTGTTTTCGTGGCGGAAATTGTATACATCTATTTCGCGGCAGCCCCAAAGCTTAGCAATATACTTGTCGCTAAAGCCCATATCCTTTGCAGCCTTTAACACCTTTGCATCCTTAACGTTTTCGCTAAGGGTCTTTTCCATATCAACAATTTTCTTGAAGGACTCCAAGAAGAATGGCGTAATCTTAGTAACCTCGTGAAGCTTTTCAATGGAAACACCGTGGCGCAGAAGCTGTGTAACAGCGAATACGTTGTCATCGTGAAATTCCTCAAGGTAAGCAAGCATAGCGTTGTCGCTCATTGAGTCAAACTTAGCCATATGAAGGTGGCAAACACCGATTTCAAGGGAGCGTGCGGATTTGAGCAAGCACTCCTCAAGGTTGGAGCCGATACCCATACATTCGCCTGTTGCCTTCATCTGTGTGCCAAGCTTGTTAGGAACGGTTGTAAACTTGTCAAACGGGAAGCGCGGGAACTTCGCAACAACATAGTCAAGACGTGGCTCAAAGGAAGCCTTTGTTCCTGCAACCTCAATCTCGTCAAGTGTCATACCGACAGCAATCTTTGCAGTAACTCTTGCAATTGGGTATCCGCTTGCCTTAGAAGCAAGTGCGCTTGAACGGGAAACACGTGGGTTAACCTCGATAAGGTAATATTCACTTGTTGTTGGGTTAAGCGCAAACTGTACGTTACAGCCGCCCTCAATCTTAAGTGCGCGGATAAGCTTAATAGCAGAGTCATTAAGCATCTTTAAATCGTGGTCGTTAAGTGTCATAATCGGAGCTACAACTATGGAGTCACCTGTGTGTACGCCAACAGGGTCAATGTTTTCCATGCCGCAAATTGTAATTGCATTGTCAGCGCCGTCACGCATAACCTCAAATTCAATTTCCTTAAAGCCCTTAACGCTCTTTTCAACAAGAACCTGATGCACAGGAGATGCGTTCAAAGCACCCTCTGCAAGCTCCTTATATTCTTCCATATTGTAGGCAAAGCCGCCGCCTGTACCGCCAAGGGTAAATGCAGGGCGCAATACAACAGGGAAGCCAATCTTTTCAATAGCTGACATTGCCTCTTCCATATTGTTTGCAATCTCGGAAGGGATAACAGGCTCGCCAATGGACTCGCAAAGCTCCTTAAACATCTCTCTGTCCTCGGCTCTTTCAATGGAAACGCTTGATGTACCAAGCAATTCAACACCGCTTTCCTTTAAAACGCCCTTCTTTTCAAGGAGCATAGCCATGTTAAGACCTGTCTGACCGCCGATACCGGGAACGATTGCATCAGGACGCTCGTGGCGGATAATCTTAGCTACATACTCAAGGGTAAGTGGCTCCATATAAACCTTGTCTGCAATTACTGTGTCTGTCATAATTGTAGCAGGGTTGGAGTTAACAAGGATAACCTCATAGCCCTCCTCCTTAAGTGCAAGACACGCCTGTGTGCCCGCATAGTCAAATTCAGCCGCCTGTCCGATTACAATAGGACCGGAGCCGATAATCATAACTCTTTTAATATCTGTTCTTTTTGCCATTTTCTTTTCTCCTTCTATATTCAACCTTAATTATTAACAAATTGTGTTGTGTAGGGGCGGTATATCGTGGGCACCGTACCCTACCAAGTGTGAACCTTATGACTCTTTGTGATTTATTATCACTGCTTTTCCGTCTTTAACAGTCATTAAGCATTCGCCGTAAAGCTCGCAGCCCTCAAAGGGGGTTGCACGGCCCATTGACAAGAAGCTGTTTGGGTCAACTGTATATTTTTTGCTCAAATCAAATACAGTATATGAATTTCCAAGCTCAATGCCGAAGCGCTTGCGTGGGTTTGTTGACATAAGCTCAACTAATTTTTCAAGGGATATAATCCCTGCTTTAACAAGATGCGTGTACATTACACTAAAGGCGGTTTCAAGACCTACAACACCCATATTGCTTCCTGCCAAGCCCTTGGATTTTTCCTCAAGGCTGTGGGGCGCGTGGTCTGTTGCTATCATATCTATTGTTCCGTCC
>SVRE01000054.1 GCA_015065005.1 Oscillospiraceae bacterium
TAAAGGGCAGAATTTTCTGCCCTTTTATTTTGCGGTTGACAAAACGCGATTAGCAGTATATAATATGTACAGGCAAACATTTAATTGTTTGCACCCGCCAAATCGTTTTGGCATTGCCTAGAGTGGTTTAATCTCTAGGTTTTTCTTTTTAACGGGATGCACGAGGCAAGACACGGCAAGGCATCCCAGGGACTTCTTAATAGATACTTTAAGTAATCCTGCAAAGCCTTATAATACAAGGACTTTGAATATATAAGAACCTGACCTAACTGTTCAAAAGAACAGACCTGCTTTGCAGGTTTTGTGAAAATCAAATAGTATTTTCACGGACAGAACCTTGTTACTCGCAAGGCTCGTAATAGGGGGTAGATTTTCTCTACTCCCTTTTTTCGTTTGTTTTTCCATTAATTGTGGAATTTTTTATGGAAATTTTAATTTTGATTTTTCAAAAAAGCGCAAATTATGGAATTTGGGATTGTGGAAAACATTTTAGCACAAAATGTATTTACAAATTATATAAATTGTGATAAAATGGGATTACCACAAAAATTGAATATATCTTATATTATGGTAGGCGAAGTATACCTTTTTCCTTTTTGGTAAAAATGTATGCTCCGTTTCGTGCGCTTTGCTTTTCATAGTGTAAGATTACGATTGAATTTGTGTGGTAGCAATAGGAGCTGCGTTTTTCGGTGCGCAGCTTCGCGCTGCGCACTTTTTATTTATACAAATTATTTGAGGGAGAAACATTTATGAAAAAGAAAATCTTATTGGCGCTTGCTTTAGTTGCAATAATGACCGTATTATTTGCAATTTCTGTCAGTGCCACCGAACCCGTGGAAACGTGGAATGTTTCCGCAACAGAAAATGATAATGTTACCGCCATGCTTTATGATGATGGCTCTTTGGTTATTAGCGGCACAGGAAAAATGAAGAATTGGAATATTGCTTCAACCGTTCCTTGGTATTATTCTAAAATCAAATCCGTAACTGTTGAAGGTGGCGTAACAACCATAGGCAATGAAGCGTTCTCTAATTGCATCTATTTAACAAGTGTTGTAATCGGCAATAGCGTAACCACCATAGGCTCTGGTGCGTTCTGTTATTGTGATAGCCTTACAAGCGTTGAGTTACCCGAGGGTGTAACCACCATAGGCAAAGAAGCGTTTAAATATTGCGATAGCCTTACAAGTATTGTAATCCCCGATAGCGTGACAACCATATTCTCTGGTGCGTTCCAAAATTGCGACTCATTAACAATTTATTGTGAGGCTACAAGTCAGCCAAGCGGTTGGGATTCATACTGGAACGTTTCAAACCGCCCTGTTGTATGGGGACATACACATACATACGATTTTGCAACCGACCTTTGCGTATGCGGTGCAAAACATAACTATTTGGAAAAGTGGGACGTTTCCGCTACAACAAGCGATAGCGTTTATGCTTACTTGTATAGTGACTATACCTTTGTTATCAGCGGCACAGGAAAAATGAAGGATTGGACAAAAACCTCAAGGGCTCCTTGGAATTCTTCATACATTAAAAAAATTAAAACCATAATTGTTGAAGAAGGCGTTACAGCCGTAGGCTCATATGCATTCTATGAAAGCACCTCTCTGACAAACGTAGTGATTCCTCGCAGTGTGACAAGCATTGGCTATGTTGCGTTTTCCAAATGCACAACGCTGAAAAGCATAGCGGTTGACGAGAACAACGCAAATTACTGCGACGTTGACGGAAATTTGTATACAAAGGATAAGACAACGTTGGTTCAATACGCCATAGGCAAGGAAGATACAAGCTTTGTGATTCCCGACACAGTAACAACTATAGGCAAATGTGCCTTTGAGTATTGCCCCTTCTTGAAATCTGTTGTAATCCCCGAAGGCGTGACATCTATAGGAGACTGGACATTCAATTCTTGCTCTTCCTTAACAATTTACGCCGAGGCTACAAGCAAGCCAAACGGATGGACTTCAAACTGGAACTCTTCAAAACGCCCTGTTGTGTGGGGATACTTTGACGAAAATGCTTGCTTGAACAGTATTTTCACCTTCAAGGGCTATTCCTTCAGCGCAAACGGTGGCTTTGCGGTAGGCTTTGATATTGATTATGATGCTTTGGCAAAATATGAAGCAAAGACAGGCAAGACACTTGAAATCGGCGTTGTATTTGCAGGCTATGATAACCTTGGCGGCAAGCAGCCACTTGATCAAAACGGTGAAGCTATCGCCCTTGAACAAGGAATGGTGGTTAAAGTTCCTCTAAGGGAATACCAAAGCAACATATACGATTGCATAATAAAAGGAATTACCGAGGATTTAGCCGACAAAAAGCTTGTAATTGCCGCATATATCTATGACGGCGAGGCGGTAAAATATGTACAGGAAAACGGAATTAGCGACACTGTGTGCGGTATTTCCTATAACGAAGCCAAGGCAGGCATAGAATAATTCAACACCTAAAGCCAAGTTATGCAATACACGGAGCCAACCGAGAGTTTTCTACTACATTGTAAGGTGCTCCGCGGCAACTCCTTCCACCGCACACGAGAACCCCAGCCCTACCAAAGAGCGGGCTGAGGACCCCTACGCGGTCCCCCTCTGCACAAGGCACGCCGCAAGGGTGCCTCAAAGATGGAGGCTGTTGGCAAGGCATCCCCGTGGCTTTTGAATAAACACTTTAAGAACTAATATAACCTTGTAGGGACAGGCGTCCTCGACTGTCCGAAAAGATATACATAAAGGGCAGAGAGTAATCTGCCCTTTGATTTTATTTCTTTCTTCTGAGCTTTCTTGGTATATAGGTTAAAAATCTACCTATCTTAAAGCTTTTTGAGACTCTTATGTTCCTTAGTTCTTCGTTAAGCGCTATATTCTCCTTATCTACCAAATCCTTTTCTTTGATTATAGCGTCTTTTTCTTTGATTATAGCATCCCTGTCTTTAAGTATAGCATCCTTTTCTTTAATTGTTGCGGTGCTATTTTCGACTCTTTCCTTTAACTCTGCAATAGTGTAAATTCTTTCAAAATCTCTTTCACACTTGCTCAAAAGAATATCGAGAATTTTCTTTTCGGTTTCCTTGTCGTATTGACTTACACAGCAATCTATTGAAGCGAGAAGATACTCATAATATTCATTACAATAATGACGGCTATAGTTTCCCCATTTGTGCAATTCATAGGCTAAGGCGTTTTCAGGCATTTCTATTATATGAAGCCCCTCGCCCTTTTTCGCGTATGCCTTTATAAAGCAGTCCGTGCAATAATCAATAAATTCATTATAAGTGCTTACGGGGGTAGAAAAGGCACCTATTTTACCGTCCTTTGATAAATATTTTCCCGCATGGTGTATTTTGCAAAGAATGGTCTTATCAGAATCATATCTTTTTGATAAATCATCAACAAATCTATCAATGCACTCCTCTACATATTCTTTAGGAAGCTCCCAAGGGTAAACGGTGCATTTAACGTACTTTTTTATTACCTCCGTGTTTTTTGTAACCATGTCTGTGTTGATTATATACGCAGAGTCATCAGAGAAGAGCCTGTAAAGAGCTCTTGCCAAATCGGAAAGATCAAGCAATAAAAAGGTATCCTTTCTTTCCTCTATACTATCAAATGGGTTCTTGCGAAAATCGGCAAGAATCAGCCTTTTCATCCACGGGGTGCCAAAAACCAAGTCGTTTTCGGTAATTTTCAAAAGCTCTTCATCCGTCTTTGAATAAATAGATAATGGGGATATTGCTTGATAGAATAAGTCTATTTTGTATTCGTGGTTCATCAGCTCTCGCTTTGCGATTTCAAAGCAATCGCGACATATACAGCTTGAAATTATATTAATTGAAACTGCCTTTTTCTCTCCCATAATAATCTCCTATTTTAGCTTGGTAGCATTTGTTTTATTGTATCACGTGGCAAGCTCTTTGTCAAGGCGAGAGGTAAAGGAAGAAAGCCCCAATGCGTGTCGGGACTTCTTGTCGAGATGATACAGTTGTGCCTCAAGCTGGCTTTGGCTCTCTATCTCTTTTGTAGCTCCAGCCGTCTTTCCTTGCAAAGAAGCTCATGGTAAAGTTTTATATCTCCTTTAGAGTATCAAAAAGGGCATAGAAATCTGCCCTTTTATTTTAAGATTGACAAAAGGTATAGAATTCAGCCCTATGCCGCTAAAATATTGCGGAACCCGCTGTGCAAACAGCAAACTTTTTTGGGGATTGAATTCTTTTTTAATACACATTGGGAATGAGCCCTAACCCGTCCCCTTTTTTGTTGCACTTTTCCATAAAAACATGGAAATTTTATATTTGAATATGCCCTTTCTCGCAGTAGGGGTTCCCCAAAGCGCTCTTTAGTAGCTTTGGGGGTTCTCGTAGTAGGGGTTCCCCAAAGCGCTCTTTAGTAGCTTTGGGGGTTCTCGTAAGGCGAGGGCACAAGCCTTGTGGAGTGGGCGAAAAAGGTCAAAGGGTGGAGCTTGTGGTTATGGATAATTACAAGTTCCTTGAAAAATATTTTATTGTGTGCTATAATTTAATTATCAAAAAATGAGTTTGTAGGAGCATTTTTATGGACGGTCGCATAGAGAAACAGTTGGCGTTTTCTTTGGAAATCGACAAAGAAAAAAACATATTTAGGCAAACGCATTTATCCGGTAACGGCAGAAATGAAAACGATGCGGAGCATTCATGGCATATGGCAGTTATGGCATATCTCTTGAAGGAGTATGCAAATGAGAAGATTGATATCGCTAAGGTAATGCTTATGTGCTTAATTCACGATATCGTAGAGATTGATGCCGGAGATACCTATGCGTATGATACAGAAAGCTTGAAAACTCAAAAGGCGCGTGAGGACATGGCTAAAGAAAGAATTTTTTCCATATTGCCAAAGGAACAGGCACGGGAGCTTATTGAAATATTTGATGAATTTGAAGCCTGTGAAACTGCTGAGTCGAAATTTGCTCATGCCATGGATAACCTTCAGCCACTCATTTTGAATGATAGCAACAACGGTGGCGATTGGCGAGAGCATAATGTTACGGTGGAGCAGATCTATGGAAGACAAAGAAAAACGAAATTGGGTTCAGATCGCTTGTTTGATGTAACAGACGAAATTATCAAAAAGAACATCGGAAAAGGTAATTTGAAGGAATAACAAATTCCAATTCATCTGGTAAATCCGGCTTGATTTTTCAAGCTGAGTATGATGCTATGAAATTATAAAAATTTAAGGAGTAAAGCTATGGCAAGAATAACATACAATAACGGCTACTATGAGGGCGAGGTAAACTATAACGGCGAAGAGCACGGACACGGCACATTTGTTTGGGACAATGGCGACAAATATGTGGGCAACTTCGCATACAAAAAGTTCAGCGGTCAGGGCACTTATTACTACGCAAGCGGCGCTAAATATGTGGGCCAATGGTCAAATGACTTAAAGCACGGCAAGGGCATAATGTACTTTGCAAACGGAAATGTTTACGATGGCAATTGGATGAACGACAAGGAAAGCGGCTTCGGCAGAGAAACCTATAATTGGGGCTATTACGAGGGACAGTGGAAGGACGGAACCTGGTGCGGCAGAGGTAAGGAGGTTCACAATAACGGTATCATTTACGAGGGTGATTGGAATGGCGTTGAAAGCGCCACAGATGTAACAAAAACCGCAAACGGAGTATCAGTCCACGGCAAAATCGTAAATAAGGATTTTATTTCAGATGCTTGCAACGGATACAGCAAGATGACCTACGATAACGGCTACTATGAGGGATATTTTAAGGACGGACTTCGTCACGGCCGTGGTACATATTATTGGAGCAGCGGCGCTGTATATGAGGGCGAATGGGAAAAGGATTTGAAGCACGGCTACGGAAAAATCACTGTTGATTGGGGAAGCTACGAAGGACAGTGGAAGGATGACTATCGCTACGGAAACGGTACAGAAACCAACAACAAGGGCGAGTCATTTTCCGGATTTTGGTATGACGGCGATACTGCCGACAATATATCATATACCTATAACGGTGTTACAAAAACAGGAAAAATTGTCAACGGAAAGTTTGTTGAAGAGACTAAAAAGATTATAAAAGAAACATACAATAACGGTTACTATGAGGGCGAAATCGCAAACGGTAAGCGTAACGGTCTTGGCACATATTATTGGAATAGCGGCACTCGTTATGAAGGCTATTGGGTTAACGATTTAAGGAAGGGCCTTGGCAAATTCTATTGGACGGACGGCTCTTGTTATGAGGGTGAATGGGAAAACGATAAAATGAATGGCTACGGAATATATCACACAAGCACAGGAAGCGTATACCGTGGATGGTGGAAGGATGATGAAAAATCAAACGGAAAGCACGAATATTCCTGGGGCTACTATGAAGGCGAATGGGGAAATAAAACATGGTGCGGCTACGGCAAAGAGGTTGTTTATAACGGCCCAACCTATGAGGGGTTTTGGTACAATAGCAAAAACGCAATCAATATAACCTGTACCTATCCTGACGGCAGAGTCGTTAAGGGCAAAATCGTTGACGGTACATTTTCCGGCGATTGATATAAAAAGTCCATCAGAGTGTAAATATTATTAAGGAATGAGTCAGAGATTTTAATACGAATATAAACCTGTACATACCACAGATGGCGTAAGGCAGGAGATATTTTTGATTTTGACACAGGAAGAGAATTTAGGCGTTTTTTGGCAGACAATTCAAAAGCTGATATAAAGCCTTGTGGCATAAGAGCTTATAACACTAAAGGGGGTAGATTTTTCTACTCCCTCTTTCATTTATTTGTGCTATTGATTACATAAATTTATATTCATACCCTTTAAAACGGTCGGAAATATCTTTTTCGCAAACTACAAGATCCACCTCGTTGATGGTGCAGAGGTTGTTCATACAAGGCGCACCGATTTTTTCGGAGTTAAGCATCAAAACAGTTTTCTTTGACTGAGACATCATTACTCTTCGTATAGAATTTTCATCTATCGCGTTATCAGTGAGAATGCCGTCCGGCGTTAAAGTTCTGACCGAAAAAAAGCAGATATCTGCATTGAATGAACGTAGAAACGATTCTGCGTAGTTACCAACGTAAACATATGCATCTGAGGCAAGCTCACCGCCTGTTACAAAGGCTTTAACCTTTGTTTTGGCAAGAACCGTGGGAGCCTTAGCGCTGTTTGTGATCACAACTACGGATTTTTTTCCGCAGATTTCCTGCAAAAGAGCGAGTGATGTTGATGAGCCGTCAACCATTATGGTGTCCCCGTCATTAATCAGCTCAAGACATTTTTTGCCTATTATTGTCTTAGCTCCGGGGCTTTCTTTTTCTCGCATCAGTAGGGGCAAGTTTTCTCCAAGCTCCTTTCGATGTGCGGCACCGCCGTGAGTGCGTATTATCTTCCCTGACATATTAAGCTTTGTAAGGTCGCGGCGCATGGTGGGCTCACTTACAAAAAGCGCTGAGCAAAGCTCCGGAATACTCGCCTCCTTATGCTCACGCAAATATTCGAGAATTGCTGCTTCTCGCTCCTTGAATGCCATTTGTATAATCCTCCCTGTGTGATTGTTCGCTCATCGAATATTTTGATATTTATCATTCGTTTGAGCGTACCGCTCAATATTTGTTGATACTGTTGACAACTACGCTCAAATGAATTATAACATAATTAAATGCGAAAAACAAGTTAAAGGAGAATTAATTATGGCAAAAATGAATCTTGATTGGGAAACGGCTTATGCCTTCATTACTGATGCATTTGTTGGTGCCGGCGTTCCGCGGGGCGATGCTGAAATATGCACTGATGTTCTGCTTGAAAGTGATAAACGAGGTATCGAGTCCCACGGCTGTAACCGTTTTAAGCCCATATATATAGATAGGATAAAAGCAGGAATTCAACAGCCTGTTACTAACTTTGAAATAATCAAGGAAACCCCCACGACTGCCGTTGTTGACGGACATCACGGTATGGGGCAGGTAATTGGACATAAAGCCATGAGCATTGCTATTGAGAAGGCTAAAAAATTCGGTATGGGAATGGTTGCCGTGCGCAATTCCTGCCACTACGGTATAGCAGGCTACTATGCAACTATGGCAACAAAGGCAGGATGCATCGGTATGACGGGTACTAATGCAAGACCATCGGTAGCCCCTACCTTTGGCGTTGAAGGAATGTTTGGAACAAATCCTTATACAGTGGGAATACCAACCGATGAGGACTTTGATTTTATTTTTGACTGTGCTACATCTATAACTCAAAACGGTAAGGTTGAGTATTACGAAAGAATAGGCGAGCCTGTACACCCGGGAACAATTATAGACAGTGACGGAAATGCTGTTGAAGGTGATGCAGGTGTGGCTCTCAGAAAAATCAGAAACGGAACAGCGGCTCTTACCACTCTTGGCGGTATCGGTGAAGCTCTTGGTGGATACAAGGGCTATGGATTTGCTCTTGTTGTAGAAATGCTTTCCTCTGTGCTGCAAGACGGTATGTACGGAAAAGACCTTGACGGTAAGGATGAAAATGGCAATATTCGTCCTTATCATTTAGGACATTTCTTTATAGCGATAGACACAGAGCATTTTATGGGAGAAGCTACTTGCCGTAAGAAGGCAGGGGATATTCTACGTGCCATAAGAGCATCAAAAAAAGCACCGGGAGAGGACAGAATTTACACAGCGGGTGAAAAGGAATACGAAATATGGCTGTCTCGCAAGGACACAGGGGTGCCTATAAATGAATCTGTTCAAGCCGAGATGATAAAGGTAAGAAATGAGCTTGGGCTTACACAGTATGTATTCCCTTGGGAGGAGTAAGACAGTGAACTACGCAGAAGAATCTCTTAAAAAGCATTATGAGTGGAAGGGCAAGATAGAGGTAAGTGCAAGGGTAGAGGTAAAAACCAAAGAGGATTTATCTCTTGCATATACGCCGGGCGTTGCTACCCCTTGCCTTGAAATTCAAAAGGATGAAAGCAAATCCTTCGAGTTGACCCGCAGATGGAATACTGTGGCAGTCATCACTGATGGCACAGCGGTGTTGGGTCTTGGAGACATTGGTCCTGTTGCAGGAATGCCTGTTATGGAGGGCAAGGCGCTGCTTTTTAAAGCGTTTGGCGATGTTGATGCCATTCCTCTTTGTATAAAAACCAAGGATGTTGATGAGCTTGTACGAAATATTTATCTAATTTCGGGAAGCTTTGGCGGAATAAATCTTGAGGATATATCAGCCCCACGTTGCTTTGAGGTTGAAAGGCGTCTTAAGGAAATATGCGACATTCCTGTTTTTCACGATGACCAACACGGAACCGCTATTGTTTTAGGTGCCGCACTTATTAACGCACTAAAGGTAGTAAATAAGGAGCTGCAAACCGTACATATAGTTATCAACGGTGCAGGAAGTGCAGGCATAGCTATTGCCAACTTCCTCATAGGTATGGGTGCTGAAAATCTTATTGTTTGCGATAAGGCGGGCTCTCTCTTTGATGGCAAGGAGGGAATGACCGCCCCTCAAAAGGAGCTTGCAAGACTTACAAATAAGGAAAAGTTAGATGGCTCTTTAGCCGATGCTATGAAGGGTGCCGATGTATTTATTGGTGTTTCCGCACCGAATATAGTGAGCGAGGAAATGATAAAATCAATGGCTAAAGGATCAATTGTCTTTCCAATGGCAAACCCCGTGCCTGAAATTTCACCCGACCTTGCTATTTCCGCAGGTGCTACGGTTGTTGGCACGGGCAGAAGCGATTTCAATAATCAGATAAACAACGTGCTTGCCTTTCCGGGTATATTCCGTGGCGCGCTTGATGCAAGGGCAAGAGAGATAAATGAGGAAATGAAAAAAGCGGCAGCCTATGCAATAGCAGCTCTTATAAGTGATGATGAGCTTTGTGCCGAATATATAATTCCAAAGGCATTTGATGAACGGGTAGGAAAAGCTGTGGCAAGGGCAGTATATGATGCAGCCGTTAGAACAGGCGTGTCAAGGCTCAAAGGTGTTGATGAGTCTTTTGAAAAATGATACACTTGAAATGTTAGCTCAATATACGCATTGGGCATACAGCTAACATAGCTTAGTCGGTTAAAAATTTGAGCTACCTTCAATATGGAATTACCGCAAGATTAAAATACAAAGGGCAGAATTTTCTGCCCTTTTTGTTTTACAAATTTGTGAAATACATCATTGAAAAGCTCTTTATAATATGGTACAATATAACAAAAGGTGGTGTAGAATATGAAATACAAAAATCCGATTATTCCGGGCTTTAATCCCGACCCGAGTATATGCCGTGTGGGCGAGGACTTTTACCTCGTTACCTCTACGTTTGAGTTTTTTCCGGGAGTTCCTATTTATCACAGCAAGAACCTTGTAAATTGGGAGCTGATTAACTATTGCCTTGTTACAGATACCCAGCTTCCCTTAAAGGGTGCGGAAGCATCAGGTGGCATTTACGCGCCTACTATCAGATATAATGACGGTGTCTTTTTTATGACCACTACCAATGTTTCCAACGGCGGCAATTTCATTGTACATACAAAGGACATTTACGGAAAATGGAGTGAGCCTGCCTACGTTGACCAAGGCGGAATTGACCCATCACTGTTTTGGGACGATGACGGAGAGTGCTATTTTGTTTCAAACGGATTGGATGAACAGGGCAGAGTATCTATTTTCCTTTGTCAGCTTGACCCGTTTACAGGAAAAAAGCACGCACCGACAACCCTTATTTCCTATGGCTGCGGCGGTAGATATCCCGAAGCACCACACATATATAAGAAAGACGGTTATTATTATTTGATGCTTGCAGAGGGCGGCACCGAGTACGGACATATGGAAACCATGCAACGCGCAAAAAATATTTACGGGCCGTATGAAAAATGCCCCCATAACCCAATCCTTTCTCATCGTGACACCCCGGGCCCTATTCAAGCCACGGGACACGCCGATATAGTACAGGACCAAAACGGAAATTGGTGGCTTGTTTGCCTTGCCATCAGACCTATTAAAAATATGCAGCTTCACCATATCGGAAGGGAAAGCTTTTTATCCCCCCTTATCTGGAACGGGGATGGATGGCCCGTTGTTGGAAACGATGGCAAAATTGATTTTGAAATGGAAGGGCCGCTACCGGGACCCATACCACAGCTTGTAAGCCGTGACTTTTATGATAGCTTTGATAGTGACAAACTGAATTTAAAATGGAGCTTTGTCCGCAACCCAATAAGAGAAAACTACATTTTAGAAAAGGGACGTCTTACCTTAAAGGGCGGAAACGATGGCCTTTCCACAAGGTGTGGACATCCCACAATGATAGCTGTGCGCCAAGAGGAATTTGATGTAGAAATGGCAGCACGGTTAGAAGGGGAAATACAGTGCGGTCAGCGCTCAGGTATTTGTGCCTACTATAATAATGACTATCATTACGATATTTTTGTAACCAAAGAGCAGGATGACTACAAAATTTGTTTGCGCAAGCAAGTAGCAGATATTAACGTCACCGTTGCAAGTCAAAAAATTGACTATAAAGGCAATATTAAGCTTAAGCTCGTAGCCAACGATGAATGGTACACATTCTTCTATGAGAATAACGGAGAGCTTATCGAGTTAGGCAAGGGCGCAACCTCATTACTCGCCACAGAGGTAAACGGCAGGTCCTTTACAGGAACATTCTTAGGCGTTTTTAGTGAGCAGGGCAGTATCGCTGTAAAGAGCGTTACCGTAAAAGAGCTTTAATTAAATAAACTCAAAATCCGTTCCTTTCTTATTTGCTCTTTCGTAAAAAAGCAAAAATGTCTTTAGTTCCTTGAAAAAGACGTATAAGAGTGATATTATATAGTTAATTATTGCACCTTTTGGAGGGCGAAATGCGTAAGATTTTATTTGTGGCTTTAGCGGTTTTGGTTTTATCTTTTGGAATGCTGATGCTTGGATGCAAAAGCGAAGGTAACGAAAGCACCCATCTTGAACTGAACACCGATTTTAAAAAACCGACAAATTTGGGCAATGGCGAAGGGAAGAGCGTCAAGGTGGTTTTGTTGCTTGGCCAGAGCAATGCAACGGGCTGCGCCTTGAATAGCTATTTGGAGGAAAATGTCGGAAAGGAGCAATATAGTGTATATGAGCAGGGCTTTTCTGACGTTTTGATAAATTACAGCGTTGACAATCAGCTTAATTCCTCAAATGGCGAATTTGTAAAAACAGGTATCGGCTTTGGACACAAGAGTGAGTATTTTGGCCCTGAGCTTGGAATTGCCGAGAGACTGACGGAGGAATGTCCCGGCGAAACGTTTGTAATTTTGAAATATACGTATTCGGGTAGCTGCCTTAAAACTCAATGGCTTGAGAAAAAAGACCGCGGCGATATTTATAAGGCGTGCATAAAATTCACAGAAACATATATGGATGCGCTTTTGGAGAGCAATTATAACGCAAGCCTTGACGCAATATGCTGGATGCAAGGAGAAAGCGATGCGATAGGAAAGACTGCCGATGAATATTATGACAACCAAAAGCGCTTTGTTTCCTTTTTAAGGGAAGATCTTGGCAAGTATGCAAGCTGTGGCGGAATATATTTTATTGATGCAGGAATTCAAGAGGGTACTATTTTCCCACGGTATGAGGTTGTTAATGAGGCGAAGGCCCGTTTTGCAAGCGAATCCCCGTTGAACTTGTATTTTTCAACCATAGAGGAGGGCTTGACAACAAAGTATGAGCCAAAGGAAAACCCCGACCTGCCTCACTATGATTCAATGAGCGAATTGAAGCTGGGCTATCTTTTTGCAGAGCATATCATAAGCTCATACGATGCAAGAAATTAAGGCGTATCAAAATAGAGCAAAAGCAAGGATTTTATTCCGGTATAGCTACAATTTCATTAAAAAGAGAGGGCATTTCAGCTTGAGCTGAATTGTCCTCTCTTTCTGCTTGTATATAGAAAACCCCGCCATAGTGAAGTGAACCCCATTTAGTGCACAAAAAATAAAAAACCATGACAAAGAACAGGAAGAGGAAATCACCTTTTCCTGTTTTTTAATCTAGTTGTATTGTAAAAAATCAACCAATCTTCAACTAGCAGT
>SVRE01000004.1 GCA_015065005.1 Oscillospiraceae bacterium
GGGTAGAGAAGCCGAGAGTAGGTTTGTTAAATAACGGTACAGAGGAGCATAAGGGTACACCTGTTGTACAAGCTGCTTATCAATTACTCAGTAAAAATGAGCATATTAACTTTATTGGAAATGTGGAGTCGAAGGAAATACCCAATTCACCATGTGATGTACTTATTACCGATGGATTTACCGGTAACATTACATTAAAATTGGCAGAAGGTATGGGCGGGTTTATTTTATCGACTCTTAAATCAATATTTAAATCAAACGTAAAAACCAAGCTTTCTTATTTACTTGTAAAGGATCAGCTGAAGGGTTTGAAAACTACATTTGATGCTTCAAGCTATGGCGGCGCCCCTTTGTTGGGATTGTCTAAGCCGGTTATTAAAGCCCACGGAAGCTGCAAGGCCGAAAACATTGCCAGTGCAATTTCTCAAGCGGTAAACTACAGCAAATCCAACATAATCAACAGGGTGAAGGAAGCGGTACAGTAAAGGAGGTATTGACGGTGAGTAATTTACCTATTGAAGGTCTAGAAAGAACAATAAAATATACTTTTAAGGACAAAAATATTATTTTGACAGCACTTACTCATTCGTCTTATGCAAACGAACAGAAAGCGCGAAAGGCAGTTTGTCAATGTAATGAAAGGCTTGAATTTTTAGGAGACAGTGTTTTGTCCTTAGTGGTTAGCGAATACATATATGATAAGTATAAGGACAAGCCCGAAGGAGACCTTACGAAGATAAGGGCGTCTGTTGTTTGCTCGCGTTCTTTAGCCTCTTTGGCAAATGAGATAAATTTAGGCTCTTATTTGCTCCTTGGCAAAGGCGAAGAGGAAACGGGCAGGACTAACCCTAAAATCCTTGAAAACGCTTTTGAAGCGCTTTTAGCCGCAATTTATTTGGATTCCAACCACTCAAAGAAACGGGTTTCTGAATTTCTTTTGCCAATTATAGAAAAAGAAATTGCATTCGCTTCCAAGGATGAAATGGCTTACGATTATAAAACTACTTTACAGCAGTTTGTTCAGGCAATGGGCACAGAAAAATTGCAATATATTTGTGTAAAGGAAACAGGACCCGATCACGCAAAAACATTTGAGGTTGAGGTTAAGCTTAGCTCAAATGTTATTGGTAAGGGCATAGGTAAGACAAAAAGAGAAGCTGAACAAAATGCAGCCAAGGAAGCATTAGCTTTATTTGATGTAAAATGAGACACATAAATATTCCTGTTTTCATTCCGCATCTTGGCTGTCCCAACCAATGTATATTTTGCAACCAAAAATACATTTCCGGTACTGTTGAATTTGATGAAGCGCAGGTTGTAAGAGCTATTGAGGATGTACTTTCAACAGCTTCGGGCAAGGATGAATGTGAAATTGCCTTTTTCGGCGGTTCTTTTACAGGCATTGACAGAGCTTTGATGATAAGGCTTCTTGATATTGCTCAGGACTATGTGAAAAAAGGCAAGGCTGTTGGTATCAGAATGTCAACAAGGCCTGATTATATTTCCCAAGAAATAATTGATATTTTAAAGGGATATACAATTACCTGTGTTGAGCTTGGAATACAGTCAATGAATGACAGTGTACTTGATTACCTTAAGCGAGGACACACGGTAGCTGATACAGTTAATGCAACAAGGCTTTTAAAGAACAACGGTATTCCTTTTGTAGGTCAGATGATGGTTGGCTTACCCGGCGCAACTACAGAAGATGAGGTTTACTGTGCTGAGCAAATATGTAAGCTGGGTGCTACTGCTGCGCGAATCTATCCTACTATTGTTTTTAAGCAAACTGAGCTTGAGTGTTTGACTGTGCGTGGTGAGTACACTGCTTTATCGGTTGACGAAGCTGTTGAAAGAAGCGCCAAAGCTTTGAGAGTGTTTACAAAACACAATGTTAACTGTATAAGAATAGGGCTAAGTGATAGTGAAAATCTTCACTCAAAAGATACATATGTCGCAGGACCTAATTCGCCCTCGATTGGTGAAATGGTTAAAAGCAGATTGATTTTTGAGGATATATGTACTACCTTGACTACAACAGTAGATTTTGGCACAAGTTTTGAAAATAAGGTTATGCATATCACGTGTCCAAAGGGATTTGTGTCTCAAGTTGTAGGACACAAAAGAAAGAATATTATTGAATGGAAAAAAATGTTTGGATTGAAAAACATTTTAGTTTATGAAAATCCAGATTTAGATAACAAAACGATTATATCTGAAATAAAGGAGGAAAACTCATGCGTTTAAAGTCACTTGAGCTACAAGGCTTTAAGTCCTTCCCGGATAAGACAACCTTGTATTTTGATGATGGCGCCACGGTTATAGTTGGTCCTAACGGAAGTGGCAAATCTAATATCACTGACGCGATGCGTTGGGTGCTTGGTGAGCTTTCCACAAAAACTCTTCGTGGTTCAAAAATGGAGGACGTAATATTTATTGGTACTGAGGTTCGTAAGCCCATGAGCTATGCCGAGGTATCTGTTACATTTGACAATTCATCCGAAGAGGGAAGAATAAATAGTCCATATGACACTATCACAGTTACCAGACGTTATTTTCGTGCTGGAGAAAGTGAATATCTGATCAATAAAAATCCGTGTAGGCTCCGTGATATTCATGAGCTTTTTATGAATACAGGTGTCGGCCGTGAGGGTTATTCTATAATCGGTCAGGGTCGAATTGCTGAAATCATTTCTAAAAAGAGTGAGGACAGAAGAAATATTTTTGAAGAAGCTGCCGGAATTGCAAAAAGCAGATATCAAAAAGAGGATGCCGAAAGAAAGCTTAGGGCAACTGAAGATAATATGGAACGTGTATTTGATATTTATAACGAATACGCTAACCGTATCGGTCCGTTGAAAACTGCAGCCGATAAGGCGATAAAGTACCACGAGTTATATGACAAGAGAAAAGAAGCCGAGGTTTCTTTGTGGATTTATGATTCACAAAAAACTAAAGCTGATATTGAAAAGCAAGGACAGGTTTTTCAACTATCCGAGGAAGAATTAGAGCAAACCGATGAAACCATCAGAAAGCTTGAAACAAAAGATGCAGCATTATACGAAAAAATCATTGAAGCTCGTAAGGAAAGTGAAGCAATTCTAACACAGATTAACTCTTGCTCCAATACTATCAGCAATCTTGATAGAGAGCTAAGCGTTATGGAAAATGATGTTGAGCATGCAAAGATGTCTTCAAGCGCTCAGATCGAAGAACTGGAGCGAATTAATGCCAAAAAAGAGTTTTGTGAGATTGAAATTAAAGAAAAAGAAGCTAATTATGACAGGATTAATGAGCTTTTGCAATCTGCAAAACAAGAAAAAGAAGTTCTGGAAAAAAATGGTGGAGAGCTAAAGCTAAAGGTTGATCAAGCTGAAGAAGAGATAGAACGCTTATTCCAAGAGATTAAAGGACTTGAAGCTAATGCTAACGAAATAGTTGTTAAACTTTCGGTTTTAGAAAATACTCAGTTCAATGGAGACGAGCGAAGGGAAGAAATCAGCAATGATATTGCAAAATACAGAGCTGATTTCGATGAGCTTAATGATAAGGCAGATGCCCAAGCTAAGGTTTTAGCTAAGTATGAAGCGACTCTTAGTGAGTTAGAAGAAAGACTAACAGCTACAAACAACGAAATAGATGAAAAAACAGAAAAATATGAAGCTCTGAAGGAAGAAATGAATGTTCTTAAATCTAAGCAGCTTGCACTTAGAGAAAGAATAAATGCTTTGAACTCAATGGAAGAGCTTTTTGAGGGATATGCAAAGAGCGTAGGCTTCATAATGAACGCATATAAAAACGGCGAAATTCAAGGCTGCGGCACTGTTTATGGACCTGTTTCTACATTGATTTCTGTTTCTAATGAATATATATCAGCAATAGAAACTGCGCTCGGTGCTGGACTTCAGCATATCGTTGTTGATAATGAAAAAACTGCTAAGTCTTGTATTATGGCACTTAAGGAAAATAAGGTTGGTAGGGCAACATTCTATCCAATAAGCTCGGTTAGCGGGCAAAATCCTACCCAGGAAATGCTTAATGCGAAAAAGTATAAGGGCTATATTGGTGTCGCTGATGACTTGATTAAGTTTGACAGTAAATTTGAAAAAATATTTTCTTCTTTACTTGGTCGAACTGTAGTATTTGATAATATTGACAATGCTACAGAAATGGCAAAAGAGCAGAATTACAAAGTAAAGGTTGTTACCCTTGATGGACAAATTATTAACGTTGGAGGTTCGTTTACCGGTGGTTCTGTAAAGCAAGAAGGTACAATGCTTTCACGTAGTGTTGATATCAAAAGGATGGAAGAAGAAGAGGCTGAACTCATCTCGCGAATTGATGATATTAAAGCTGTAGGTCAAAAGCTTGGTGAAAGATTAAGAGAGCTTACTTCAATTCGTTTAGCTGATAAACAGCAATATGATTTGACGGATACAATTTACAGGGATGAAAAAACTGAGTACGATTCCCTAATTGTAAAAATGGAATTTTCCAAAAATCAAATCGAAGGACTTGAGGACAGTACAAAAAAGCTGTTTGATGAAGAAGAGAAGAACAAAAATGAGGTTGAGGCTCTTAAGCTAAAACAGGTAGAGATTAAAGAGTTGATCAGCACCATTTCCGAAAGAAGATTTAATATTGATATGGAGAAGGGCGAAACAGAAAATGAGGTTGAAGCCATTCAACGTAAGATAGTAAATAAGGAAATTGAAATTACCGCAATAAACAAGGATATTGAAGCTGCTGTTGCTGCGATTTTGAGTGCTAAGGAAAGACTTGATGAAATCGAGGCGGACATTAAAGAAAGAAAGGATAAGATGGAGCAGTATAATGAGGCTGTTTCTTCTTCCGGCGAGAAAAAGGCACATAACAGAAAGCTATATCATGATGCACAAGAAAGGCAGAACAACTTACAATGTCAAAGAGATGACTTGCTTGCACAAATCGCTAATTTAGAGCAAAAGAGAACAGAGCTTAACAAAACATACAAGGACATTGTATCAAAGAAAGAGCTTGTAATTCGTTCTAACTCTGAAAGCAAGAGCCATCTTGAGCAGTTAAAGCTGCAATTTGACAATATGGTTGACAAATTGTACCAGGATTATGGTTTAACCTATTCTACCGCAGTTGAGCTTGGTTATCCGGAGGTTACCTCTGAAAACCGCAAGGAAATTCACGCTTTAGCTGTTGAGTGCAGAAACAAGCTTCGTGCTCTTGGTCATGTTAATCCAAATGCAATGGATGAGTACAAGGAAGTTAAAGAGAAGTATGATTATTACAATACTCAATTAACTGATTTAAAGTCCGCTAAAGAGGATTTAACAAAAATAATTGTTGATATGGAAACCAAGATGAAGGAAAGCTTTATCCAGGCATTCCGTGCTATCAATGAGAATTTTAACTTAGTATTTAAAGAATTGTTTGGTGGCGGTCATGCTGAGCTGTCACTTGAGGATGAAAATGATATTCTTAATTGCGGCATTGAAATCAAGGCCGCGCCTCCCGGTAAGGTTATTAAGAGTCTTATGCTTTTGTCTGGTGGTGAGCAGGCATTTGTTGCTATTGCATTACTTTTTGCAATTCTGAAAGTAAATCCAACACCGTTCTGTATTTTTGATGAAATTGAGGCGGCACTTGATGATGTTAACGTTGCAAGATTTGGTCAGTACGTTAAAAGATACTCAGGTCAAACCCAGTTTATCATTATTACCCACCGTCGTGGAACAATGGAAATTGCAGACCGTCTATACGGTGTAACAATGCCTCAAAAGGGTATTTCCAAGGTTCTTACTATGGATGTTAATGATGTTGGTAAGGATAATATATTAAAGGACGATGGTCCTAAACAATAAGGAGATAATATGTCTTTTTTTGAAAAACTTAAAAGAGGACTTCAAAAAACAAAAAATGCGTTATTTAAGCCCTTTTCCAACCTTTTCAAGAGCTTAAGAAGGATAGATGAGGACTTAATGGAGGAGCTTGAAGAAATTCTTGTTTGTGCTGATGTTGGTGCTGTTACAACAGATGAGATTTTGACTAAGCTAAGAGAAGAAATAAAGGAAAACAAAATCAAGGATTCTGATGATGTTAAGGCTTCGCTTAAGGAAATAATGCGCGAAATGCTTGGACAAGGCGGAGAGATAAGCTTTGGCAAGGATATGACGGTAATACTTGTAATTGGTGTTAACGGTGTAGGAAAAACAACATCTATTGGAAAAATCGCGGCGGCACTCAAAAGACAACACAAAAAGGTTGTTGTTGCGGCCGCAGACACATTCAGAGCTGCTGCTATCGACCAATTAAACGTTTGGACTGACAGAGCCGGTGTTGATTTAATTAAGCACACAGAGGGCTCGGACCCTGCTGCTGTTGTTTTTGATGCAATCAATGCTGCTAAAAAGAGAAATGCTGACGTGCTCATTGTTGATACAGCCGGTCGTTTGCACAATAAGAAAAACTTGATGAATGAGCTTGCTAAAATTGACAGGGTGGTTACAAGAGAAATACCTGATGCAACAAGAGAAACCTTGCTTGTATTAGATTCTACGACCGGTCAAAATGCTGTTAATCAGGCGAAAGAATTTAAAAATGCCGCAGATATTACCGGTATAGTGCTGACTAAGCTTGACGGAACTGCTAAGGGCGGTATAATATTCTCAATTAAGAATGAGCTTGATATTCCGGTTAAGTATATTGGAGTTGGTGAGCAAATTGATGATATGGAGAAGTTTGACGCAGACGATTTTATTGATGCGTTGTTTGAATAAATATGATAAAAGTAGTTTTAGCAACAAGAAATAAGAATAAAATTCATGAGCTCAGAACTTTTTTTCGCGAGCTTTCTGATTTAGACATAACCGTATTGTCACTTGATGATATAGGCTATTATGGTGAGATTGAAGAGTGCGGAAATACATTTGAGGAAAATGCAATTGCAAAGGCATCTGTTCCTGCAAGGCTTGGCTATATTGGAATAGCTGATGATTCCGGCATTTGTGTTGATGCTTTAGGTGGCGCTCCCGGCATTTATTCTGCACGCTTTTCCGGCGGTGATGATGAGGCCAATAATGATCTTTTGCTTCAAAAGCTCGAGGGAGAAAGTGAGCGTGGAGCGAAGTATGTATGTGCAATGGCTTGTGTTTTTCCTGACCATTCAAAGGATTTCACTGTACGTGGCGAATGTTATGGTAAAATATTGACCGAAAGACATGGGGATGGCGGCTTTGGATATGATCCGCTGTTCTATTATGAGCCTTTTGGTAAAACCTTTGCCGAAGTAGATTTGGCAAAGAAAAACAAGGTTAGTCACAGAGGCGTTGCAATGAGAAGCTTTATTAAAAAAATATCGAAGGTGTTATCATGACAAGTAAACAAAGATCATACCTGAAAAGCCTGGCTGTAAAATTGGATACAATTTTTCAAATTGGTAAAGGCGGCATAACTGATGAGCTTTGCACTCAGCTTTTAAATGCTCTTAATGCAAGAGAATTAATCAAGATTAAGGTCCTGGAAACTTCACCAAATTCTGCTAAAGAAACGGCGGAAATGATTTCTGAGGAAATAGATGCCCAGGTTGTACAAGTAATCGGAACAAAGATTGTTTTGTATCGTGTTTCCGATATTGAGAAAAACAGAAAAATAGATATAACAAAAATATGATGAGAATAGGTATTTACGGTGGCACCTTTGACCCGCCTCACAATGGACATGTAAGTGCGTTAAAGGCGTTTACGGAGCAGTTTGACTTTGACAAGATATTTATTATCCCTGTGCTTATTCCTCCTCACAAAAGTCGTAAATCGACCGTAAGTGCTGAGGATAGGCTGAATATGTCTGATTTGGCATTTAAAAATCTGTCGAAAATAATAGAGATTTCTGATCTGGAAATAAACCGACAGGGCAAAAGCTATACAGCGGATACCATACGTGAGATTAAAAATATGGGTTATGATGACATCTATTTCTTATGTGGTACAGATATGCTGTTAACTCTTGATTCATGGTATATGCCTGAGTACATTTTTGCTAATGCGACTATTGTTTATGCAAGGCGTGAATGTGATGAGCGGCTTGATATCGAAATTTCAGAAAAGATACAGAATTATCAAGCTAAATTTAATGCAAAAATTATTCCGTTAAAAACTCAAATTATTGAGATCTCTTCATCAGAAATAAGGGAATCGCTTGACACGGAAAGCCGTAATCGTTATTTACCTTCCGAGGTGGCTGACTATATAATCAATCACGGTTTGTATAAGGATGTGAGCACTATATGAGTTATGATTATGAATTTATAACCGGCGTGTTAAAAACGCTTGAAACGGAAAAAAGATATAAGCACACTCTTGGTGTGAAAAAGGAAGCATACACTCTTGGTATGATTTTTATGCCTGAAAAATCGGACAAGCTGGCACTTGCGGGGCTTCTGCACGATATAACCAAGGATTTCAGCTTGGAAAAGCAATTATCTCTATGTGATGAGTATGCAATATCGATTAACAGGGAAAATTTAGTGCCTAAGCTGCTGCATGCAAAAACAGGCTGTGAGTATGCAAAAAGGATTTTCGGCGAGGATATTGTCGATAAAGAGGTATATGATGGTATATATTATCATACTACCGGAAGAAGCAATATGTCCTTGTTTGAAATAATTATTTACTTGGCTGATTATATAGAAGAGGGTAGGCAATTTGAGGATTGCGTTTTGTTAAGAGATTTTTTCTACGATAATATAAGAAAAGCGCAAAACAAGGAAGAGCAATTTGAGGTTTTGAGAAAAACAATGGTTCTGTCCTTCGACCTGACCATTAAGAATTTGCTTGAAGAAGGAAAACAAATTGATTCCGATACGGTAAATGCCCGAAATTACTATTTAACTAATAAAAATCTGTTGGATTCTATGGAGGAATAAATGGATATACTATTTAACGTAAAAGATGGCGAGCTGGAAAATTCTACATCTTTTGAAATCGCTTGTGCAGCAGTAAAGGTTTTGGATTCTAAAAAAGCAGGAGATATTAAACTCTTGAAAATTGATAAAAAAACAATAATTGCTGACTATTTTGTAATATGTACAGGTAATTCCAGTACACAAATTAAAACATTGGCTGATGAGGTTGAATATCAGTTAGGCGTTGGCAAGGTGCCATATGTCAGGCTTGAGGGAACCGATTCTGACGAATGGAAAATCATTGACTGTCACGACATTATAGTGCACGTCTTTTCAAACGAAGCCAGAGGCTTTTACAAGCTTGAAAAGTTGTGGGCTGATGCCGAGGAAATAGATATTAACAGCATTATAGGTTAGGGGAGCAAAAAATGAAATACGAATTTACTCAAATCGACAAAAAATGGCAAGAAAAATGGGATGAAAAGGAAGCATTTAAGGTTTCAACTGACTATTCTAAACCCAAATATTACACTTTGATAGAATTTCCATATCCGTCAGGTCAGGGATTACATATCGGACATCCGAGACCGTATACAGCTATGGATATTGTTTCCAGAAAGAAAAGAATGGAGGGATATAACGTTCTTTTCCCAATGGGATGGGATGCTTTTGGCTTGCCAACTGAAAACTATGCAATTAAAAACCACGTTCATCCAAGCATAGTTACTGAAAAGAATATTAAGCATTTTAAAGAGCAGTTAAAGTCCATAGGCTATAGCTTTGACTGGTCTCGTGAAATTAATACAACAGATCCTGATTATTTTAAATGGACACAGTGGATTTTCCTTCAACTGTACAAGAAGGGCCTTGCTTACAAGAAGGAAATGAATGTAAACTTCTGCACATCTTGTAAATGCGTTCTTGCAAATGAAGAGGTAGTTAACGGCGTTTGCGAAAGATGCGGTAGTGAGGTTGTTCACAAGGTTAAGAGCCAATGGATGCTCAAGATTACCGAGTATGCGCAAAGGTTGATTGATGATTTAGCTGACCTTGATTTTATCGAAAGAGTTAAAACCCAGGAAATCAACTGGATTGGTAGAAGTGAAGGTGCTGAGGTAACATTTAATACTACCATGGGTGATGAGGTAGTAGTATATACAACTCGTCCGGATACACTTTTTGGTGCGACCTACATGGTTATGGCTCCTGAGCATGCACTCATTGAAAAATGGAAGGACAAGATCAACAATATTGATGAAGTAGATAATTACAAGGCTGAGGCTGCTAAAAAGTCCGATTTTGAAAGAACTGAGCTTGTAAAAGATAAAACAGGTGTTTGCTTGGAAGGCGTTAAGGCTATAAATCCTGTGAACGGAAAAGAAATTCCTATCTTTATTTCCGATTATGTATTAGCAACATACGGAACAGGCGCAATTATGGCTGTTCCTGCCCATGATGAGCGTGACTGGGATTTTGCAAAGGTATTCGGTCTTCCAATTATAGAGGTTGTTGCAGGTGGAAATGTTGAAGAAGCGGCATTTACCGATGTTGCAACAGGTACTATGTGTAATTCAGGATTTTTAAACGGTCTTGAGGTTGCTGAAGCGAAAAAGGCTATTATTGCTTGGTTAGAAGAAAACGGAAAAGGCCACTCAAAGGTAAACTATAAGCTAAGAGACTGGGTATTCTCACGTCAAAGATATTGGGGTGAGCCCGTTCCTATGGTTTGGTGTGATAAGTGCGGTTGGGTTCCTGTGCCTGAAGACCAGCTTCCTGTCAAGCTTCCGGATGTTGAGCATTATGAGCCTACTGATACAGGTGAATCACCGCTTTCTAAGATTGATTGGTGGGTAAACACAACTTGCCCTTGCTGTGGCGCTCCCGCAAAGAGGGAAACAGATACAATGCCACAATGGGCAGGATCATCTTGGTATTTCTTGCGTTATTGTGACCCTGATAATAAAAACGAGCTTGCTTCCCGTGAAGCAATTGACTATTGGATGCCTGTTGACTGGTATAACGGTGGAATGGAGCATGTAACTCTACACCTGCTATATTCCAGATTCTGGGCTAAATTCCTCTATGACATTGATGTAATCGGTTGTAAGGAGCCATATAAAAAGAGAACTGCGCACGGTATGATCCTTGGTGAAAACGGTGAGAAAATGTCAAAATCCCGTGGAAATGTAGTTAATCCTGATGACGTAATTGGAGAATACGGCGCTGATACACTTCGTTTATATGAAATGTTTATTGGAGACTTTGAAAAGGCTGCACCGTGGAATCCTGCAAGCATCAGAGGCTGTAAGAGATTCCTTGACAGAGTTTCCTCTTTGCCGGAAATTGCTAAGGGTAACGGCGTTACCGAAAAGCTTGAGGGTTCAATGCATAAGCTTATTAAGAAGGTTACAAATGACATTGATACAATGAAATTCAACACTGCAATTGCTGCAATGATGGCATTTATTAATGAGGTTTATGAATTTGGCACTTTAACCAATGATGAGCTTGCTACATTTATTAAGCTTCTTAATCCGTTTGCACCACACTTGACTGAGGAAATGTGGTCCAATATGGGCGGAGACGGTTTCTTGTCTCTTGCAAAGTGGCCTGAGTACGATGAAGCTAAAACTGTTGAGAATAATGTTGAAATTGCTGTACAAATTAACGGTAAGCTTCGCTCAACGATTACAGTTTCAAAAACTATTTCAAAGGAAGATGCAATTGCTGCCGCAAAAAATGATGTAAAGGTTGCAGAAGCTATTAGCGGAAAAACAATTGTAAAAGAGATTTTTGTTCCGGGAAAAATAGTAAATATTGTTGTAAAATAAATTTTTTCAAAAAAATGTAAATTCTCTATTGACAAATACAGTATGTTTGTACTATAATATAATAGAGATTTAATCTCTTTGCTATACGCGGGGGGAGGGATATAGAATGGCAGAAATTAGAGTTAAAGAAAATGAATCACTCGACAGTGCACTTCGTAGATTTAAGCGTCAGTGTGCTAGATCCGGAGTTCTTATGGAGCTTCGTAAGAGAGAGCATTACGAAAAACCAAGCGTTAAGAGAAAGAAAAAATCTGAAGCTGCAAGAAAGCGCAAGTTCAAATAATTTGGACAAACGTATTAAGCAACAACAAAAGGAATTCGTGTTCGCGAATTCCTTTTTTGTTTATAAAAGAAAAATCGGCAGGAGTGCCGATTTTTCAATCAAACTGTCTTTTGTAAGCCTTTTCTTCATTTTCATAGGAAGCAAATGAACGCTTAACATAAAAATAAGTTACAGATGATATTACATAAAAAATAGTGAATGACCCTATAAATATCATAACAAGATTTCCTGTATTATATCCGGCAATAACAACTGTTAGTATTAAAAATGAAGCTAAGCTTAGCGCATAGTAGATTAAAGATTTAATTAAGTAACTCTTAATTTTTAAATATCTGATCGTTAAAGCAATTATTAAAGAGTAACATAAAATCAAAATAATAGAGTATTTAGTCCATACTTTTCCATCCTCAATAATAAAAACAAAGGTGTTGATAATAAAAGAAATAATTGTGTATATTGTCGCAGAGTAATTGATTATGGGATTATTAGCACTAACATGAAACAAAAAATAGAGGAAAAGCCCAATTATGAATGATATTGCGAAAATAATAAGATTAGCCCAGGCTTGTAAAAGCTTTTCGTTTAATGTGAGAGAGCAGACTAAGTTGATCAAAATGCTGGTAGGTGCATATACAACGCATGATAGAATAAGTATAAGTAATGGTAATTTTTCTTTCTTTTCTTTTTTATTCATTATGAAATCTCCTTTGAAGATTATAATTAAGATACCATAAATTAAGGTATTTTTCAAGTTAAAATATAAAAATATGCAAAAAAGAAAAAATATTCACCGATTATGAATATTTTACTTGACTTTACTGACTAAAAAATATATAATTATTATATAATACTATGTTAAGGAATTTTATTATGCTTGGTAAAAGAAAAGTTAGAAAATTTGCATTTGAATTAATATTCGGCTATGAATTCAACAAAGAGGAAACTCCCATTTCTTATTACGAAAGAGCCTATGACAATTTTGTCTGTGAAGATGATGAGGAAGAAAGTGTAAAGTCTTTGTTTTTTGGAGTGTGTCAAAATATCGAAAAGATTGATGAGATAATTTCAAATAATTTGAGCGGTTGGAAAATTAATCGAATTTCAAAGCCTGCCCTTTCAATAATGAGAATCAGTGTTTTTGAAATAGTGTTTTCCAAGCTTCATCCTGCTATTTCGATTAATGAAGCGGTTGAGCTTGCAAAAGAGTTTTGTGAGGACGGTGCCGCTTCATATATAAACGGTGTTCTCAACAACATTGCTAAAAATAACAGCATCAATGACTAAAAAGGTAATTGTCGGTATCGACACTAGTAATTATACAACATCCTGCGCAATTTGTGACATGGATGGTGTTGTAATAGAAAATTATAAGGAGCTGTTACCCGTAAAATCCGGTAACAATGGCTTGAGGCAGAGCGATGCTGTTTTTGCACATGTTAAAAATTTTCAGATTATTTCTTCAATGATAAAAGAAAAGCACGCAGAGTATGAAATTGTTGCAATAGGGTATTCGGCATACCCGCGAGATGCTAAAGATTCGTATATGCCGTGCTTTCTTGTTGGTAAGGCTGTTGCAGAAATGATAGCTGCTTTGTATTGTATTCCCGCATATCAGTTTTCGCATCAAAGCGGACACATTATGGCTGCTTTATATTCAGCCAAATTTAAGCCAAAGGAAAAGTTTATAGCATTTCACGTTTCAGGTGGAACAACTGAAATTGTTTTAGCCGAGCCTTCTTGTGATGGATTTTGCGTAAATATTCTGGGTGGAAGCGTTGATTTACACGCTGGACAAGCAATTGACAGAATTGGTGTTAAAATGGGGCTTGATTTTCCTTGTGGAAAAATGATTGAAAAACTGGCACTTGAAAATATTGATAAAATCCCAAAATTCAATGTTTGCGTAAATCGGTTTCAATGCAATTTATCCGGTGTTGAGAATTTAGCAACAAGCTTGTACAATAAAACCGAAAATAAAAGATTGGTTTCTGCATTTGTTTTATCGTTTTTGGAAAAAACTATTGAAAAGCTTACATCAAATCTTCGCAAAGAGTACGGAAACATTAAGATAGTTTATGCCGGTGGCGTTATGAGTAATAAGATCATACAAGAACAATTATCGAGGGCTTTTGGTGATGTATATTTTGCTGAGCCTTCATTTAGCACTGACAATGCGTGTGGCGTTGCACTTTTGGCAAGAGAAAGATATTTAAAATGAATACTTAGGGGGTATATATGAATTATAGGTTTGACGATGACGGAAATGTGTTGCCCCCAATTCCAAAAACTATTTCTGAGATTAACAATTACATTAAAGCTTTAGTTGAGGAAGAAGCATTATTACAGGATATATATGCTGTCGGCGAAATTTCGAATTTTAAGCATCATTATGCCTCAGGTCATTTTTATTTTACTTTAAAGGATGAAGGCAGTGAAATAAGGGCAGTGATGTTCAGATCATCTGCTATAAAGGTAAAGTTTAAGCCCCAAGACGGAATGAAGGTCATTATTCACGGAAGAATCGGCGTTTATTCTCAAGCTGGTTCCTATCAAATATATGTTGATTCTATGCAACCTGATGGGATAGGTTCTTTGCATTTAGCATTTGAACAGTTGAAGCAAAAGCTTGATAATGAAGGGATATTTGATGAGGGACATAAGCTTCCGTTACCAAAATATCCAAAAAGCATTGGTATTATTACGTCTTCAACAGGCGCTGCAGTTCGTGACATAATTAAGGTTGCTACAAAAAGGTATCCTTGCTGCAAGCTTATCGTTTTTCCGTCATTAGTGCAGGGTAACGATGCGCCAAAAGAATTAATCAAAGGAATTGAGTATTTTAATTTATTTTATCCGGTTGATGTGATTATTATCGGACGTGGCGGTGGTTCTATTGAAGATTTGTGGGCATTTAATGATGAAACGCTGGCTTATTCTGTTTATAATTCAAAAATCCCCATAATATCTGCTGTCGGACATGAAATTGATTTTACTATATGCGATTTTGTAGCTGACGTAAGGGCCGCTACTCCATCGCACGCAGCAGAGCTTGCTACACCTGATGTTCAAGAAATAAAGTATAGACTTAATGAGTTCAAAGAAAGAGCCATAGGCGGTATTGTTGATAATTTTAATGCAGGCAAGGCAAGGGTTGAGGCGTTATCTTGCTCAAAAGTATTTTCAAGACCATTAAATATACTGGATATTCCCATGTTGAAGGTGACTACTCTTAGCGAAAAATTATCTTCAACTATGCAGATGAGCTTAAATGAGCAAAAAGAAAGATTTATTAAAACCAACTCAAAGCTTATAGCACTTAATCCAATGGCAGTTTTGAATAGAGGATACGGTGCAGTGTTTGACGGTTCTAATAAAGTTATAAAAAGTATCGATAATGTTGATATAAATGATGAAATATCAGTTAAAATTGTTGACGGCGTGATAAAAGCAACGGTAGTAGGTAAGGAAGGTAAGATAGATGGCTAAAAAAAATATTAGCTTTGAAGATGCTCTTGATAGGCTTGAAGAAATTGTCGATTTGTTGGAGAGCGGAGAGAATCCGCTGGAAAAATCCTTAGAGCTTTTTGAAGAAGGTGTTAAGTTAGTTAAGCTATGCAATAAAAAGCTTGAAAACGTTGAAAATTCCATTAAAATCCTTGTGAATAATGATGGAGAATTTGTAGAAAAGGACTTTAACCCGGATGAATACTGAATTTGAAGAATTGCTTCGAGCAAATTGTGCGGTTATTGAAGATAAGTTAAAAGAGTACATAACCGATAAAGATGATAACGGTTTGGGAAAAGTGATGGCATATAGCCTGCTTTCCGGCGGTAAAAGAATACGTCCGTTTATTACGATAGAAGCCTTTCGCCTTTTTTCCAATGATGATATAAAGAAGGTTTTACCGTTTGCTTGCGCTTTAGAAATGATACATGCGTATTCATTGATACATGATGATTTGCCGTGTATGGATAATGATGATATGAGAAGGGGTAAGCCAACAAGCCACATTGTGTTTGGCGAGGCGGAGGCGCTTTTGGCCGGCGATACCTTGTTAACTTATGCATTCGAGGTATTGGGCTCTAATCAATATGTTTCAGACAAAAGCATTCGCTTGGCTACTGTTGCTCTTTCGAAATGTGCTGGCTTTAGTGGAATGGCCGGCGGTCAAATGATAGATTTAAGATCTGGCGAAAAAATCGGTTCTTTTGAAGAGCTGAAAAGAATGCATTCATTAAAAACAGGTGCGCTTATACGTTGCGCAATGCTTCTTGGCTATTTTGCCGCCTGTGATGAACCCGACTCTGAAGTAATTAATGATATTGAAAGCTATGCTATAAATTTAGGAATTGCCTTTCAGATTAGGGATGATATTTTAGATAAAATTGCAAATAGTGATGAGCTTGGTAAGCCTGTCGGCTCTGACAGCAAAAACGGTAAATCAACCTCGCTGTCCTTTATGAGCATTGATACGGCGCAGGGATATGTTGATCGGTTTACAGGCGAAGCTATTTCAATTATTGAAAAGTATTATAACGGTACAAAACGACCACTGATTGATTTAGCTAAATATATGGTTGGTAGAAACAAATAATGAGATTAGATTTATATTTGTTCCAGAAAAATTATGTTAAGAGTCGGCAAAAGGCAAAAAGCCTGATTGAAGAAGGCAATGTAAAATTGAATGGAAAGACAATTTTAAAGCCGGCTTTTGATGTCGATAACAGTGATGAAATTTTTGTGGAAATAATTGATAGCTGTCCTTATGTTTCAAGGGGTGGGCTAAAGCTTGAAAAAATTATAGAAATGACAAAGGTTGATATTAAAAATAAGGTTTGTCTTGATATAGGCGCATCTACCGGTGGATTTACACATTGCTTGATATTAAACGGTGCAAAAAAGGTATATGCGGTAGATTCTGGAACTGATCAGCTTGCCAAATTGCTTAAAGAGGATGAGCGTGTCGTTTCAATCGAGAATTATAATGCTCGCGACTTAAATATTCAAGATATTGGCGAATATGTAGATGTGATAACCATAGATGTGTCTTTTATTTCTCAATGCTTGATATTGCCGTCAGCATGCAAGCTGTTAAAGGATGACGGGATTTTTTTAAGTTTGATTAAGCCGCAATTTGAAGCGGGTCGACCAAATATCGGCAAGGGCGGAATTGTGAAAGACAAAAAAGCACGGCTGCACGCAGTAAATAATGTACTTGAATGTGCCGGGGCGAACATGCTTATTTGCACTTCATTTTCAAAATCTCCAATCGAGGGAGGAGATGGAAATGTTGAATATCTTGCTGCTTTTTCAAAGTTTGGCAAACCGATAAACGAAGATTTAATTAAAAAGATTGTTTTAGAATAGTAGGAGATGGGTATGAAACCAAAGAGACAAGAAAAAATATTAGAGATTATTGCTAATAATAACATTGAGACTCAAGAGGATTTAATCAGTGCGTTAAGAAGTGAGGGCTTTAATGCTACTCAGGCAACTGCTTCACGTGATATCAGACAGTTAAAGCTTGTTAAGGTGCTTGATAACGGAGTATATAAGTACGTGGCGCCTAAAAATGATAACGATAAAACAGGTACATACAATCACGCATTATTTTCTTCAATTACTGACATTAAATACGCTTTAAACAATGTAGTAATTAAAACTAATCCCGGTTTAGCCCAGGCTGTTGCTGCCGGAATTGACACTTTGCATGATGTTGATATTTTAGGATGCGTTGCGGGCGATGACTGTATAATACTTGTATCTGCATCTGAAGAAGCAAGCAAGAATATTACTAACAAAATATCTAAAATTGCGGGTAGATAATTAGGAGATAAAATGCTTGATTTTTTGCACATAGAAAACATAGCTGTTATTAAAAAATTAGATATCAATTTCGGGAATGGATTTAATGTGCTGACTGGAGAAACAGGAGCCGGCAAATCTATAATAATTGATTCCATAAATATGCTGCTTGGGGCAAAAATATCAAAGGATTTAATACGACATGGGCAAAACCATGCCGTAGTTTCTGCGTTGTTTTCTGATGTTAATGAAGGCGTTTATGAGCTTTGTGATGAATTAGGCGTCTATTATGATAAAGAAGATGTGTTTTCAATTTCAAGAAGCTACACTATAGATGGAAAAAATACAGTAAAGATTAATTCAACACCTGCAACATTAATGCAATTAAAGGCTGTAGGTGCTAAGCTTATCAACATTCACGGTCAGAACGAGAACCAAAGCTTTATGAATAAAGCCAATCATATTCGATTGTTGGATGAATATGCTGAGGCTTTTGCTGAAGTTGAGTCATACTCACAAATATATTCTAAGCTGAATGCTATAAAGCAGGAAATTAATTCTTTAGTAGAAGAAAATAAGCAAAAGGATACAATGATTGATATTTTACAGTATCAAATAAAAGAAATAGCTTTAGCTAAATTTAAGGATTTAGATGAAGAAGAAAAGCTTATTGAATTACGTAAAAAACTAAAGGGTGCTGAAAAAATAGTAAAAAATTCCTCCACAGTTTATAAGGCTCTTTTGCAAAATGAAAGTGGAGTAAGCGCGACTGTTTTGATAGAAAAGGCAATCGAAGCTCTTAACAGAATTTCTGATATTGAAGCAGAGGCTGTTAAAATGGTGGAGAAGCTTAGTAATTTTAAATATGAAATTGAAGATATAGCGGAAAGCGCAAAGGGTTTTTGTACATTTGATGGGGTCAGTGATCCGCAAAAGAGCTTAGAACAGGTTGAAGACAGGCTAGCCCTTATCCAAAAGCTTGAAAGAAAATATGGTAGCAATATTGAGGAAATTTTAAAATTTAAAGAAAATGCTGAATTAAAATTAAAGAATTTTGAAGATGCAGACAATAAATTGGAAGATTTGAAATTCGAATATAAGAAGCTTTATGCTGATGCTTGCGTTTTGGCTTCAAAGCTCCATGAGAAAAGAACCGTTGCATCAAAAGAATTAAGTAAGTTAGTGAAAGAAGCCCTTGTATTTTTAGATATGCCAAAGGTACAATTTTTAATTGAAGTTAAAGAAACGCAAAGGGACGGAAAGCTGATGCTGAATTCTCTTGGTTGTGATGATGTGGAATTTATGATTGCTACAAATGTTGGCGAAGATCTTACTCAAATGAATAAGATTGCGTCCGGTGGTGAATTGGCAAGAATAATGCTTGCATTAAAGAGTGCTTTAACAGATAAAAACGGCGCACAGACAATAATTTTTGATGAAATAGATACCGGAGTTTCCGGAAGCACATCGCAAAAAATAGGAGTAAAGCTTGCAAAAATTTCAAAAAACACCCAAACCTTCTGTGTTACACACTCTGCACAGATTGCCTCTTTAGCCGAAAATCATTATTTTATTAAGAAGTCAGAGGTTGACGGTAGGGCAGAGACAAATATAACTCTTTTAAGTGATGATGAAAGGGTAGATGAGATAGCCAGAATTATTGGCGGTATTGATTTGACCTGTAAGCAATTTGATGCTGCAAAAGAATTGATTTATCAATCAAAAGAGTTATTAAAAGCTCTGAAATAACAGTTTTTACTTGAAGCGTTAACGATCAAATGTAAATAAACATATTTATTTTCATATAATATAGAGAATGCTCTTATAAGGAGAATAAATATGTTTTTTTCATTACTTTTAGATTATTTGCATAATAAACACATTGAATTTGCATTAGACGTAAATACAGCGGATTTGGTCTCTTTCAGAATAGGTGGGACTGCTAAGATAGCTATTTTTCCCAAAAATACAGAAGAGCTTGTAGATTTAATTGAATTTGTAAAAAACGAAAAGTATTTTATAATTGGTAACGGGACAAATTGTTATTTTTCAAGCGGGATGTATGACGGAATTGTTATTGCTACCAAGCATCTGAATAAGTCACATACTAAAGGCAATACCATCGTAGCAGAATGCGGTGCTTCTATATCAAAATTGTGCAAAATGGCATTGGAAAGCTCCCTTTCGGGCATAGAATTCGCATATGGAATACCGGGAAGCGTGGGTGGTGCAATTTATATGAATGCATCGGCTTTCGGCGGTGATTTTTCACAAATTGTCAAAAAAAGCAAGGTCCTTGACATTGAAAGCGGCAGAATAATCGAGTTAAGCAAAGAAGAGCATTGCTTTAGTGAGAAATTTTCAGTTTTTAAAGAGAAAAAACATGTTATTTTGGAAAGTGAGTTATTACTTCAAAGCTGTGATAAAATGCTTATACATGGTAAAATGAGTGAATATATTGATAAGCGTAAAATATCACAGCCACTTGATTTGCCAAGCGCAGGGAGTGTATTTTTAAAGCCAAAAGACGGTTATGCATCATATATGATTGACAAGTCAGGTCTTAAGGGATTTACAGTTGGCGGTGCACAGGTATCGGAAAAGCACGCAGGATTCATTGTTAATGTAAACAGTGCGAGTGCTACAGATGTTCAAGAGCTGATTAATGTGATTAAAGCAAAAGTTTATAAGGAATTTAGCGTGGAGTTAAAGGAAGAAATAATTTATATAGATTAGGTGAAATAATGGTTTCATTTGCAAAAAAAGTTAAAAGAGAGCTTTGCATTACAACCGATAAAATTAAAAGCTGTTGTGGTTATTCATTAATTTATGGGATGCTTTTTTGCGCTTCAATTAAAGAAGAAAAGCTTTGTCTTAAGGTGTTGAATAGTGATGTTGGTGAGTTTTTTACTAATCTTTGTCAACAATTATCTGTCAAGAATACCTTTATGTATTCATATGAAAAAAACAGAATTAAAATATTACCTGAGTTTTTAAGGTATAATAGTCTTGCGGAAGTTAAGAAAAATATATTCAAGTGTGGAAAATGCAAGGAGTATTTTTTAAAAGGTATTTTTTTAACTGTCGGAACTGTAAATGATCCTGAAAAGTCATATAGACTGGAACTGGTGTTTGATGATGAAAATAAAGCAAATGAAATATCATTTCTTCTTGATGATATGGGATTGTGTCCAATGTACACAAAAAGAAACGATAAATCAGTTTTGTATTTCAGGCGCAGTGAAGCTATTGAGGACTTTTTTGCAAATATTGGTGCTACATCCCTTGCTTTTGATATCATGAATAGCAAGATAAATAAAGAGCTTATCAACAACGCAAACAGAGTTACAAATTGTGATGCGGCTAACATAAATAAAGCAATAGTGGCCTCAAACAAATATAATACTGTAATTAATTACTTGATTGAAACAGAAAAGATTAAAAGATTGCCTGAGCATTTGCAAGAAATGGCTTTAAAAAGAGTTGAGTTAAAAGAGCTCAGCTTTGCTGAGCTTGGGAAGCAGTTTTCACCTCCCATATCAAAGTCAGGGGTGCATCACAGGCTTGAAAAAATATTGGAATTTTATAATGAATTAGAAGATTAATTTAGAAAGGATGCAGTTATGTCGAATTTTGTTCACCTACATTTGCACAGTGAGTATAGCTTGCTTGACGGTGCCTGTCGAATAAAAGATATACCCAAGGCGGTTAAAGGCCTGGGTCAAAAGGCTGTGGCTATAACCGATCACGGTAACATGTTCGGCGCTGTTGAATTCTATAAGGCTTGCAAGGAAGAAGGAATTAAGCCGATTATTGGCTGCGAGGTATATTTAGCACCCGGCTCCCGTTTTGAAAAGGCAAGGGTAAATAATTTACCATATTATCATTTGGTTTTGCTTGTGAAAAACGAAATTGGTTACAAAAATCTGTCATTTCTTGTTTCTTGCGGTTATACCGAAGGATTTTATGTAAAGCCAAGAATAGATTTAGAAGTTCTTCGCGAGCACAGCCAAGGCTTAATCGCTTTGTCCGCTTGTTTAGCAGGATTCATTCCTTCTGCAATAATGGCAGGAGATATTTACGGTGCAAAAAAGCATATATATCAAATGCAAGAAATTTTTGGAAGGGACAACTTTTTTCTTGAGTTACAAAACCACGGTATTGATGAGCAGCTTGATGTAAATGAAGCAATATTAACACTGTCCAAAGAAACAAATGCACCGTTGGTTTGTACAAATGATGTGCATTATTTACAAAAAGAAGATGCGTATTTGCAGACCGTTTTAATGGCAGTGCAAATGAACACGACCATTGAAAAAAAGAATAGCTCTATGTTTCCCACAAACGAATTTTATCTAAAAAGCGAAGATGAAATGTTGGAAGCTTTTGGTGGCATCAAGGAAGCTATAGAGAATACTTGGAAAATTGCAGAGAGGTGTAATTTTGATTTTGAATTTGGTGTAACTAAACTGCCAAAGTTTATTTTACCGGAAGGTGTTTCTTCCAAAGAATATTTGTCAAAGCTTGCGTATTGTGGCTTTGAAAAAAGAATTTCGGACGGTAAAATCGTATTTACGGATGAGCATACAGAAGAGGAATACAGAGAACGAATCGAATATGAGCTATCGGTCATTAATACAATGGGATATAATGATTACTTTTTGATAGTTTGGGATTTTATTAATTATGCAAAAAGTGTAGATATTCCTGTTGGACCTGGTCGTGGCTCGGGTGCCGGAAGCTTAGTTGCATTTCTGCTTGGAATTACTGATGTTGACTCAATTAAATTCGACCTGCTTTTTGAACGCTTTTTAAATATCGAAAGAGTTAGTATGCCTGATATTGATACTGACTTTTGTTATGAAAGGCGAGACGAAGTAATTGATTACGTAAAGAGAAAATACGGTGATGATCACGTTGCGCAAATAGTTACTTTTGGAACCATGGCAGCTAAAGCGGCAATTAAGGATGTAGGCAGAGTGCTCGAAGTTCCTTACAATGATGTAGATTTAATTTCCAAGCTAATACCTAAACGACTGAATGTCACTTTAAAAGACGCTTTGGAAGAGGTTCAGGAGATTAGGACTCTTTATAATAATGACAATAAGATCAAAAAATTATTTGACACGGCCATGGCATTGGAGGGAATGCCAAGACACGCCTCAACCCACGCAGCAGGAGTTGTAATTACGGACAAGCCTATTGTCGACTATTTACCGTTAGCAACAAATGGTGGGGTTGCGGTAACACAGTATGATATGGATACTGTAGCAAAGCTTGGGCTTTTAAAGTTTGATTTTCTTGCTTTAAGATATTTAACGATTATATCTGATACGGAAAAAATAATAAGGAAAAAACAGCCTGGTTTTAATATAGAAACGGTACCGTTAGATGACAAAAAAACATTTAAATTTATTTCTTCAGGTAAAACTGACGGCGTATTTCAGTTGGAATCGGCAGGAATGAAGCAGGTTTTAACTAAGCTTCAACCGGAAAGCATTGATGATATAATTGCCACTATCGCTCTTTACCGTCCGGGTCCTATGGATTCTATACCAAATTATATTGAAAGAAGACACGATAAGTCTAAAATTATATATAAAACGCCGTTACTTGAGCCGATATTAAGGTCAACTTACGGTTGTATTGTGTATCAAGAGCAAGTAATGCAAATTTTTAGCAAAGTAGGCGGTTATTCTTATGGTAGAGCTGATATTGTTCGCAGAGCTATGTCTAAGAAAAAGGTTGATGAACTGATTAAAGAAAAGGAAATTTTCATTAAAGGCGCAACTGATAACGGTGTAGAAGAATGTGTTGCGGTTGAATTGTTTAATGAAATGGAAAGCTTTGCAAAATATGCGTTTAACAAGTCGCACGCTGCAGCTTATGCTTTCATATCGTATAGAACAGCATATCTTAAAGCCAATTATCCAAATGAGTATTACGCATCGTTGATAACATCTGTTCTTGGCTCCACCGAAAAAATGACGGATTACATTGATGAGTGTGGTAAGGTGGGCATTCGTGTATTACCACCGGACATTAATTTTAGCGATGTTACCTTTTCGGTAGAAAACAATAACATCAGGTTTGGATTGCTTGCATTGAAAAACGTGGGCAGAAGCTTTATAACATCAATAGTTGAAGAAAGAATTCAAAACGGAAGATATGAAAGCTTTGATGATTTTGTTTATCGTTTAAAGGATACCGATATAAATAAAAGGCAGGTTGAGGCACTGATTAAAGCGGGAGCATTCGACTCTTTGGGAAAATACAGGTCACAGTTATATAGGGTATATGAAACAGCTATTGACGGTGCCCATAGTATATCCAAGACTACCGCTAACGGACAACTTGACATTACCCAACTAATGACGGGAGAAGAAATTGCAGGTACCATACCTAAAATTGATTATCCTGACTTGCCTGAGTTTTCAATGAAGGATTTGTTGCTATTTGAACGTGAGGTTTTGGGCTTATGCTTTTCCGGACATATTTTGGATTCGTATGATAAACATTTAGCGGTGTTAAAGCCTATGGAAATCAACAGTATATTAAGCAGTGATACGTTAAGGGACAGATCAAATGTTTCAATTGCCGGCTTGGTTATTTCCAGAGTTGTTAAGAAGACTAAAAATGATGAAAATATGGCATTTGTAAAAATTTCAGATTCTTTTGGCGAAATTGAGCTTATTGTTTTCCCTAAAATGTTTGAAAAATATTCTGCATATTTAACAGTCGATAATGTAATTTATGTTGAAGGCCAGCTTTCGCAAAAGGATGAGGAAGCTTCCAAAATTATACTGAATAATTGTCAAAGCGTTCTATCAAACAGTGAGTTTGAAAATGCAAAAAAAGCAGCCTCCAAGCTTTACTTGAAGGTAAAAAGTGTTAAAGAGCCAATAGTTAATGAAATTATTGCTCTTTTGCAGGAGTATTCAGGTGACACAGAAATTATCTTTTATGATGAAGCTGCAAAAAAATATGTAAGGGCATCTAACCTAACTATAACAGCAAGTGATGATGTTATTTTTGCTTTAAAAGCAATTTTAGGTGAAGATGCGGTTGTCTTAAAACGTTAATAATAGCTTGAAATTATGTCATTAAGCTCTTGTTCTGAGGAAACGGTGATTCCTTGGGACAAGAGCTTTTTGTCCTCTTCCGGCAATGTAAACACAAAGATATCAAGTTCATATTGAAAATCATTATTTTTATAAACAGCAAGCTTGCCGTTGTATTCTTTTATCAAATATAATTCGTTTTTCTCTTCGTTTTTGATTTCGTTGAATGTAGGGGATTCATTGCTGATTTTTAAAGGATGCATTTGATTTATTTTACTATTTAGCAGTAAATATGAGCAAATAAACAGCATCATTGTTATGATCAATAGAAAAATTATTGAAATTGCAAATTGAATTTTACTAACGTATCCGTATTTTTCATTTTCTTGTTCCATATTTTAAGCTCCTTAAATTCGCATATGAAATAGTATTATGTAAATAATAATTTTGTATGCGAAAAGAGGTGAATTTTTTGAAAAAAATTAAAAAATCTACCGCAAAGCACATAGTAATTTATTCAATACTGGCAATTTTGATTCTAACAGTAATACTTGCCATAGTATTGTATGCTAAAATCGACAAAAGAATTGATATTGCTTTAATAAAAAAGGGAAGTTCAACTGTTACTAAGGTGTTTTATTTTGATTATCAAGATAGGAGTGAACGGGTAGGTGATCCCGTAGAGTTAAAGGAAGAAGCTATTTTCTCCAAGAACAGTGAATGGAAATCAATTTATGATATTCCTCAAAATTTAAAAAATGCCTTTATTGCTATAGAAGACAAAAGATTTTATGAGCATAATGGTGTTGATTGGATGCGGACAGGTAAAGCATTTTTAAATTATCTGTTCAAGTTTGATAAAAGCGGATATGGCGGTTCAACAATTACACAACAGTTGATAAAAAACATAACAGGTGAAAATGATTTTTCACCCAAAAGAAAAATTGAAGAGATATTCAGGGCAATAAATTTGGAAAAAAGCTTAGGGAAAAATGAAATTTTAGAGGCATATTTAAATGTAGTTTATATGTCACAAAACTGTTACGGTGTAGGTGCAGCATCAAAGCTATATTTCAATAAAGAATTAGATGCTTTAACCCTTGGCGAATGTGCTACTCTTGCTTCGATAGTACAAAATCCTTCTAAGTTCGACCCATATTTGAATTTACAAAATAATGTTAAAAGAAGAAATCTTGTCTTAAAAGAAATGCTATCACAAAACTTAATCACAGAGAATGAATATAAAAAAGCGAAATCTGAAAAGTTAAGTATTAGCTCTAATGTTGAAAACAATAGAACAAGCGGTATATATTCCTGGTATACTGAAGCATTAATAAATGAAATATGTAATGATTTGTCGCAAAAATACAATTTAAATGTATCAGCTGCCCGCAACTTGATTTTAAAAGGCGGATACAATATTTATAGTGTAATTGATCCAAATTTGCAAAGCTATGTTGAAAAGGTGTACGAAAATTACAAAGCATATATTGACAATCAAAACGGGACATATCCTGAGTCGAGCTGTGTAATAATTGATCCATATACATCGGACATTTTAGCGATCGCAGGAGGAGTGGGAAAAAAGACAGGCAACCTGATTTTCAACAGAGCAATAGATGCAAAAAGGCCTATCGGTTCTGTCATTAAACCGTTATCTGTTTATCTTCCCGGGCTTGAAGAGGGAATAATAAATTATTCTACCGTCTATGATGATACTCCTTTGCAACTGTCAAATAATGAATATTGGCCCAAAAATTCGCCTAATATTTATCATGGCTTAATGCCTGTTTCTTATGCAATATCACATTCTGTAAATACTGTTGCAGTAAAAGCTTTGCGAGATTTGGGCAACAATAAATCAATTGAATATTTAAAGCGATTTGGTATCAATGTTGATAAAAATGCAGATGAAAATGAGTCTTCTTTGGCATTAGGACAATTGACAAGCGGTGAAAGTTTATTAAATGTAACCAACGCGTTTACCATGTTGGTAAATGGTGGTAATATATCTAACCCAAAAACTTATTTATACGTGACGGATAGCCTGGGTAACAAAATTTTGGAAAAAAATAATCAAACTAATAATGTAATCTCAGCGCAAAATGCCTTTATTATGACTAAAATGTTATGTAATGTCGTTAATGAAGGCACGGCATCTTTTATAGGGCTGAAAAATAAAATTTCCACTGCAGGAAAAACCGGAACAACAAGTAATAATGAAGATAAATGGTTTGTGGGATACACACCTTATTATGTTTGCGGAGTATGGACAGGATATGATATACCAAAGCCTATGTATTATGCAAAAAATCCCTCATGTGTTTTGTTTGATGTAATTATGGATTATGCACACAAGGATTTAGATTTAAGCAAAGAATTTGAAGAGCCAATAGGTATAATTAAAAGGGAGTTTTGTTTCGATTCAGGCTTGTGTCCAACAAATAGCTGCGAAAACGATTTAAGAGGTAGCAGAGTAATGGTTGGCTATTACAAGTTTGGAAATGCCCCCAAAGATAAGTGCCATTTACACAAGCTGGTCGAAATTAATATAGAAAACGGATTAATTTCAGATAAATATGTACCTTTTTGGAAGAAAAGAAGAGTTTCTCTTTTAGAATATAATAGAAAAGTACAAGATGGGATAATTGTTGCAGATGATGAGTTTTTAATTAAAAACAGAAAGAAGAATTAAATATAAAATCACCTCATATATTATTGTGAGGTGATTTTTTGAAATTTGTCAGAAGAATAAACATATTTTTTGATCGTATTGAACACGACATTCGATTGTTTGCAATTAAGCCTTCAATAATATTGAGCTGTTTTAGTTTATTTTTAGGGATATTGAGTTGGGTAATCGGTGGAAGAGCAGATAGGGTTATGCTTATTTATATTTTCCCAAGAAGCGCAATTTCCTTGGAAATTATGTATTTTTTATGGGCTCTATCCTTTGCTTTTATTGGATTAATAGTAGGCGGAGTAATTTTTGGCTGTGAAAAATACAAAAAACGAGAAGCAGGGAAAATAGTTGTGTTTTTAATTTTAACATTACTATTTATGCTTTGTGTACATCCTACCTTTTTTAAATCGTTGTCACCGTTTTTTGCTTTTGTTTTTCTATTATTAGCTGGATTTTTTTGCTTGCTTGCAATATTTGCGTCTATAAGGATATATTCATTATGGACAATTTGCTTGACTATGCACTTATTCTGGCTTTTGTATAACGGATTTCTTGCATTAACAATTACTTTGATTAATTAAAAGAGGTACATATGAAAATTAGATTAATTGCTTTTACATTAGTTTTAATGATTATGCTTGGAACAATTAACTGTTCATTTGCTTTGTCCATTAAGGATACCAGTTTGGACATAAATGTTAAAAGTGCTGTGTTGATGGATGCAAACACCGGCACAGTATTATATTCGAAAAATATGGATGAAAGCTTGCCACCTGCATCTGTAACAAAGATAATGACATTGCTTTTGGTCTTTGAAGCAATTGAAAAACAAGCTTTAAAATTCAGTGATGTTTTGACAGTGAGCGAAAATGCATCCTCTATGGGCGGTTCCCAGGTTTTTTTAGAGCCCGGAGAAACCATGAGTGTTGATGAACTGATAAAATGTGTTGCTGTTGCTTCTGCCAATGATGCAGCGCTTACGCTTGCAGAGCATGTTGGTGGAAGTGAAGAAGCATTTGTTGATCTTATGAATAAAAAAGCTCAGGACTTAGGTATGAAAAACACGCATTTTGAAAATGTTACGGGCCTTGATGATGATGTAAGTAATCATGTAACAAGTGCTTATGATATTGCTTTAATGTCAAGAGAGCTGTTAAAGCATGAGAAAATAACGGAATATACAACGATATGGATGGATACAATCAGAAACGGCGAATTTGGACTATCCAATACAAACAGACTTGTTAAATTCTATAAAGGAATTACAGGCTTAAAAACGGGATATACCAAAACGGCTGGGTTTTGCGTAAGTGCCAGTGCAAAGCGTAATGATTTGCACTTGATAGCTGTTGTAATGGGTGCTCCAACATCAAACGATAGAAATGCAGCCGCTTGCAAGCTTTTAGACTATGGTTTTGCAAATTATTCAATATATGAAGATGAAAAGCAGGAGTGCGGTAAGATAAAACTCATAAAAGGAGAACGCGATAATGTGTTGATAGGCTATAACAAATTTTGTTTGCTTGAAAATCTTGGAAACGAAAGATTGATTAAAAAAGAAATAATTTTGAACGAAAACATTTCCGCTCCAATCAATGAGGGTGATGTAGTTGGCAAAATTGAGTACAAAATAGACGGTAAAATTGTGGGAGAAAACCAAATAATTTCCTTAGAAAGTGTTAAAAGTATTACTTTCATAGAATATTTAGAAAAACTCGTAAAAAAATTCTTTTTAATTTAAAAAATAATAAAAAAAGTGTTGAATTTTTTCTTAACTTGTTGTAATATATATAAAGTATATATTATAGGGGTAAAAAACTATGGCACTTAAATTAAATAATAAATTTATTGAAAAATTTGTAAGTAATGAAGATATAGCTAATATTTCTGCAGAAATATATGAGGCACAAAAGCTTTTGGCATCACGTACCGGCGAAGGAAATGATTTTCTCGGTTGGGTTGACTTGCCTGTAGATTATGACAAAGAAGAATTTGAAAGGATCAAGAAGGCTGCAAAGAAAATTCAAAGTAGTTGTGATGTTTTCATTGTTATTGGTATTGGCGGATCATATCTTGGCGCAAGAGCGGCAATTGAATTTGTTAAATCTCCTGTCTATAATAATATTCCAAACAAGGACACACCGGACATTTATTTTGCCGGTAACTCAATAAGCGCTTCTGCCTTGAATGATCTTCTTAAGATATGTGAAGGCAAGGATGTTTGTGTGAATGTTGTATCTAAATCCGGTACAACAACTGAGCCTGCTGTTGCGTTCAGAGTATTCAGAGCTCTTTTGGAAGAAAAGTATGGCAAGGACGGAGCAAAGGAAAGAATTTTTGCTACAACAGATAAAGCAAAGGGTACTTTGAAGAAGTTTTCTGATGAAAACAGTTATGAAACCTTTGTTGTTCCCGATGATGTTGGCGGAAGGTTTTCTGTTCTTACAGCTGTTGGTCTTTTGCCAATTGCTGTTGCAGGAATTGATATTGATTTAATGATGAAGGGTGCTCAGGACGCAAGAATTGCTTATTCCGGCTCTGACATTAATACAAACGATTGCTTAAAGTATGTTGCTATCCGTAACATTTTGTACCGTCAGGGAAAGAGTGTTGAGATTTTGGCGGCATATGAGCCTGCAGCGCAGATGCTTTGCGAATGGTGGAAGCAGTTGTATGGTGAAAGTGAAGGAAAAGATGGCAAGGGTATTTACCCAAGCTCAGTTATTTTTTCAACTGACTTACATTCATTGGGTCAATTTATTCAGGATGGTTCAAGAATTATGTTCGAAACTGTCCTTGACATAAAAAAGGCAAATGATGAGTTGTTGATTCCTTTTGATCCTAACAATGTAGATAAGTTAAACTTCTTGTCCGGCAAGGATCTTGATTATGTTAACCATACAGCGATGCTTGGTACTTTGTTTGCTCATTCTGACGGTAACGTGCCAAATATCGTACTTGAACTTAATGATAGAAGCGAATATTCCTTCGGATATTTGATTTATTTCTTTGAGTTGGCTTGTGCAGTATCAGGTTACACGCTGGGTGTTAATCCATTCAACCAGCCCGGAGTTGAAAGCTATAAAAAGAATATGTTCGCGCTTTTGGGTAAGGAAGGTTACGAAGAGTTGAGAGAAGAGCTCAACAAGAGAATTAAATAATTAAAGAGGTCTGCGTTAATTTGCAGACCTTTTATGTTTAAACTAATTTTTTTAGGTGAATATAATTAAAAAAGTAGAAAAAAATCGAAAAATATTAGATATTTTTCACAAAACCTATTGATTTTTTGATAACTGTAGTGTATAATTAAATCAGAAAGAAAAAGATATTGTGGAGGACAACAATATGATGAAGATTATCATCGGTGTGAAAGGCACTGGCAAAACAAAAACGCTTATCGAGATGATAAATTCCGCACTGGAGACCTCAAAGGGTTCTGTAGTGTGTATCGAAAAGGGCGACAATTTAAGATTAACACTTAATTACAATTGTAGACTTATCAATTCTGATGAGTATATGATAAATGATGCACAGTCACTATACGGATTTATAGCTGGATTGTTAGCAAGTAACCACGATATCACGGATCTCTTTATAGATGCTACATTTAGAATTTGTAACAGAGATTTGGAAGCTTTCGATAAATTTGTTGTAGAAGCTGACAGTTTAGCCGCTAAAAATGACGTTAATTTAGTTATGACGCTTTCAATGCCTGTTGAAAACGCAACAGATAACATTAAGAAGTATCTCTAATCTAAATTATAGCGGTAAGTCCTGTGTGCAACATTTTAAACTAACAAAATTTTAAGAATGTTGAGTGAGGATGGGCCAATGAACGATTTATCACGTTTTAAAAGCTGATTACGGAAATGGTAATATACGGCACATGTTATTAATATAACAAATGGGTAAATAAAGGTCGAGAAATGTTCGAGTTCGCAGTAATCAGTTAATCTGAGATTTTAAATGTTTTTTGTAAACTGGGGTGTTGCTATGTTCACAAAATATCATTTGCTTGAAATCTGAGATATGAGAGGATAAACCAATGTACTAATTAATTTACTTCAAAATTAATTGAATGAGGTATTTGCTATGTTAAGTTTCTTTATTAAAGAAATTTTAGAAAAACGAGGGCAATCCAATGTATGATTTAATTTGAAATAAATATTAAGCTGAATACGAGAATACACAAGGTTAAATTAGGTGATTATCCGATGCAAAATGAAATTTACGCTAAAAAGTATTTCTTGAATAATAAGTGTTTAACTAATACCTGAGTGTTGTTCGTGTAGTTTATATAGATTGATGTACATTTTTAATTAAATATATGGGAATCCAACTGCGCGTGTTGGGTTCCTTTTTTTATAAGTTGACTTTATATGACATAATTTTATTCAATGCATATGATAATAAGGAAGAAGTCTTTTTGAAGCATCTTCAAAAATAATAGGAGGTTATTACCTTATGTTGGATAATAAATTTTGTTCTTCCCAGCATCAAAAGGAAAACATATGCATAGACACATATAGAGTTTTGGATTCCTGTCGAGATAAAGACTGTTTCGAAAACGTTAGAGTGTATTTAACAGATTTTGGTGAAGAAATTATCGACCGTACATCAATAATCAGAGCTAAATGTGCCAAAATAGTGTCAGCTTACATTGATATCAATGATGTTCCATTTAATAGAGGGTTTTATCAGCTTAATATCAAAATGTACGTGAAGCTTGTATTTGAAGCATGTATTTCACAGGGAAATATTCAAGAATTTGATGGTATTGCTGTTGTAGAGAAGAAGGTTATTCTTTACGGTAGTGAAGGAAATGTAAACGTCTTTAAGAGCGAGCAAAATGCATCTGGATTTTGTAATATAAAGCCATGTGAAGGTAGTTGTTCAAATAATTTACCGACTGCAGTGCTTGAAACAGTTGACCCAATAATACTGAATGTTAAGGTAGTAGAACCAAGGGCTTTCCCGTGTTGTTGCTGCTGTTGCATTGATGATATACCTGATTTTGTTTATAACCATATTAGCGGTAAGCTCTGCGATAGAGGAGATAAAGCATTAGTTGTATCTCTCGGATTTTTCTCAGTAGTAAAAATTGAAAGACCTACTCAACTGATAGTTAACGCTACTGAATACAATATTCCTGATAAAGAGTGTACAACAGCGCAAGAGGATGATCCTTGTACCTTATTTAAAGCTATGGCTTTTCCTGTAAATGAATTTTCACCGCCTACACTTGATACCTGTGCTTGTTCGGTTCAATTAATGAAACAAGACAGAGAGAAGGGAAAGGGCTGCGGTTGTAGTTAAAAATAACCCCAAGGAATTTACCTTGGGGTTATTTATCTAATTAATTCAAATCAATAATGTGATCTGAATATAAGTCCACATCTTTCATATCATGGGAAATGATGATAACTGTTTTTCCTTGTAGCTTCGCAAAAATCTTAGGTAACATCCTGTTTTTTAGTTCTTCATCAAGCGCTGAAAACGGTTCATCCATAAGCATTAAATCAGCATTGTAATATAAAGCACGTGCTAATGAAACACGCATTTTCATGCCACCTGACAGTTCACTTGGCAAAAGAAAAGCATCATCTGTTAACTCTACAATTTTAAGTATTTCTTTTAGCTCGTCTGGTTCATCATCATTTCTGACGATTTTAATATTTTCAGCAACAGATAAATAAGGAAATAGCCTTGGCTCTTGAAAAACAATAGACTTGCTATTTGTTATATTAATAATTTCTCCTGTAAATTTGTCATCTAAACCAGCTAAAATTCGCAAAAGCGTTGTTTTACCACTTCCGCTGCTACCGATAATAAAGGTGACCTTTCCATCCGGTATTACGCATGAAAAATTATCAAAAATTATCTTATCATCGAAGGCTTTACATAGATTTTTGATTTCCATATTTACCTCTTGTGCTAACGATATATTTTCTAAACATATACTTGATCAAACGAGTAATCAATAATTCAAAAATTAAACTAAGTACAATCACAGATACAGTCCAAGCAAATAAATCAACACCGTTAAAGTAATATTTAGCATTAAATATTGCCTCACCGATTGACCATTTTGGAGAGCACAGTACCTCAGCAGCTATTCCTGCTTTCCACGAAAGTCCGATGCCGGACACAAGTGAAGAAACAAAGTAGGGAATAACTGATGGAAAATAAACCGCTTTAAATGCTTTAAATTTAGATAATTTATAGCTTTTGCATACCTCAATCAAATCCTTGTCAACGCACTTAATTCCTTCATATAGATTAGTCCAAACAATAGGAAGCATCATAAGAACTGTTATTATTACAGGTGTTTTCTGATCTCCCAAAAAAATCCAAATAACCAACACAAAGGATGCTATAGGAGTTGCTTTTATAATTGTTAACAAAGGATAAAAAATATCGTATGCAAATTTAAAAAATGTGCAAAATATTGCCAAAATAATTCCTATAACTATTCCGATAAGCATCCCAGAAAAAACCCTTAGAATTGAGGCAAAAGAGGAGAAAATAAAGCCTTTTGTTATTGCAAGCTCTAAAAGCCTTTTAATAACATCCAAGGGTTCTGGGAATAGCACTGGGACATTGAGCAAAATAGCACAAATCTCCCAAATTAACAGCCAAAATGCTGCTATAAGAATGTATTTGACTATTCTAAGAGAATATTTTTTGAAATTACTCATTAATATAATAGAAGTTTCCCTCAGAAAGCTTAATTCCAAGCTCATCTAAAAAGTTTTGCATTTTATTTTTCATATCTTTATTAACAACGTAAACTATGTTGCAACTCGGGATTGCTTTTTCTGCTAACTTAGCATCAGCAGCTATTTCGTATTTAACGATGTATTCAGCAGCTTTAGCAGGATTTTCATTTGTGAATTTAATGGAGCTTTCGTATTCAGCTAAGAAAGCTTTTATAGCATCTGGATTTTTCTCAATAAAATCGGTTCTGGCAACAATACAACCTTGAACAAGCTCTTCGTCAGAAACCTTGTTCCATTCTTCTGTTATATCAAGTGCTATTCTGTAGCCCGCCTGTTCTTTTTTGGTAAGAACCTGAGTAGCCATAGGCTGTGGAATAACCGCTATATCAATGTCGATAGCGATTTCAACACCGCTTTCATCCTTGGTTTTTTGAGAAAGAAAAGCACTTGTTAATTCTTGAGGTGAAGAGATACTAGTTTTAACCTCTGCATTTATATTATTTTTTTGCAAGATAAAGTTTAAAATTTGCGCTGGGTTTTGAGCAGGACAATATATAGTTTTTCCCTCTAAATCACCAATATTTTCGATCTTTTCTCCATCAGCGTTTTGCATAACAGTTAACACTCCGAGTGTATTGATAGCTAAAATTTGAATACCACCGTTGGTCTTATTGTATGTTGCTGCAGCTAAATTTGTTGGAACTGCTGCAATATCAACGGTGCCTGCTATCAAGTCACCCTGAATTTTAGTTGCATCCTTTTGAACTGTGAAGCTATAATTGTTATTAGTTTCACCATTTGCGTTTTTTTCCATTAATTGAGCCATTCCAAATCCGGTTGTTCCGTTGAGTACTTCTACCTTAACTTCGGCTTTTTCCTCGTTACCGCAGGAAATAAGAATTCCAAGTGAAAGAATAAGTACAAGTAAAAGTGATAAAAATCTTTTCATAATTACACCTCGTTAAAAATTATTTTTTTATCAATTTTTGTGATTGCACCACTGTTTTCAAGTTTTTCAAATGCTCTATATAGAGTGGCGCGTCCTATACCAAGCATTTTTGCGACGGTTGACATATCTACATTTAATTCAAGCTCATTATCGCTATGCGGTAATTGTAAAAGATAGGTATAAAGCTTATTTTCAGCGCTTTTTGCGGTGTAAGCGTTGATTTTTTTGTTTAAAAAGCTAACTTTATTCGCGAGAAATTCAATGTAGTTTATGGAAACAACGTTGCTTTCAATGATACACTTTTCAACAAAGCCTTTATCTATAGCAATTACCTGGCAATCGGTTACAGCTTGAACTACAGTAGAGTAGGTTGGCTTATCAAAAAGTGCAGCAGCACCGTAAATACCATTTTTACCCAATTTATTGATAATTACACCATTAACATCGGATTTGATTATAGCTTTCCCTTTCGTTATGATCCCTATGGTGTCACATGTACTACAGCTTTGTATTATTTCGCCTTGGGAAAACTTTTTTTCGCAAATTCCATCAAAGGTCAAAAAATAATCAATCTTTTCATCCTGAATATTCTTAAACAAAAAGAAATTATCTTTCAAAAACTTTCGTATATCCATAAAATCACCATTTCTTTTAAAAGTGTATCATTTGATACACATATAGTAACATTTATTTTAAAAAAAGTCAAGTATTTTTATTAAATATCTTGATTTTTCTTTCAAAATATTATATCATATAATGGAAAATAGATAAAGGAGTAATTTCATGGCAATTTTAGTAACAGGAGGAACAGGATTTATAGGTTCCCATACAGTAGTTCAACTGTTAAATGATAACAGAGAGGTTGTTATTTTAGATAACCTTTGTAATTCTAAATTGTGCGTTTTGGATAGAATTGAAGAGATTACCGGTAAAATGCCCAAGTTTTATAAGGGTGATATTTTAAATATTGAAGATATTGAAAAAGTATTTGAAGAAAACACAATAGATTCTGTAATTCACTTTGCTGGCTTAAAGGCTGTCGGAGAGAGCGTTGCTAAGCCGATGTTGTATTACAATAATAACGTAACCGGTACTTTAAATCTTTGTAATGTTATGTCAAAGCATAACTGTAAGAGAATTGTTTTTTCTTCTTCCGCGACTGTATATGGAAAGCCAAAGTCTGTTCCTATTAATGAAGATTTTCCTTTATCTACAACTAACCCTTACGGTGAAACCAAGCTAATGATAGAGAGAATCCTTTCTGATATTTATGTTTCTGATAATGAATGGAGCGTTTCAATTCTCAGATATTTTAACCCTATCGGCGCTCACGAAAGCGGTTTGATGGGAGAGGATCCTAAAGGAATTCCAAATAATCTTTTGCCATATGTTGCAAGGGTTGCTTTTGGCAAATATGATCATGTAAATGTATTTGGTAATGACTATGCAACACACGATGGTACAGGTGTTCGTGATTATATTCACGTTGTTGACCTTGCAAATGCACATCTGAAGGCGCTTGACAGAGCTACAAAGGTTACGGGAGTAGAGAAATTCAATATTGGTACAGGCATTGGATATTCTGTTCTTGATATTATTCACGCATTTGAAAAGGCTGTTGGACACGAGATTAAATATGAAATTTGTGAAAGACGCCCAGGCGATATTGATGAGTGCTATGCAAACCCTAATAAGGCATATGAGATTCTTGGCTGGAAAGCGAATTATGATATCAACAAAATGTGCTTAGATGCTGCTAATTGGCAAATGAAAAATCCTGATGGTTATGGAGATTGATAATGATTAAGAAAGAATTATTTGGTAAAATGCCTTGCGGATGCGAAGTTTATGCATATACTCTTGTCAACGCAATCGGTGCCAGTGTTAAAGTAATTACGCTTGGCGCAACTCTTGTTTCAATCAATGTACCTGATATAGAAGGCGAATTTGCTGACGTAATTTGCGGTTACGATGATGTTGACTCCTACTTGAATAACAGCGGATATCAAGGCGCCATTATCGGTAGATTCGGAAATAGAATCAAAAATTCATCATTTTCTCTTGATGGTGTAGAGTATAAGCTTTATAACAACGAGGGCGACAACCATTTGCATGGAGGTAAAAAAGGCTTTGACAAAAAGCTTTGGAATGCAAAGGCATGGGAAGTGGACACCACTATATTTTTAGAGATGACATATTTTAGTGAAGATATGGAAGAGGGTTACCCCGGTAATTTAACCGTTAAGGTCCTTTATTCTTTTGATCACACAAATACTTTATCAATTAAGTATTTGGCATCAACAGATAAAAAGACAGTGCTGAATTTAACTAACCATGCTTATTTTAACTTATGTGGATGCGGTTCAAGTAAAATTCTTAATCATACCCTTTGGTTAGATGCAGATAAGATTTCTGAGATTGATGAAAATTTAATTCCTACGGGCAAAGAATTATCTGTTGAGAACACTCCTTTTGATTTCAGAACAGAAAAGCGCATTGGCAAAGATATTGATGCTGATAACCAAATATTGAGTTATGGTAAGGGTTATGACCACAACTATGTTTTAAATAATAAGGGAGAAGTGAAGCACATTGCTACTTTGAAGGACACTTATTCCGGAAGAAGTATGTTAGTTTACACAAATCAGCCTTGTATTCAAATCTATACTGCAAACTGCATTAATGAAGAGGAATCACCGTTTAAGAATAACGTTCCGCAAAAAAAGAGATGTGCGATTTGCATGGAGACCCAGCATGCACCAAATTCACCTAACATACCTGAATTTCCAAGTTGTGAATTGAATCCTTGGGAAATCTACGATTACACAACTATTTTTAAATTTGAAAGATAACGTTTAAAACTCGCATTTTTATGCGAGTTTTTTCATATATTTAACTAAAACAACCTAAAAAGAGGAATTTATGGTTAAATATTATACATTAGAGGAAAGATGTAAAACGTTGGCTGAATTTTTAATTAATAACAAGGCAACTGTAAGGGAGACGGCAAAAAAATTTGGAATTAGTAAATCAACTGTACATAAAGATATAACTGAAAAACTACCTAATTATAATTTTGCGCTATACACTCAAGCATGGAACATTTTACAACTTAACAAATCCGAAAGGCATTTGCGCGGAGGCGAGGCTACCAAGAAAAAGTACGAAAACAAAACAAGTAAAATTTAATTATAATACAATTGATTAAATTAAATAAAAATAATTGTCTTTTCACGAAGAGTGCTTAGCTAAATATAAGCACTCTTTTATTTGTAAAATCCGGCTCCCCGAGCCCAGTGGCGGTGAACGAACTGCCGTATAAACCCGAAGGGGCAAGCGATAGAGTAAGACAAAGCCTGTGCCTTTAAATTCAAGGCTAATTATACAAAATCCAAATTTTATATAATTAGGGGAATGGGAAATTAGCCTTTAAATATACGAATATTAGATATTTGATATTTTTAGCATTTTTTATAGAATTTATCTAAACTTTATTTATTGCAAATATTATTTAAAAAATATTAAATTGCTATTGACAAATTTGATTTTGCGTGATATACTTGTAAAGTAATTTGGTTTACACCAGTGCGGAGGTTATTATGTTTGAAAAAAATCTTAGTATTTCTCTTTTACTGGATTTCTACGGTGATATTCTTACTGAGCGTCAAAATGAAATGCTTAATATGTATTATAATGAAGATTGCTCGCTTTCTGAAATTGCCGATAGCTTTTCTATTTCAAGACAAGGCGTTCGTAGTGTACTTAAAAAAGCTGAGGGCGTTTTAATTGATATGGAGGACAAATTACATCTTGCATCACGTTTTATTAAAATGCGTGATAAGTCATCTGAAATTGCGTCTGAGCTACAGATTATTAATTCAAATATCAATAATGGCGAAATTTCTTCTAAAATTCATTCTTTAATTGAGGAAATTAAAGAAATGGCTGAATATTAAAGGGGGTTATTATGGCATTTCAGAGTTTAACTGAAAAGCTTGCAAACGCCTTCAAGCGATTCAGAAGTAAGGGAAAACTAACGGCGAGCGATGTCAAGGAAGGTATGCGCGAAATTAAATTAGCGTTGCTTGAGGCTGATGTTAGCTTTAAAGTAGTTAAAGATTTTATTAAAAATGTTACAGAGCGTGCTATCGGCTCTGAGGTTTTGGAAAGCTTATTACCTGCACAGCAGGTTGTTAAAATTGTTAATGAAGAGCTTATTAACTTAATGGGAAAAACCCAGGCGAAGCTTGAAATTGCTTCTAAGCCACCAACAGTTATAATGATGGCTGGTTTACAGGGTGCCGGTAAAACAACACACGCGGGAAAATTAGCAGGTCTTTATAAAAAACAAGGCAAAAATCCATTGCTTGTAGCTTGCGATATTTACCGTCCTGCTGCTATTAAGCAACTGCAAATTGTTGGTGAAAAGCTTGGTATTCCTGTATATGCTGAGGAAAAATCAAAAAATCCCGTATCTATTGCAAAAAACGCTATGGATTTTGCCCGTAAAAACGGTCACGATATGGTATTTATTGATACCGCAGGTAGATTGCACATTGATGAGGTTCTTATGAAGGAGCTTCAGGATATTAAGACCGCAACCGAGCCAACTGAAATTCTTTTAGTTATAGATTCTATGCTTGGTCAGGATGCTGTTAATGTGGCAGAAACCTTTAATAATATGCTTGAAATTACCGGTGTTATCCTTACAAAGCTTGATGGTGATACACGTGGCGGTGCGGCATTGTCTGTGCGCTACGTAACCGGAAAACCAATTAAATTTATTGGTACAGGCGAAAAAATGGATGCTATTGAGCCGTTTTATCCGGATCGTATGGCATCAAGAATACTTGGTATGGGTGATGTTCTCTCTTTGATTGAGAAAGCTGAGGAGGCCTTTGATAAAAAGAAGGCTGAAGAGCTTGAGAGAAAAATGAAAGAAAATTCCTTTACCTTAACTGATTATCTTGAGCAATTAGCTCAGCTTAAAAAAATGGGTTCCTTGGAAAGCATGCTTGCTATGATTCCCGGTATGAGCGGGAAGGATGTTCAAATTGATGAGAATATGCTTATGCATACAGAGGCTATTATTCTTTCAATGACACCAAAGGAACGACAAAACCCTGATATTATCTCTTCTTCTCGCAAAAAGAGGATTGCGGCAGGTAGCGGCACGAGTGTTGAGGAAATAAACAAGCTGCTTAAGCAATTTGAGCAGATGAGAAAAATGATGAAGCAGGTATCCTCCGGCAAATTCAACGGATTTGGCGGATTTGGTAAAAAGATGAAAATGCCGTTTAAGATTTAATGGCTTTTTATAAAAATTTTAATATATTCAATTTATTGGAGGAAAAACAAAATGGCAGTTAAAATGAGACTTAGAAGAATGGGCGCTAAGAAGGCTCCTTTCTATCGCGTAATTGTTGCTGATGAAAGATCACCAAGAGACGGTAAGTTTATCGATGAAATCGGTTACTACAACCCACTTACTAACCCAGCTGAGGTTAAGATTGACGCTGAAAAGGCTGAAAAGTGGTTGAACAACGGTGCTCAACCAACAGAAACTGTAAAATCTCTTCTTAAGAAAAGCGGCATCGTAAAGTAATCTAAAGTACAGAAAGGTGATTATTTTTACGAATAATCAAGGTGTGAAAATGATTGATCTCAGCACAGTTCTCAGTAACATTGCTAAGTCAATTGTAGACCATCCCGAACAAGTTTCTGTAACAGAACACGAAGAAGGTAATGAAATACTTTTGACTTTAAGTGTTGCCGAGGAAGATATGGGCATGATTATTGGAAAGCGCGGCAAAATTGCCAAGGCTATCCGCACTGTAATGAGAAGCGTTGCAAAAATTGACGATAAAAAGGTTACAGTTGAAATTAAGTAAAAATAGGGCTTATGCCCTATTTTTTTATCTCTATTCTTCTCTTTTTGTTGACTTTTTAAGAATAAATGATATAATTAAATTATAAAAATTAAGGAGATTATTATGCTAAAACCTATTAAATTAATATCTGTATTCAAAGAAATCATTTGGGGCGGAAATAGATTAAAGGAAGAATATAATAAAAAGTCCGAGCTTAATAATATAGCCGAAAGCTGGGAGCTTACAGTTCGCGAGGATGGAATGAACACAATTTCAGGTGGTGAATTTAACGGCTATACTATGGAGCAATATATAAATGAAAATGGATTTTCTGTTGTAACTGATAAGAATTTGGACAGATTCCCTCTTTTAATTAAATTTATTGATGCTGAGGATAATTTGTCTGTTCAGGTTCATCCTGATGATGAATATGGGTTAAAATACGCAAACAGCTTGGGTAAAACAGAAATGTGGTACATAATTGATGCAAAGCCCGGTTCACAGCTTGTATATGGCCTTAAAGAGGGTGTAACTAATGAAATGTTTGCTCAAGCCATAAAGGATGGCAAGGTTGAAGAAATGTTGAATTATGTTCCCGTCAAAAAGGGAGATGTATTTTTTATTCCTTCGGGCTTAGTACACGCTATTGGCGCCGGAATTTTGCTTGCGGAAATTCAGCAGAACTCCAACATTACATACCGCGTATATGATTATAATCGCATTGGCAAGAATGGTAAACCAAGAGATTTGCATATTAATGATGCTTTAAATGTTATTGTAAACAGAAACGAGGAAGAAATTAACCAAATAAGATATAGCAATGGTAACGCGGATGAAAGCACTCTTGCAAATTGCGAATATTTTAAGGTTGATAGATTCGATATTGCAGGAAATGTTAAATTTAATGCAGATAAAACAAGCTTTAATTCAGTTCTCTGCTTAGACGGAAACGGAAAAATTACATATAATGGTGAAAGCTTTGTTATTAATAAGGGCGATAGCTATTTTATCCCGGCAGGTCTTGGTGAATACTCTCTTGAGGGGAATGTAGAAGTTATTATTTCAAGTATAAATCAATAACCACCGTGCTCCCCATAGAATTGGATTTATATGCACTGCGTTGCCGTAAAACTGATAACTAAATTTAGCTCCCTCTGACGAGGGAGCTGTTTTAGTTTGCTTCTGCTACTTTTTTGTTTGACACCGGTAAACCTCTACGGAACCCCACGATAGTCGTGGGGTTTTCTGTATAGAAAAAGAAAGGCAAAATTTTTGCCTTTCTTTTTAAGATAATTGTTTTAATTTGTCTTCAAAGAAGATAATATTATTTGGTTTTTGTGTCCTTATGGTTTTTAATTATTGTGTGTTAGCAAGCGACCATTCCACCTTTTCGCCAGATATAACAACTTCCTCTTCTTCGTAAATAGCAAATTTGTTATTTTTTAAATTTCTAATATATTCGCTGTCGTTCGACGTGCCCTTGATATGAATTTTAAATTTTGTTATTTTGTCCTGAGCAATTTGACAAACAATAATTTGATGACATTCCCCTACATTGTTATCAATCGTGTCTCCACCATCAACAAACAATCTTATTGTGCCTTCTGGGCATTCCTTGCTCATTCCGTAACTTTCAAAAATTGAGTTTACGAGTTCATCTCTTGTTCCCTGTTGATTTTCATAAAATGTATATATAAATTCTTTTCTTGTGCTTGTGATTTTAATATTTGTTTTATTTAGAAAATCAGGTATTGAAATATTGTTATCAAGCAATGCTCTCACAAAATGATAACCTTCATCACCATTTCCTTGATATTTGACAAATAAGCCAATTTCGTTTATTTCAGTTTCACCTTTAATAATCCATTCTGCAGAAATAATTTTTTCTTGATTAAAATTGATAGGAAAGCACCTGTTAATCATTTTTCTATAACACGTTTCATTTAAGATTTCATTAACCTTGTCACCGTATTCTTCTACAAGCTGGGCAACCGTAGTTGGAATAAATGTTTCCGACTCATAATCGTCAATTTCAATCTTAGTTTCGCCCAATTGATTTTCAATAATCTCATCGATTTGAGTTTGAATTATTGAATCCTCATTTTTATACTCTTCTTTTGCATCAAAAGAAAGTACACTCTGGCTGTCAATCACAACCATAGTTTCTTCAGCATTCCCATCAATAAGGTCTTGAATTTCAATTGGATTTGAAAAATCTATAGTAGCAATCTTGAGTTCTCTTGTCGTTTCTCCTGTTTTCACAACATTAGCAACAACTACGCTTGTGATTTGCCCATCTTCATTTATTTTATAAGAGAAGCTTGTACTAAGCGCATTATCAATATATGAAATCTTGTCAATATTGGAAGATGCAAAATTGTTTGCAATTTCACTATATTCACTCAAAAGCTCTTCAAGTGTAGTCTTTTCTTCTGTTATTCCTTCGTCAGGTTTTTGGTTATCAATTTTTGAGCCAACCACTTCACTATCAATGGTTGAAGAATTTGGCAAATCAGAGGAGCTTGGATAGTCGAATGAAGAGGCAGTTGTGCTGTATGGAGGCTTAGATTCAGTTGAAGACGTATTGTTTTTATCACCACAAGATGCAAGCCCAAGACTTGTTCCGATAAGCATTGCACCAATGGTCAAATAAGCACCATCTTTAACAAAAAAGCTTTTAATCTTGCTTGCCATTGAATGTTTGTGAAAAGCTTGTCCTTTTAACATCTCTTTTTGCTCTAAGCTTCTGCCTTTCATAACCCCCTCCTATTTATGTTAATCGCAATTTTCCCAGTTATGGTAAACCTCTGTTACATCGTCATTGTCCTCAAGATGCTCGATAAGGAGTCCCATATACTTAATATCATCCTCTGATGTAAGAGTAACGTAGTTTGAAGGGATTTTATCGTGCTCACTTGAAGCACACTTGAATCCTGCAGCCTCAATAGCTTCTGCAACAGCTTCTAAATCAGCATCCTCGGTATAAATAATGTACGCATCCTCGTCTGAGATAAAATCGGCAGCACCAGCCTCTAAGGAAGCTTCCATAAGTGCATCCTCGTCATAACCCTCTTCCTTGGAAATCATAATTACGCCCTTATCCTCGAAAAGATAACCAACGCAGCCTGTTGTGCCAAGATTGCCCTTATATTTGCTAAAATATGAACGGATTTCCGGTGTGGTACGGTTTGTATTATCAGTAGCGGCGGTTACAATTACTGCAACGCCACCCGGACCGTAGCCCTCATATCTCATTTCTTCCAATGCGGCAGAATCCGCAGAGCTTGCCTTTTTAATTGTTCTTTCAATGTTATCATTAGGAACGTTATTAGCCTTAGCCTTAGCAATTAACTGTGCAAGCTTGGAGTTGGTTGTTGGATCAGGACCGCCAGCTTTTACAGCAATAGCCATTTCCTTACCGATTTTTGTAAAGATCTTTGCTTTTTGAGCATCGGTCTTTTCTTTTTTATGCATTATATTTTTCCATTTACTATGTCCGGACATAAATTACCTCATAATTAAATTTTTTCTGTTTTTTTCATGCATATAAGACCAAATGCTGTACCTAATACGGTTTTTGTAGCCTGTGTTAATCTTATACGTGTATTTCTTACATTAATATCATCAGCGGTAGCAATTTGACAGTTGTGATAAAACTTATTAAATGCTGAACAAATATCAATAATATATCTTGTTATAACTGATGGCTCATATTCTTTAATAGCCTCATTTACCGCCTCATTGAATTTAGACAAAATCTTTAATAAGTCAGCTTCTTCGCTTGTAGTAATAGTTGGCTCTGTTTCGTTTACATTTATTCCGCTTGCTTTTTCAAGTATGCCGCAGGTGCGCGCATAAGTATACTGAGCATATGGACCTGTATTGCCTTCAAAGCTAAGCGCATCCTTCATAATGAAGTTGATATCCTTAATTCTATTGTTATAAAGATAATAGAATACAACGGAGCCGACACCAACCGCCTCGCTAACCTCTTCCTTATTTGGAAGGTTAGGATTTTTTTCATTAATGATTTCACTAACCTTTTCAATAGCAGTAGCGAATAAATCCTTTAAAAGAATTACATTGCCTGTCCTTGTTGCAAGCTTTTCACCATTAATGCTAACGGTACCGTATGGAACGTGTACAAGCTGATTATACCAATCATAGCCCATCATTTCAACAACCTTAAACCATTGCGCAAAGTGCAATGACTGTCCCGCTGAGGTTACATAAATGCACTTATCAAACTTGTATTCATTTTTGCGATATACAGCGGCAGCTATATCTCTTGTAGGATATAATGTAGAGCCATCCTTTTTTAAAATAAGGCACGGAGGCATATTATATTCAGATAAATCAACAATAGAAGCCCCATCATCGATTTTAAGAAGACCGCTATTTCTAAGCTTTTCTACCTGTGCAGGCATTTTGTCTGTATAAAAGCTTTCGCCCTTATAGCTGTCAAATTCAATGCCTAATTGCTTATATGTCTTTTTATATTCATTTAAGCTGATGTCAACAAACCATTTCCAAAGTTGAATATTTGTTTCGTCATGATGCTCAAGCTTAGTAAATTCATCACGCGCCCTTTGATTTAAGCTTTTATCCTTCTCTGCTTCGTTATGGAATTTAACATAGAGAGAAACAAGCTCATCTACTCCGCCCTTTTCAACAGCATCCTTGCTACCCCAAAGATTATAAGCAACAATCAGCTTGCCAAATTGAGTTCCCCAGTCACCTAAATAGTTAATTCCAACACAATCGTAGCCTTGAAACTCGTGTAGCATTTTCAAGGAATGTCCGATTACGGTTGTTCCGAGATGACCAATATGGAATGGCTTAGCCACATTTGGAGAAGAATAATCAAAAACCGCTACCTTACCCTTACCAGAGCCATCAGAACCGTATTTTTCACCCTTTTCTTCAATTTTGAGTAAAACATTCTTTATTAAATATTCGTTGGAAACAAATATGTTTAAATAACCGTTTACTGCCTCAGCCTTTGATACTACCTCTGAGCTAAAAGCTTCCGATATTTCTTTTGCTATAACGGGGGGTGCTTTTCTTAAAAGTCTGCTTAATTTGAAGCAAGGAAAAGCAATATCACCTAAATTAGAATCAGGCGGATATTCAAACATAGCTAAAACATCATCTTTAGTAAGCGCTATATCACTTGAGAGCTTGTTTATGCAATTTAGCAAATCAGCAGCAACGGTATTTTTAAAATTATACATTGTTAATTATCCTTTGTTTATTCAGACTGTGATTCAGTATGCTTGTCATGCAAAGCGCGAATTTTCTGTACAGGGTTAAGAAGATCGCTAATTGAAGCATCCTTGTTAATGGTATCAATGATATATGATACGTATTTACTCATATTAACGTCACAATACCAATCTCTTGAAAGAATTTCCTTTGTGTGATATGTGAGGTTAGTAGCAAATATCTTGTCAAAAATTCCCTCTTCATAAGCCTTATCAAACTTTTCAAGACCATTGCAGAAAAGTGCAAATGTAGCAAATACGAATACTCGCTTTGCACCTCTTTCTTTTAACTGAAGTGCTACGTCAATCATAGAATCACCGGAGGAAATCATATCGTCAACTACAATAACATCCTTACCGGATAAATCTCTACCAAGATATTCGTGAGCTTCGATTGGGTTTTTACCGTCAACGATTATTGAATAATTACGTCTTTTATAGAACATACCAAGCTCAATGCCGAGCACAGAGGCAATATACATTGAACGGCCGATAGCGCCTTCATCAGGAGATACTACCATAATATTATCCTTATCAAGAACAACATCAGGTACATTTTTCACAAGCGCCTTAAGCATTTGATATGTAGGTCTAACGCTATCAAATCCATTTAGAGGAATAGCGTTTTGTACTCTTGGGTCGTGTGCATCAAAAGTAATGATATTAGTAACACCCATGGAGGTAAGCTCTTGCAAAGCCAATGCACAGTCAAGAGACTCTCTTGCAGAGCGCTTATGTTGTCTACCTTCGTAAAGCATAGGCATTATCACGCTGATTCTACGTGTTTTGCCACCGGTTGCAGCGATAATTCTTTTTAAATCCTGAAAATGATCATCAGGACTCATAGGAACCTGCATACCATACATTTTATATGTAACGCCATAGTTAAAGCAATCGGAAATAATGTAAAGATCCAAGCCTCTCATAGATTCATTAATCAACGCCTTAGCTTCGCCGGAGCCAAATCTTGGACATTGCGCGCTTACAACAAAAGATTTGTCACTACCTCTTATTTGCTTTAAATAGCTGTCAACCTGAGCTGTAAATTCCTCACAGCCTCTCATACCAATTACTTTTAATTCACCATTAAAATTCATTATAAACCCCCGTTGTGCTTAAGTAAATTTATTTTGTTACGGTAATTTTCGCAATAACATTAGATTTATCAGGGTCAATGCCCTTTGCCAAAACTAATTCAAGTGCTATCATCTGTACTGCAATAGCAAATATGAAAGGAATTGTAAATTCACTGTTAGTGTTGGAAATTTTTATGTTATGGTTTCCGTATAAAAGCTCTTCCTTATCGGAAATTATTACAGTTCTTGCCCCAACCGCCTTAAGCTTTTCTATCATTTTTATTGAATCGTTTTCCATTATGCCGCTTTGGGCCAAAACGATTGCAAGGTCACTATTATGTAACTGCGCCACAGGACCGTGGTAAAAGTCAGATATAGGATAACCTTTAACCTTCATTTTATTCGTTTCGAGTATCTTTAAAGCACCCTCAAGTGCAATTGCATAAGAAAGTCCCCTGCCAAGCACAACGCCTTCTTTATAGTCAAGTAAGCTTTTAACTATTTCTGCAATACTGTCCTTCAAATAATTCAAAGCTTCATCAATTTGAGATGGAACGGCACCCAAAGCCTTAATTAACTCGTTATTTTGACTCCATTCAGCACATAATAATGCCAACAGATACATTTGTGATGTAAAGGTTTTTGTAGCTGCTATACTCTTTTCTTCACCTGCGTTACAGAAAAGATGATATTTTGCTGTATTTGCTAGCAAAGAAGTTTCATAGTTAGTTATAGCAAGTGTTGTAATTCCCTGTCGATTAGCACTTTCTAAAACCGCATTTACATCTTCTGCTCGACCTGATTGTGAAACACCAATTACCAAAGAATTGTTAAATTTAATTTCGGAATTATACTGTGTTACAACAGAAGGTATGCCAAGAGTGCATGGAATCCCAAGAACTATGCCAAATAAATATTGAGCATAAATGCAAGCGTGATCTGATGTTCCGCGAGCAACAAAATATACATTATTTATATTTTTTTCTTTAATTTCTTCAACTAATGTTTTGAGAACAGCAATGTTTTTATCTTTCAATGAAGCTAAAACAGCCGGTTGCTCTCTAATTTCTTTTTCAAGATTTATCATTATAGCCCTCGCTTATCTCTTTGATAAAACTTCTTGTTCGTAAGTCTTTACTTCCTTTAACCAATCGTAACCGGTTGGAACGCCACATTCTTGACAGTATTTTTGCCATACTGCAGTAAATGGATATGATTTTAAAGTTTCAAGTAACGCTAAGCGTGAAGTGTAGTCCATTTCAAGCTCGTATTTCTTTAACAGCTCTGTTGGCTCAAGCATAGCATACAAAAGTGCTTTTTCTAAGTTTCTTGCGCCTATCGCCCAAGCAGCAACTCTGTTAATGCTGGCATCAAAGAAATCAAGTCCTATGAATATTCTATCTAGCTCATTACTTCTTACGATTTCTTGCGCTATAGCCTTTAATTCATCATCAAAAATAACCACATGGTCGCTATCCCATCTAACAGGACGAGAAACGTGAAGCAATAGGCCCGGTGTGAATTGCAGTGCAGTGCTTATTTTATCGGAAATTACCTCTGTAGGATGGAAGTGTCCTGCGTCAAGAGTCAGATATTGTCCCTTTTTTGCACAATATCCAAGGTAAAAATCATTTGAACCGATAGTGCAGCTTTCAGCACCAATACCAAATACTTTTCCTTCTAGAGCAGCAACGTTATATTTTGGATCAACAGGAACTGCAAAAATTTGATCGAGTGAATCCTCAAGTCTCTTTCTATAGCCATTTCTATCTACAGGAATGTCCTTGAATCCATCAGGAATCCAGTAGTTACTTGCACATACCTCGCCCATTTCCTTACCAATGTATTCAGCGATTTTTCTTGTTGCAATTACGTGGTCAATCCAAAACTTACGAATTTTTTCATCGTGATGGCTAAGTGTAAAGCCATCTTCTGAGTAAGGATGAGAAAAGCAGGTTGGGTCAAGGTTGACACCGTATCCCTTCTCTTTCGCCCATTTAATCCAAACATCGTAATGCTCAGGCTTGATTTGGTCTCTCGGGATAGATTCGCCTTTATTGTCAAGATAAATAGCATGTAAACAAATCTTCTTTTTACCCGGAATAAGAGTTGCTGCTTTGTCAAAGTCAGCCTGTAATTCTTCAATGTTACGTGCAGCTCCTGGGTAGTTACCCGTTGTTTGGATACCGCCTGTTAAAGGTCCTTTACTTTCGAAACCTTTAACATCATCACCCTGCCAACACTGGATTGAAATTGGAATATTCTTAAGCCTTTCAATAACCGCATCAGTGTCAATACCGAATTCAGCATAGGCTTTTTTAGCTAATTCATACATTTCATTAATGTTTTCCATATCACACCTCTTTACAAATATTTAAATATCTGTTATAAGCTTCATCCCACGCATCAGAGTGGTTTGCTTCATAAACTTTAACATCAAAAGAATCTCTTATTATTTCTCTCGCTTCAGCAATATCTTTAATTTCGCCTGTGGCTATAGTTTGCATTGCGATATTACCAATAGCAGTAGCCTCAACAGGACCGGCATAAACAGTTCTGTTAGAAGCATCAGCAGCCCATTGGCAAAGAATTTTTTCTTTTGTACCGCCGCCAACAATGTTTATAGAGTTATATTTTTTGTTAGTCATATTTTCGATGCTTTCAATTGTGTGTCTGTAGCATAAAACAAGGCTTTCAAAAATACAACGTACAATTTCGCCAACTGTTTGCGGAACATACTGACCTGTTTTTTGACAAAATTCTCTTATTCTGCCCGGCATATCGCCAGATGGCGAGAAAAGTGTGTCATTAGGGTCAATGAAGCAAGCAAATGGCTTTGCCTGCAAAGCAAGCTCAGTAAGCTCATCAAATGAATAAACTGCGCCTTCTCTTTTCCACTGCCTTCTTGACTCCTGCTCGAGCCAAAGACCCATAATATTCTTTAAGAACCTGATTTTACCGCCTGCGCCACCTTCATTGGTGAAATTATAGCGCATAGATTCAGCATTAATTACAGGCTCATCGTTCTCTACACCCATAAGTGACCAAGTACCGCTACTTATGTATACAAAATCATCGCCGCGCTTTGCGGGAACAGCGATAACCGCACTTGCAGTATCATGAGCGGCAATGTTTACAACATTTGCCCTAATATCACCAAGCTCAGAAATAAGGGCAGGTGTTAGCTTACCAATTTTATGTCCTGGCATCACTACCTCAGAGAAAAGGTTTTCTCTAATTCCGAACTTTTTAAGAAGCTCCTTGGAGATTTCTCTTTTCTTTGCATCTAAAACAGCGCCTGTTGAAGCAATTGTGTATTCTGTAAACTTTTGACCTGTTAAGAAATAGTTAAGAAGGTCGGGAGTAAACAATAGTCTTTCTGCATTTTCTACAATATACGGTCTGTCTCTTAAATCAGCAGCCAACTGGTATATGGTATTGAAGTTCATAGTTTGAATACCGGTTATACCGTAAAGCTTTTCAAACGGTACAGTCTTAAAGGCATATGGCTGAATACCGTCAGTCCTTGAATCACGATAATGATAAGGATTGGCCATTAATGCACCGTTTTTATCAATATATCCGTAGTCAACACCCCATGTATCAATACCGATGCTTACAATATCTTTGTCATCAGACAGCGCACACTTAGATATGGACGCTTTAATTTCGTGAAAAATCCTTAAAATATCCCAATTGAAATTACCGTTTGTATTAACAGGCTCATTTGGAAAACGATGATTTTCGTTAATTTCAAATTTTTTGCCATCGAATGCGCCTACGATTCCGCGTCCGCTTGATGCGCCAAGGTCAATGGCTAACATTTTTAATTTTGACATATCATTTATCCTTTCAATGTACTAATTTAGAAGAAAGATATAACTCATCGCTAATATTATAACAATGCAGGCCTTGAATTTCAAGCCTTTTTTAGAAATATATTTATTATTTAAGTTCCACAACGGTCACACCAAAATCACCTTCGCCATATTCACCGTTGCGATATTTTCTTATTCTGTAATCTTTTCTGAAAAACTCCCAAAGTCCACGACGTAATGCGCCGGTTCCTTTTCCGTGAACAATAGTGACACTTTTAACACCAAACATCAATGCTTCATCGAGGTATTTATCAATATCTAACCAAGCATCTTCAATGTTTTGCCCTCTCACATCACATGAAGAAGAAAACTCTTTTGTTACAAATGTTTTTTGAGTGTTTTTATTGCTCGGGGCTTCGTTTTGTGACTTTTTAGGGTTTGATAGCGCTAAGTTTTTAATATTGGTTTTAGTTTTCAAAACCCCTGATTGAACGGTGACATTTCCATTCTTATCAGGATTTTCCAATAAAACACCCTCGGAACCGAGGTTTCTTAAAATGACCGTGTCTCCCTTTACCAGTTTTCTTGGCAAAACATAATTCTCATCAATTTCTTCAACAGGATTGAAAAGATCATCATCGGCAGACAGCTTTGCCCGCAATTCTTTCTTCAAATTACTGTATTTACTTGAGAAATCCTTTGCATCCTTCTCTTTTTGAATTTTGTCTAATTTAGTAAAAACGAACTCAGCACTTGCTTTTGCACCGATTATCATCTGACGCGCCTTTTCAAGCAAAATTTCGCTTTCTTTTTCAGCATTAGCAAGCTTACTTTTCAGCTCTTTTTCAGCTTTTGCCTTAAAAGACTCGAATTCAATCCTTAATCTCTCGGCTTCACTTCTTTCTTTGTCAAGTTCAATGCGGGAAGCTTCAAGTTGCTCGATTACAGCTTCAAAATTGCGAGTATCATCAGATATCAATTCATTAGCTCTGCCGATAATTTCATCAGGAATACCAAGCTTCTGCGAGATTAAAAATGCGTTTGATTTACCTGGAGCACCAACTACTAATTTGTAGGTAGGCTTTAAAGTATTAATATCAAATTCACATGAAGCATTGGAAACTCTGTCTGTATTTAAAGCGAAGGCCTTTAACTCCGCATAGTGAGTTGTTGCGCCGCACAAAGCATTTTTAGCAAGAATTTTTTCTAAAATTGATTGAGCAAGCGCTGCACCCTCAATTGGGTCGGTTCCTGCACCGAGCTCATCAAACAGCACTAACGAATTCTTTGTCGATTTTTCGAGAATATTTACTATTGATACCATATGGGAAGAAAAAGTTGACAAAGATTGTTCTATGCTTTGCTCATCACCGATATCGGGAAATACTCCGTCAAAAACACAAATCGATGCACTGTCACAAGGTAATTGTAATCCAGCTTGTGCCATTAAAGCAAATAAGCCTAATGTTTTTAGTGTAACTGTCTTACCACCTGTGTTTGGTCCCGTGATCACTAACATATTGTAGCGGTCACCGAGTGAAACATTAATAGGAACCACCTTAGAGCTGTCCAAAAGCGGATGCCTTGCTTTATGATAGGAAACAATTCTTTTATCATTTATGATTGGGCGTATTGCATTCATCTTATATGAAAGCTCAGCACAAGCGAAGCAAAAAGCAATTTCCGTAATGTTTCTGTAGTCTGAATTAAGTTGAAGACCAAAATCAGCAATACTAGATGAGAACTCAGCCAAAATTCTCTCAATTTCAGTAGCTTCCTCACCTATAAGAGTTCTTAACTCGTTATTAGCCTCTACAACAGCTAGCGGCTCAATAAATAAAGTAGCACCTGTACCTGATGTGTCGTGAATAAGTCCTTTGATGTCATTCTTATCCTCAGATTTTACAGGCAGAACGTATCTTCCGTTACGCATCGTTACAATTGATTCACGCAAATGCTTGGATTTCTCTCCAATAAGGTAGCTCTGCAATACTTCGCGTATCTTGTTAGTTTGATAACGTATTTTGCGCCTGATATCTGCAAGAGCAGGGCTTGCATCATCAGCTATCAGATCTTCGCCAAGAATTGCTTTAAAGATTTTTGTTTCCAACTGCTTGTTTGGAACTAATCTTTCAAATATTTCCGCGAGTTGACAAGGCTTTATAGCATCTGAATGAATATATTCCAAAAGAAAGCGAGCAGTGCGCAAAACAGATGCAACGTCAAGTATTTCTCTTGGTGACAAAATAGAATTCTTTTCCGCTTTTTCAACAGTATCAAGAATTTCCGGAATACTGTTGAATGATGGTGCACCCTTAATACCGGCCATCACCTTTGCATTTTCTGTCAGCTCTTGCCTGCGCAAAACGGTGTCTTTATTAGATGACGGTAGAAGGGACAATGCTCTCTTTTTCGCTCCTTCTGTTTGTGCATAAGAAGAAAGCATATTTAAAACTTTATCAAATTCGAGTATTCGTATAGATTTTTCTAAATTTAACATGTTTCTCCTTAAATTATCATTGATTTGTAAAAATCAAGAGAATAGAATCCTCGTTCCAAATGATTTAATAAAAATTTTTCTGCTACATCAAAAAAGCTTGTCCATTGACTGTCATCAAGAGCAAATGACAAAATTCGCTCTTGGCGAGCAGAAATAATATAATTAAAAGTATCAATAACAGCTTTGGTAACAATTGAAATTGGCTTATTCAATCCCATTTCCATAAATGAGCCGGAATCTTTAACAAAAGTAACTACAGATTTACACTTTGGACAAGTAATAATTCCATCAATTATGTCAAAATAATATGTGTCAGCCTGATTACAATGACAAGAAACACAGCCTTCTAAGTCAGGAGAAAAGCCCAATTCACCGGCAATTCTAATCTCAAAAACCGCACGTATAACCTCAAGGGGCTTAATTTCCTTGGAAATGGCATAAAGCATATTAAGTGTTAAGCGAAGAATTTCATCATCATTACTACCATCTTGTGTAACATCGCAAACTACATCACAAAGATATGTAGCAAGAGAAAGCTTTAATATATCGTTGCGAATATCGTAGTAATTTTCAATTAAATCACTGTCAGTTATATAGTAGTAGTTACCTTTTTTTCTTAAACCAAAGGAGGCATATGAGAATAATTGGCAGCTTGGCATATGGCGGTTACGTACACTCTTTGCGCCTTTAGCAATAACTGTTAATTTACCGTAACGTTCCGTTAAAATATGCAAAAGCTTGTCATTTTCGCCAATATCTCTTTCAAAAATTACTAAACCGTTTTGTTTAATTTCTGTCATTTTAAATCTTTGAGATTATATCCCAAATTGTTAAGGTTTAATGTACTGTCACGCCACTTCTCTTTTACCTTAACCCATAAATTCAAATAAACTTTTGCTCCAAAAAATCTTTCAAGATCTTCTCTTGCATAAGTTCCTATTCTTTTTAGTGTTTCGCCGTTTTTACCAATAATTATGCCTTTGTGAGAAGCTTTTTCACAATAAATATCAGCGCGAACACGTATAATGCTTCCTTCATCCTTAAATTCTTCGATAGATACAGCTGTTCCGTGGGGCACCTCATCACTTAGTGTTCTTAAAATTTTTTCTCGAATTGTCTCAGACACTATACTTCTTTCCGGTTGGTCTGTAATTATATCTTCAGGGAAGAACCAATCACTCTCAGTCAAAAACTTCTCGCACTCTTTTAAAACATCGGTTATACCTTGATTTTTGGAGGCGCAGGTGGGTACAACGGCATCAAATTTATAATATTCATCATATTGCGATATAGTTTTCGCTATTTGCTCAGGATTTGACATGTCTGTTTTATTTAAAACAAGAATGGACGGAAGCTTGGTAGCCTTTATTTTTTCTATAATATTTTTTTCAATCTCACCGATTGGATGGCAAACATCAGCAATCAAAATAACAGCGTCAGAGCTACCAATTGAAGAACCGGAAGCTGCGAGCATGTACTCACCAAGCTTTGTTCTTGGTTTTTGAAAACCGGGGGTATCAAGAAAAACAATTTGTGTCTCATCCTTAGTATAAATGCCTGTAATTCTATTTCTGGTAGTTTGCGGCTTAGATGAAACTATTGCAATTTTTTCTCCTAAAATTGAGTTCAACAGTGTACTCTTACCAACATTTGGTCTGCCAACTATAGCTATAAATGCAGTTTTTCTCATCAGTATCCTATTATCTCCATAATTTCTTTTTGTCGTCTAAACATATCTTCCTCATCCTCTGAAGATGTTTCATGGTCATAACCAAGTAAATGCAAAGTGGAATGAACAGTCAAAAAAGCAACCTCGTGATAAATGCTATGGCACAAATGATGTCCCTGTAAGGCTGCTCTTTCTAGTGAAATAACTATATCACCAAGAGGCAAAACATTAAAATCCAAAGCATCATTTAAATCATCAAACATTGGAAAAGATAGTACATCAGTTGCAGTGTTCTTATTGCGATATTGATTGTTTAAAATTTTAATTTGTTCATTATCAGTAAAGGTAACAGATACCTCAACATCATTGTCCAAGCCTTCATAAACAAGAGTATTAAAAATCGCCTTTCTAACAGTTGCCTTCATAGCAACCCTGACCTCATATAAGTCTTGCTCATCTTTAAAATCTACAGTTAAATTCATTTATTTGTTTCCTTTGTTTTGTTTAAAATTTTTTCTTTCGTTTTCGTATTTCTCATAAGCTACGATAATTTTTTGTACTAGCTTATGTCTGACAACATCCTTTTCACTAAAGGTATGAATTGCTATGCCATCAATATTCTTTAAAATTTTCACAGCTTCGGCAAGTCCGCTTTTTTTGCCGTCAGGCAAGTCTGTTTGAGACAAGTCACCGGTTACAACTACTTTTGAATTAAAACCAATACGCGTTAAAAACATCTTCATTTGTTCTTGAGTAGTATTTTGAGCTTCATCAAGAATTATAAAAGAGTCATCAAGTGTACGCCCTCTCATATATGCAAGCGGCGCAATCTCTATCACTTGCTTTTCTATATATTTAAGGCAGGTTTCATTCCCAAGCATTTCATATAAAGCATCATATAACGGCCTCAAATACGGATCAATTTTGCTTTGCAAATCGCCTGGCAAAAAGCCAAGACGTTCCCCGGCCTCAACAGCAGGGCGAGTTAAAATGATACGGCTGATTTCTTTGTTTCTAAGCGCTTTTACAGCCATTGCCACAGCTAAAAATGTTTTACCCGTACCGGCAGGTCCGACACCAAGAGTAACTGTATTGGATTTAATGCTATTAACATATCTTTGCTGTCCCAAGGTTTTAGCCTTAATGGGTCTGCCTTTGGCGCTTACACAAAAGCAATCATCATCCAACTCATTTAATTCTCCGGTTCTTTTATCTTGAACCATAGAAATTACATAATCAACTGTTTGATCAGTTATTACGCTGTTCATCTCGGTCATCTTATTCAAGTATATTAATACCTCATAAGCGCTACTAACATCATCAATATCACCGGTAATTGTAATGCAATCACCAATAGAGCTGTTTGAGGGTCTGTTTATAATCTTAACATTAAATGTGTTTTCGATCGCATTAACATTTGCGTCAAAAGCTCCAAAAATCGAGCTTGTTGCGCTGGGGGATGATGTATTAATGGTTTTTTCTGCCATATGACCTCCAAGCTACTCTTCAACAAAAAACTCCTTTTCAACAGCAATGTCTTCTAAACAGTATAGCTTGCACCTTAAATAAAAGCACTCACTATTATAATCGGTTTCAATAGCTTTAGATACTAGTTCAGAATTTTCAAGGTGGCGATCCATTTGCATTCGCAATTCAGCAAAAGCCAGATCTACCGCCTCTTCAATAGTATAATTTATATCTTCAAGCGTGTATTCGTATTTTGTACTAGTTGTTACTTCGATAGGAATTTTTGATATACCTAATATGTGTAGCTGTTCCTTTTTTTCTATTGTATCATAAAATCCTCTCGAATTTCTATACTTTATTAAAAATTTTAAAGGAAAATTATATATTTTAAAGCTCTTTTCTTTGTATATGTTGTTTGTATATATTTTTTTAGTGTTTTTAAGTGGAATTTTTACTAAAATTTCTTTATTTACAAAAGCTTTAACCTCGCCTTTGGCATGCTCATATCGCACCCCCTGCGATTGAGAGTCTATTATGCCGCTGATTAACAACTCTCCTTTTTTTACAACATCGCCTATTGACACCGTTTTTTTGCCGTCAATTACTATTACCGATGTTATATAACCGTCAGAGGCAGCAACAACATTTGTGTACAGCACTTTCTTTTCTTCTGATTTACTCTCCTTCTCTTTTACCTTTATATTTGCATGATTACCTACTATATTTACTGAAACCCAAGACAGCTTTTCACTATTCAATAGGATTTTATTATGTAGCTGGTCATAGTCAACATTGGGTATATATGTTCCAAGCTTGAAGCCGGCATTGTTTAATTCATCTATTATTTCATCATCGCTTACATACCTATTACCTTCTATATCAATTTTCCATACAATATTTGATGAAAATAGCAGAACGAGCATTAACATCAGGCAACCCAAAGCAAAGCCAAGTCTATGTCTTATTCTTTCCAAAGGTTTAAGAATTCCGAAAATTTTTGTTGTTTCATAATCGATATTGCTACTATCAAATATTCTTTTGATTTTTGAAAATTGCTTTTTGCTAACTGAAATCTCTAAGGAGTTTTCTTTATTTATCTTACTGGAATTCAATGCAATTTGACTGTTTAAAAGCAAATTCAGTGCCTCTTTTTTATTGGCTGCTGAAACATTTAGCTTATATTTTGAAAATAATGTAAGTTTCATATATTTACGCATTCGATATTGTAAGAATCAATAGCCCCTCTTATGCTTACTCTTCCTTGAGAAAAGGTTAGCATGGATAAGGAATTTCCGCATATTTTGAGTAAATAGTCTTTAGAACGTATGATAATTTCATCAGTTTCATATTTTTTTATACCGATACAACCGTCTATAGTCATAAGAGTATTACCAATCATCTGCACGTTAGGAACAGATGCTATTCCATCAAGAGGAATATCAAATTTATCTGAAATAATTTGTCCGATACTTTTTTTATTCATTACTGTTACCTCTGTTTTCATATAATGTTTTACTAAGATTTTATGAAAACGGGTAGCTTATGATAACTAATAAAGTTAAGAATGTGATTTTATTTACAGCTGTATGTGGATGCTTTTTTCTGTTTTTCAACAATACAAGAATAGTCACTGACAACATAATCAGTACATTGCATTTTTGTGGGAATAAGCTTATTCCAAGTATATTTCCTGTTATGATTTTATCTACTGTTTTTTCTAAAATTAATATTAAACTTTTTTCTGGTCAAAACAGCGAAATATTAAAAATAGTTTTATTTTCATGGCTGTCCGGCTTTATTGTTGGGCCGAAACAGCTGTCCGATAAGCTTGAAAACACAGAAATAACAAGATATGCTTTGCTCTCATCAAATGCGGGTATAGGATTTGTTATTTCCTATGTTGGATTGGGACTGTGGAACAGTCTATCGTTTGGAATCTTTTTGTTTGTGACACAAATTGTTTTTTCAACAATAATTTTTAATTTTTCGAAAATCAAAATTAACCCTGGAATAGTTAAAAGCAAAAAAACTCCTATACTGTCTGCAATATCCGATTCTATTGTTGAATCAACAAATAGTATGATCAGCATTTGCGGATTTACAGTGTTTTTTTCTGCATTAAGACAGCTTATATGTACAGTTGTAAAAATTCATCCTAATAGTGTACCATTTACAGCTATTTCTGCAATATTGGAAATATCCGGTGGTGCTTTATCTTCAGCACAAGAACAAAATATACTACTTTCAGGATTCTTTACAGGATTCTGCGTAGGTTTTGGTGGAATTTGCATGTGCATGCAGACGTTTGCGGTATGCGAAAAAAATATTGTCAACAAAACAGAATTCATAGGTAAAAAGCTTATTCAAGGTATATTGTGCGGCATACTTTCTGTGTTGTTCGTAAAACTTAATAATTTAATGCCTTCAAAATATGTTTATTTAGGCTTTGAGGACGGCTATAATTTCTGCACGGTAGTTACAAACACTGTATTTTGCTTTTTGGTAATGTTTTGTACAAAAAAGCAAATTAAAAATAAATTAAATTCTATTTAGATATTGATTTTTTACACAAAAAAATTTATAATTACTGTGTAATACTATTTTAAGGAGGAAGCATTATGGATGCTGGTAACGTCACAAACCCTCGAGGGTGCAATAATTGTTTTTGGTCAGCGTTTGATAATGCTATTACCATAAAATAATTTATTCCCCTCTTATTAAACTAAATAGGAGGTATTAAATGGAAGATTTAAACGAAATTATTGAACAAATCGGTTCATTGCTGAATGAACGCAATTATTACAGTATTAAAGAGCTTTTAAAAGAGTCAGAGCCGGCTGATCTATCTATAATCTTGGAGGAGTTTCCACAAAAATTGGCAACGCTGTTCAGACTATTGCCAAAGGATTTGGCTGCTGAGGTTTTTGTTGAGATGGAAACTGATTCACAGGAATCATTATTGACACTTTTAACTGATAGCGAAATGAAAGAGGTAATGAATGAGCTGTATATTGATGATACAGTAGACATTATCGAGGAAATGCCCGCAAATGTTGTTAAGCGTATGCTTAACAACTCTGACGTTGAAACAAGAAAAATTATTAATGATATTTTAAAATATCCTACTGATTCTGCCGGTAGCCTTATGACCACTGAGTATGTCAGCTTGGATGAGGATATCACCGTTGAGGATGCTTTAAAGAGAATCAGACGTACAGGCGTAGATAAGGAAACTATCTATACATGCTATGTTACCAAGCCTGATAGAACGTTGCTTGGATATATTACTGCAAAAAAGCTGTTGTTGTCTGATGAAAACATGGTTATTTCAGACATTATGGAAACCAATGTAATCTTCGTTAACACTCACGAGGATAAAGAGGTTGTTGCAAAAGAAATGAGTAAATATGACCTTTTGGCAATTCCTGTTGTTGATAATGAAAATCGTCTTGTAGGTATTATCACTGTCGATGATGCGATTGACGTCATTGAAGAAGAAGCTACCGAGGACATTGAAAAAATGGCGGCGATTATTCCGTCCGACAAGCCTTACCTTGCCACCAGTCCGTTTGAAATTTGGAAAAACAGAATTCCGTGGTTGATTTTATTGATGCTGACATCTACCTTTACCAGCCAGATTATTACATCATTTGAAAGCAAGCTTGCAAGCTGTGTTATTTTAACAGCATTCATACCGATGATAATGGGTTCGGGTGGTAATGCAGGTGGTCAAACGTCCGTTACTATCATCCGTGGTTTAGCTACTGAAGAAATTAGCTTAAAGGATGTTTTTAGAATTTTGTTTAAGGAACTGCGTGTATCTGTTCTCTGCGGCGCAGTTTTAGGCATTGCAACATTTTTAAAAATGCTTTTGATAGATAATTTGCTTTTAAGAAATAGCGAAGTGACCGTTAATATTGCAGCTGTAGTTAGCTTTACCTTGATAATTACTATTATTGTTGCTAAGCTTGTCGGTTGCTTATTACCTCTTTTTGCTAAAAGGCTTGGGCTTGATCCTGCAGTTATGGCGAGCCCTTTTATTACTACTATAGTTGATGCTCTTTCCTTGCTAATTTATTTAGGTATAGCAGGAGCATTAATTCCCGGATTAAATTAGACCGATTTATTCGGTCTTTTTTATTTATCCTGCATAAAATACTATTAAGAATTGTAAAAGGAGTATTTTATGTGTGTAATTGCCTTAAAATCCATGACATATGCAATTAAAGCTAAAAAAGCATTGTCGGATTTCTATATAGATTCGGAAATTGTTAGGCTTGAGCCAAATATGACAAAAAAAGGATGCGCATACGGCATAAGCTTTAACTGCGTCAATTTAGATTCAGCTAAAGAAGCATTTAAAAAATGGTCAATCAGATATACTGAATTAATACGTAATTAGGGGGCTTTTATGATATATTTTGATAATGCTGCAACAACCTTTCCTAAGCCGGCGTGCGTAACTGAAGAAATCACAAAGTGTATTAAGAAATATTGTGGAAATCCGGGCAGAAGCTCGCACGCGCTATCAATTAAAAGTGCAGAAAAAATTTTTGAAGCAAGAATGCTTTTAGCGGAGCTTTTTGATGGAGAAGCTGAAAACGTAGTATTCACGTACAATACAACCTACGCTCTTAACATAGCCATTAAAGGTTATTTGAAGCTTTCTTCACACATTTTGATTAGTGATATTGAGCATAATTCTGTTTTGCGACCGATTAATGAGTTGGCAAGACAAAAGCTATGTACCTATGATATATTCAACACAAACGGAAGTGATGAAGAAATAATAGGCAATATAAAGAAAATGATTAAGCCGGAAACAAGTATGCTCGTTTGTACCCATGCTTCCAACATATGTTCACGTAAGTTACCAATTGAAAAAATCGGATTACTATGTAAAGAACACAAAATATTCTTTATTGTTGACGGTGCACAAAGTGCCGGACTTTATGATATAAACGTAAAAAGCATGAACATTGATGCACTGTGCTTACCTGCACACAAATCATTATACGGCCCGCAAGGGATAGGTGCTATTATATTTGGCTCAGACAAAGTCGGTAAAAGTATTATTGAGGGTGGCACCGGTATTAATTCCTTGGAGCTGTCCATGCCTAATATTTTACCGGAAGCATATGAGGCTGGTACATTATCAACCCCATCAATTGCGGGCCTTTGTGGCTCGTTAAAGTGGCTGAAGGCGATAGAAATTGAAAAAATTCGTAATTATGAAGAAGATTTATATCAATATCTGATTAAAAATTTAAATGAAAACGATGCATTAGAAATATATAAAGGAAGCGACTCTCCCGGTAACACTTTAATTTTCAATGTAAAGGGTCTATCCTCAGTTTACGTTAGCAGTGAGCTTGATAAGCGTGGCATTTGCACCAGAAGTGGATTACATTGTGCTCCTTTAGCTCACAGAACATTAAAAACGCCCATCGATGGTGCTGTACGTATTGGGTTGAGTGTCTTTAATACTAAAAACGAAATTAACATATTATTGAATGCTTTAGAAGATATAATTAAAGAAAAGAAATAGGCTGTCAGTTATACAGCCTATTTCTTTTAGAGAGTTTAACAAAAATGATTTTTTGATAAAGCAAAAGCAATGCAACAAATATAAGTGAACCAAGAAGTGCTCCTGCAGAATCAATTAAAACATCAGTTATCTGAGGTCCGCGTCCTTCTGCAAAATTTTGATGCAGCTCATCGGTGGTTGCATACAATGAGCACATAATGACAGCATATACTGAATTCTGCCAAAGCTTGATTCTGAAGCTCTTTTCAAAAGCGTTTAACATACAAAATCCTAATAGCATATATATCCCAAAATGTGCCAATTTTCGAATTGGTAAATGGTATTCGGCGATTACAGGCGGAGTGATTTCCTCTTTTTCCATAAATATATCCAACACCTGCACAACAACACCCTTGCTTGTTTCGGTTGACTCAGTTGCAGTTTCAGCAGAAAAGTTAAATATAATTATCATTGTTAATGCAACCAAGAACCAAGAAATAATAATTGATACAGTTTTATTCATCCAGCAGCTCCTCGACACTTATATCCTTACTCGACTTAAAAAATGCGGTGCCAAGTACAAAAATATTTGCTCCTGCTTCATTCACCAACTTAATTGTCTCACTATTTATGCCACCATCTACTTCAATGTCTATATCGGCATTGATATTTCTAATAGCAATAACCTTATCGACCATTTGATGCATAAAGCTTTGACCGCCAAATCCCGGCTCAACTGTCATAACCAAAACCATATCAATGTATTGAAGATACGGAACGATTTCAGTATATTGTGTGTTTGGTTTAATAGATATACCAACTTTTTTGCCCTTAGAATGAATAAAATCACAAGCGCTGATAATTTCTTCGCGATTCAGGGCTTCTAAATGAAAAGTAATAATATCTGCTCCGCAGTCAATACAGGCCTGCAAGTATTTGTCTGGCTGAGTGATCATAAGATGTACATCAAGAATTAAATCGGTACATTTCCTGACAGCAGAAATAATTGGCATACCAAAGCTAATATTTGGAACAAACACTCCGTCCATAATATCAATATGAACGTATTTTGAGCCGGATGCTTCGATTTTTTTAATTTCATTCCCCAAATTAAGCAAATCAGCAGCTAAAATTGAAGGTGAAAGAGTTTTCATATTGTACCTCACATGTCAAATTTAAGAAAACTGTGTCAAAAAACACAGATTTTCATAGAATAATATAGAGTTAACTCTATAAGAATAAAGGTGTAAGAAAGATTGATAAATTTCAAGATGTGTGGAGCGAGACTTACACCTTTTTCTTTAAAAGACAAACGCTATGCGCGCTTATTCCCTCTCCGCGACCGGTAAAGCCAAGCTTTTCTTCAGTAGTTGCTTTTACATTTATAAGGTCAATATCAATGCTAAGAGCATCTGCTAAATTCTTCCTCATAGCCATTATATGCATCATCATTTTAGGTGCTTGGGCAATAATTGTGGAATCAATATTTTCTATGTCATATCCTACGCTTAATATGATTTTTTTGACCTCAGTCAACAAAATCATGCTACTGATATTTTTGAACCTGTTGTCATTATCGGGGAAAAAATATCCAATGTCTCTCTGTCCTGCTGCTCCAAGCAAGGAATCAGCAATTGCATGAGCAAGAACATCTCCGTCAGAATGCGCTAAAAGCCCTTTACTAAAGGGAATTTTTTCTCCACCTATAGTAATTGAATCACCATCACAAAAACGATGCACATCATATCCGTGGCCGATTCTCATTGTTCCTCACCTCTTGATGCCAAAATCTGCTCTGCTAAGATTATGTCATCCTTAACAGTGATTTTTATATTCTCCTTGCCTGTTTCTACAAGCTTAACCTTAAATCCTGATGCCTCAGCAAGCATGCAATCATCAGTAGCTTCTATACCTTTTTCCTTTGCGTTATATGCGCTTACCATATAAAGCTTTTTTTCAAAAACCTGAGGTGTTTGCACACTCCACATATTACTTCTGTCAACGGTTTTAGAAATAAACCCGTTTTTATCAGCAAGCTTTAATGTATCTGTTATCCTTGTAGCTGCAGCGGCAGCATTGTGTTGATCCGCCTCATTTATCACTTTGTTAATAATTTCAGGAGTTACAAGACATCTTGCACCATCGTGAATAGCAACAAATTTTGAATTTTCATCAACGTGCTTGAAGCCCCTTAATGCGGAGCTTTGCCTTGTATCACCGCCTATTACGATGCACTTTACTTTTTTAAGTCCGTTTTTACATACAATATCCTTGTAGCTGTTGGCATCTTCTTTTCTAACAACTAAAATTATTTCACAAATATCATCAGTTTCCTCAAACGTCTTCAATGTCCGCAAGATAACCGGGACACCGTTAACAAGCGCCATTTGCTTGTTTTCCTTACCTTTTGAAAATCTTGTAGATTCACCAGCACATAAAATTATTGCAGAGGTCTTACCACGACGAATATCCTTTATTGAACCTGCTATTTTAGAAAATATTTTAAACATATTTCGACCTCCTTTACAGTTTGTTTCTAACATAAGTATTATATCATACTCTTGCTTAAAAATAAATAGAAAATTAAAAAAGAACCTATAAAAGGTTCTGTTTTTTTAAGATTTGGGCTTTCAGTGGAAAATCCATCAAATTTTCCACTGAAAAAACAAAATCAATTCATCGGAGCACATCAATACTGCTGTTGAAACCACTTTTTCATTTCATCAAGCTCATCAGAAGATTCTGACAAATCACCATAAACAACATCTATCATCTTTACTAAGGATCCGCAGTGATACCTTTCAATAAAATCAAGAGTCACATTTTTTATGTATTCATCCTTATTGGCATCAGCATAGTACTGCCTTTCTTTCCCCTTTTTTTCAGAATGGATAAATCCCTTCTCTTCTAATCTGGAAAGGAAAGAAATTAACGTAGGTGCTTTCCACCCCTTGTGCTTCCCGACATTTTCCATAAGATAAGCAGTATTAACCGGTGAAACCTTACAGTCCCAGAGCGCGACCATCACATCGAACTCAGCTTCCGGCAACTTTCTTATATTGTCCATGTCTGTTTCCCTTTCTTATTTGTGACGCTTTTATATTATACACTTGTCTAATTTGTTTGTCAACAGAATTTTACAAAAAATTTCATAAAAAAACGCTGTTTTGAAAAACAGCGTTAGGAGTGTATGATTTTTAAAATAAAATTATGCATAATTCTTCAAGATAATCTGCTCAATATCCTTTGGAGTACGAAGTTCAACTATCTCATCATCCTCAAATTTAACATTAAAACTATACTCTACATCCATTACAATATTAATTACATCCAACGAATCGATATCAAAATCCAAAAGGTTTGTATCAGCATTTATTACGGAAGAAGGAATTCCGGTTCTGTTAGCTACAATATCAATAATCTTGTCAATCATTTTCTGCTCCTTAGGGGCTAATACTTTATTGATTAATTATACACCATAATTACGATATTTTCAAGTTATTAAATAAAATTTGTTGACAATTTACAAATATTTTTATATAATTCTTTTATGGTGGTGATTTTATGAATCTATTTGAACTTAGGCACAGAAACGCTTTAAGCGTTTATCAATCTATACTGGATGGTATTGATACTCTTTCGGGGATTTCAAAGGAAACAGGTATTAGCTTACTAACGGTTAGTGAGCTTGCAAATGATATGGTCAGACGTGAGCTGTTGGACATTAGCAAGCCCAAGCGTGACAAGGTTGGGCGCCGTGTACACAAATTTAAGCCCTCACATAAGTATTACACTATTTTTATTGATAAACAAAGCCAGTATTTTTCTACCATTGGCATATCGACTAGCGGTATAGCGGTGGAACGCTTTGACTATCCGCTAAACTATGAAAAAAGGACTTGTCAAGATGTTTTAACCAATTATGTTATAAAACGTGTTAAATCAAGCCCAAATTTTAAGTATTGTATGGCAATTTATTTGTTAGGTGCAGAAAATGATAATTTTGTTATTGATGACGATATTATTATGATCAATAAAGAGGATTTAATAGCTAAGTCCTTTGCTGATAAAAACAAAACAATTTTGTTTGATTTTAATGACAAGTATATCATGTCATTATATTCGAATATTCATTATACAACTGCAGATAAAGAAACAATTTGTAAGGTTTTTAATTTCGATAGTATTTATACCTTCAGAGGCAACTTGTATTATGAATCATTTGATGCACTTACGCGTATAGCCAAAATGAACATTGAAATTATAATTTAAAAGGCTTTTGCAAAAAGCGGAAATCGCTTTATGCAAAAGTCTTTTTTAAATATCAAAAATTGAAAGCTGGTCAGTTTTAGAGATATTATCGAAAACGTGATTCTTTTCCAATATTTCCATTACTGACTTTGAAAGCATTGTTTTTTGCTGAAAAGCTTCAACAGACGTAATTTCATTACTGTCACTTGCTTCTTTGATTTTAATAGCTGCATTTTCACCGATGCCCTCAATAGAAGAAAACGGCAGACGTATTTTGCCATCCTCGGGCAAAAATTTAAAGGAATCTGACTTCAAAAGATCAACAGGTAAAAATTCAATGCCTCTTGCCAAGCATTCATAGGCAATTTGAAGCGCTACAATGGTTTCTTTTTCCTTTTGTGTTGCATCATTGCCCTTCTTCTCTACCTCATCAATTCTGTCTAAAATTCCGCGCTTTCCGCCCTCTACCATAGTAGATTCAAATCCACCCGGTGCAACGCTTAAGTATGCTGCATAAAACTCAAGGGGTCTGTGTACCTTATACCAGCCAAGTCTAATGGCTGAAATAACGTAAGCAGCAGCGTGAGCTTTAGGGAACATGTATTTGATTTTTTTGCAGGAATCCATATACCACGATGGGATATTTTGTTCTATCATTGCTTGTTCATATTCGGGCTTTAAGCCCCTTCCCTTACGTACATCCTCCATAATCTTAAAGGCAGTACCCTTTTCCAAGCCGTTATAGATTAAATACACCATAATACTGTCACGTGTACCCACAACCTCTGAAATTGTACAAATCCCGTCTTTAATCAGATCCTGTGCGTTACCGAGCCATACGTCAGTACCGTGTGACAAACCCGAGATTTGAAGCAAGTCCGAAAAGTTTTTAGGCTTAGCATCAACAAGCATTTGTTGAACGAATTTTGTACCAAATTCGGGCAATCCGTATGTACCGACCTGACAGTTCAAATCCTTTAGTAAATCCTCACCGCCCAAAGGCTTAGTAGAAAGAAACAGCTCATATACATCAGGGTCATTCATGGGAACATCCAATACTGACGTATTAGTATATGTTTCCAGCATTTTGTACTTTGTTGGCATATCGTGTCCAAGCTCATCAAGCTTAAGCAAGGTATCGTGAAGATATTCAAAAGTAAAATGTGTGGTTATAATATCGGATTTTACATCATCAGCAGGGTGCTGAACAGGACAGAAATCATATATCTCATATTCCTTTGGTACAACAACTATACCACCGGGATGTTGACCTGTTGTTCTCTTTACACCCGTGCACATTGCAGCCAAGCGCTGAATCTCCGCTTGATTTACATTTAACTTATGCTCATCGCGGAGATTCAGCGCTTGGCTGCAATG
>SVRE01000055.1 GCA_015065005.1 Oscillospiraceae bacterium
GGTTCTTTATGAGCATCCCGATGCTGACTTTATGGATATGGCAATGCGCTTTACAGATATCAGAAAACGTATTTATACATTCCCTAAAATGGGAGAAAAGGCATACTTTGTAGCCATTCCAACATCAGCAGGTACAGGCTCTGAGGTTACACCGTTTGCTGTTATTACAGATGAAAACAGCGGTGTAAAATACCCACTTGCCGATTATGAATTGCTTCCAAATATGGCAATAGTAGATGCTGATTTCCATATGACAGCACCAAAGGGCTTAACCGCTGCATCAGGCATAGATGCAGTAACCCACGCTCTTGAGGCTTATGCTTCAATAATGGCAACCGACTATACAGACAGCCTTGCGCTACGCTCTCTTAAAATGATATTTGAATATTTGCCAAGGGCATATGATAACGGCGCAAATGACCCTGTTGCAAGAGAAAAAATGGCTAATGCCGCAACAATGGCAGGTATGGCATTTGCAAATGCATTCTTGGGCGTGTGTCACTCTATGGCGCACAAGCTTGGCGCCTTCCACCATCTTCCACACGGTGTTGCCAATGCGCTTATGATAGATGAGGTTATTCGCTTTAACGCAACAGAAACACCTACAAAGATGGGTACATTCTCACAGTACGACCATCCGGTAGCTATTGAAAGATACGCACAGGTAGCTGAATATCTTGGCTTGAAGGGTAGCAACGATATGAAAAAGGTTGAGAATCTTATCAAGTATATTGATGACCTTAAGTCGAAGATAGGAATTAAAAAATGCATCAAGGATTACGGTATAGGAGAAGAGGAATTTATGTCCACTCTTGACAAAATGGTAGAGCAAGCCTTTGATGACCAATGCACAGGTGCAAATCCACGTTATCCTTTAATGTCCGAGATTAAACAAATGTACTTAAATGCGTATTACGGTACACACAAAGAGGTCTGATAATCTGCAAGGCTTGTGGGCAAAAAATTTTATTTTTATAAACTACAAGCCTTGATTAATTGTTAAAATTATGATAGAATAAATAAAAATGCCGGGGAGGGCAATTTTTGATGAAGCTTGAAAATGTTATTCTTGAAAGAGAAGATAAACAGGTTTACCGTGATGGTAATCTTAAAATAAAGGTTTATGGCGAAGAATTTTCAAAGGTAAACGTGCTTGTTTCTGCTCTTAACCAAGCTAAAATAGAGGAAACAGGCTTAAATGTACCAAAGCTACACTCCGTTACTACCATTGATGGCAAATGGGTAGTGGTAACTGATTATATTGAGGGTACGCCCTTGGATGTGTTGATGAGCGAGCATCCCGAAAAAGAGGATGAATATTTACAAAAGTTTGTTGATTTGCAAAATTTGGTACACACAAAAAAATCAAGCGGTCTTTTAAAAATCAAGGAAAAGATGAATGCAAAAATAGAACAGACTGATTTTGATGATGCGACAAAATTCGAGCTTCAGGCAAGGCTTGCCGGTATGCCAAACCACGATAAGCTTTGTCATGGTGATTTTAACCCATCAAATATAATCGTAACTGACAATGGTGAGATGTATATAATAGACTGGTCACACGCAACACAGGGCAATGCCTCCGCAGATGTTGCCAGAACATATCTTTTATTTAACCTTGACGGTAAGCGTGAGCTTGCGGAGAAGTATCTTAGCTTGTTTATGAAGAAAACAGGCATATCAAGAAGCTATTATATGAGGTGGATTCCCATTGTAGCCGCATCTCAAACAGTTAAGGAAAAAGAGAAGGAAAAAGAGCTTTTGAGCAGTTGGGTTAACGTTGTTGACTTTGAATAATATAATCTCTCCCGTGGCGTTTTTTCGTCACGGGAATTTCCAATTTAATGGGGTGTAAACATGAGAATTACAGAAATAATTAAGAGCAATAAGCCATCGCTTTCCTTTGAGGTGTTTCCGCCAAAGACCTCGGATAAGTTTGATACGGTTCAAGAGGCAGTAGAGAAGATAGCTGTTTTGAAGCCCTCCTTTATGAGTGTTACATATGGCGCAGGCGGCGGAACAAGTGAATATACCTTGTCAATCGCTAAGAATATACAGGAAAAGCACGGTGTTACCGCTTTGGCGCACCTAACCTGTGTCAACTCCACAAAGGAAGAGGTAAGGGCGCGTCTTGAAATGCTTAAAAGCAGCGGAATAGAGAACATTCTTGCCTTAAGGGGGGACATAACTCCTGAAAATCAAAATAGAGAAAAATGGGATTATCACTATGCAAATGAGCTTGTTGAGGAAATAAAAGGCTTGTACGATTTTTGTATAGGCGGTGCTTGCTATCCCGAATGTCACCCCGAATCTGAGCATCAAAAGGAAGATATTCTCAACTTAAAGCGCAAAATTGATGCAGGCTGTGAGTTTTTGACTACACAAATGTTTTTTGACAATAATGTTTTATATAACTATCTTTACAAAATCAGAGAGGCCGGCATTACTGTTCCTATAATAGCAGGCATTATGCCCGTTACAAATGCCAAGCAAATCAAACGTAGCTGTGAGCTTTCAAACTGTACATTGCCACAGCGCTTTAAGGCTATTCTTGACAGATACGGGGATAATCCCGAGGCTATGAAGCAGGCGGGAATTGCTTATGCAACCGAGCAAATCATAGATTTGTACGCAAATGGAATAAATGCGGTGCATGTATATTCAATGAACAAGCCTGACGTTGCAGAAAAAATACAGGCAAACATCTCGGAGATTATCAAATGATAGCTGTAAATACAATAGCGTTAAGCGATAAATCGTGCCTTAGTGTAAATAAGAGCGAGGTTATGAGATATCTTGGCGTTAAAGAGATGGATGATGGCACTCAACAGCTGTATAATCAAGGTGTTGACGATGCTTTCGATGCGGCAAACCCACGTGCAATTTATACAAAGACGCGGATAATTGTAAGCGAAAATACAGTGGATTTTGGTTTTATGACAGTTAAGAGTGAAAAGCTTGCAAAAAATTTAAGCGGCTGTAATGAAGCATATATATTTTGTGCAACCTTAGGTATAGGCTTGGACAGGCATTTTGAAAGGCTTAATAAAACCTCACCTGCAAGGGCAATGGTGTTTAGCGCAATCGGGTCATCACTTGTTGAAAGTCTTTGCGATTATGTAAATAATGCTCTGTCAGAAGGAAAGGATACAAGGCCAAGGTTCTCATGCGGTTACGGCGATTTCTGCATAGAGCATCAAAAGGATATATTAGTAGCACTTGAAGCCGAAAAGAGGCTTGGAATATACTTAACAAGCTCTTATATGATGGTGCCGGTGAAATCGGTTACCGCGATAATTGGAATTAGGAGATAAAAATGGATATTTTATCTGAGATAAAAAAGGGATTCGTGTTTTTTGACGGAGGAATGGGTACACAGCTTCAAGCAAGAGGCTTGCAGGCGGGAGAATGCCCTGAAATGTGGAATATAACCCATCCTGAGGAAATAACCCAAATCCACAAAGCTTATTTTGAATCAGGCGCCAATATAGCAACAACAAATACCTTTGGTGCAAATCCAATCAAAATAGAGAACACTGAGAAAGTAGTTTTAAGGGCGGTTGAAAATGCCAAAAAAGCGATTTACGCGCCTAATCAGTATGTTGCTCTTGATATAGGACCCACAGGTAAGCTATTAAAGCCCTTGGGGGATCTTGATTTTGATGATGCCTACAACGCCTTTAAAGCGACAGTAAAAGCAGGAGTGAAGGCTGGCTGTGATTTAATCATTATAGAAACAATGAATGACCCTTATGAAATAAAGGCGGCGGTTTTAGCAGCTAAGGAAAATTCCTCTTTACCTGTCTTTGCAACCTTTGTTCTTGATGAAAAGGGTAAAACTGTAACAGGCTGTGATGTACAGGCTATGGTCGCTCTTTTAGAGGGTCTTGGTGTTGATGCCCTTGGTGTCAACTGCTCTTTAGGAGCAGAGGAGCTTAAAAAATTTGTTCCCGAAATAGTTAAATATTCATCCTTGCCTGTAATTGTAAATCCCAACGCGGGTATGCCTTGCGTTATAGACGGTAAAACCTGTTATGACTCCACACCAGAGAGGTTTGCTGAAGCAGTCAAAGAAATAGCGGGGATGGGTGCAAGGATTTTAGGCGGCTGCTGTGGCACAACCCCTGAGCATATTGCCCAAATGAGAAAGGCTCTTGAAGGAACAGAGCCAATTGAAATAACAAAAAAGAGCTATACAGTAGTGTCCTCATACTCCCACGCATGCACCTTTGATAATAAGGTTGTTCTAATAGGCGAAAGAATTAATCCAACAGGAAAATCAAAGCTGAAAGCGGCACTTAGGGAGAATAACTTAAACTATCTTGTTTCCGAAGCCATAGGGCAGGAGGAAAAGGGCGCACATATGCTTGATGTTAATGTAGGCTTGCCTGAAATTAATGAGAGCGAGATGCTTGTAAATGCCATAAAGGAAATACAATCGGTTACCGCCTTGCCTTTACAAATTGACACATCCGATCCTGTAGCCTTGGAAAAAGCAATGAGAATATATAACGGTAAGCCGCTTGTAAATTCCGTAAACGGAAAAAAAGAGAGCATGGAGGCGGTTTTACCTCTTGTTAAAAAATATGGCGGAGTAGTAATCGCTTTAACTCTTGACGAAAACGGAATACCAAATACCGCTAAGGGCAGAGTAGAGATAGCAAAGCGAATTATAGAAAAGGCTGCTGAATACGGGATAGAGAAGAAGGATATAATTGTTGACCCCTTGTGCTTGACTGTAAGCTCGGATAAAAATGCACCAAGTGTTACACTTGAAGCCATAGAAATTCTAAAAAATAAGGTGGGTGTAAAAACCTCTCTTGGAATTTCTAATGTTTCCTTTGGCCTGCCAAGCAGAGACTATGTAAATTCAGTGTTCTTTTCACACGCGCTTCTGAAGGGACTTGATGCGGTTATTATGAACCCTTATTCTACTGAAATGATGAAGGTGTATTACGCACATAACGCACTTGTCGGTATTGATGATATGTGTGTAGAGTACATTAATTTCGCTGGTGATAATCAAATAGGAGTTGCTACCGTAGCCAATGAAGATATCACCCTTGAAAAGGCAATTTTTAAGGGACTTAAAAAGGAAGCTAAGGAAATAACAGAAAGGCTTATAACTAATAACGCGCCCCTTGACATTGTAAATGATTATATCATTCCTGCCCTTGATAAGGTTGGTGAGAACTATGAAAAGGGAATAATCTTTTTGCCACAGCTTTTAATGAGTGCGGAAACCGCAACCGTTGCCTTTGACGTTGTAAAGGAAAGCATAAAGGGAGATGGCGAGGCAAAAAAAGGAGACATAATTCTTGCAACAGTAAAGGGTGACATTCACGATATAGGTAAAAACATAGTTAAGGTTATTTTGCAAAATTACGGCTATAATGTATATGATATGGGTAAGGATGTGTCCCCCGAGGTCGTTCTTGAATGTGCTTTGAAGAATAACATTAAGCTAATCGGCTTGTCAGCACTTATGACAACCACGGTGCCTGCAATGGAAGCAACAATAAAGCTTGTAAGGAGCAAAATTCCCGATGCAAAATTTATGGTTGGGGGCGCGGTTTTAACTCCCGAATATGCAGAAATGATAGGCGCAGATAACTATTCAAAGGACGCAATGGAAGCAGTCCGCTATGCGCAACAAGTTTTTAACAATTAAGAAAAAATCACGCTGATAACCAGCGTGATTTTTATATCTATGGTAATTAACAATTGCAAAGGAGAGCTTGGTATGCTTTTGCTTTAACTGTATTTTAAACTGTTACTTCATTTTCACATTTATTGGTGTCGAAAAACTCTTTAATGTTATCTACAGTGGTCTTTGCAATGTTTTCAAGTGCTTCCTCTGTCAAAAATGCTTGGTGAGAGGTAATTAATACGTTTGGCATAGACAAGAGAATAGCCAATGTATCGTCATCAATAATATCACTTGAATAGTCCTCGTAGAATACATCAGCTTCTTCCTCATACACATCAAGGCAGGCTCCGCCAATCTTTTTTGTTTTAATACCCTCAATTAAGTCCTCTGTATCAATCAAGGCACCTCTTGATGTGTTTACAATAACTACTCCCTTTTTCATTGTGCGCATGGAGTTTTCGTTAATCATATGATATGTTTCTTCTGTGAGAGGGCAATGGAGGGAAATAATGTCAGAGCTTTTGAACAAATTTTCAAGTGTTGTGTATTCCGTATCATCATCATTTTTTCTGAACTTATCGTAGGCAAGCACCTTCATCCCGAATCCGCGACAAATATCAATAAATATTCTGCCTATTTTGCCTGTACCTATAACGCCAACGGTTTTACCGTGCAAATCGAAGCCGCATAGCCCGTTTAAGCTGAAATTGTATCCCTTGGTTCTGATATAAGCCTTATGTGTATTTCTTACGTGGGTTAACAGCATAGCCATAGCATGCTCTGCAACGGCATAGGGGGAGTAAGCGGGTACACGAACAACAGTAATCTTGCCATCTGCGTGCTTTATATCTACATTGTTAAATCCCGCGCACCTCAGGGCAATAAGCTTAACACCGTATTTGCACAAGTCATCAATAACAGTCTTGTTTACAACATCATTTACAAATACGCATACAACATCGTAGCCCTGACAAAGAGAAACGGTGTCCTCGCTTAATCTTGTTTCAAAAAACTTAAATTCTATATTATGTGAAGCATATCTTTCAAAGGAATTAACATCGTATTTTTTAGTATCAAAAAAAGCAATTTTCATAAGTTTCACCTCAGTCTTTTTTTGAATATTATACCAAATAAATGCGGTAAAATGCGTTGTTTACAAAAAGTTTACAATGCCATTTTACAACAAATTATATTGTTGATTTGTCAAAAAATACAAAAAAGGCGCTGAAAAAGCGACAAAATTCGCTAATATAATAATAAAATGCGTATTGACAATCACGCACGCACGTGTTAAAATAAATATCGGTGAGGTTTTTGCAACTGACGGAAATGCAGAGTTAACTGCGTGGGAGCAAAAACAGTATTTGTCGACCGTCTGGGCAGTCCTACCGTATGGGGTAGTACCGCCTTTTTTGTTTTAAACCGCCAAATGTTCTTATTTTAAGGAGAAAAAGATGAAAAAAGTAGCAATTATTATGGGTAGCGATAGCGACCTCCCAATTGTGGAAAAGGGCATTAATGTGTTGAAGGAATACGGTGTTCCTTTTGAGGTTCACGTTTATTCCGCACATAGAACACCTGTGCAGACTGCCGAATTTGTAAAAAGCGCCCGCGAAAACGGCTTTGGCGCAATCATAGCGGCGGCAGGTATGGCGGCTCATTTAGCAGGTGCGGTTGCAGCAAATACAGTATTGCCTGTTATCGGTATTCCTGTTTCCTGTAAGAATACAGGAGGAGTTGATGCACTTTGGTCAACAGTACAAATGCCAAGCGGAATTCCTGTTGCAACAGTTGCCATAGACGGTGCGGCAAATGCAGCGCTTTTGGCGGTTGAAATGCTTGCTTTGTCAGATGATGTGCTTTATGATAAGCTTGTTGCGGCAAGAAAAGCCGGCGAAGAAAAGGTTTTGGAAAAAAACAAGGCAATAGAAGAAAAATTTAATAAATAAACGTAACCCAATGGTTCAAGGAGAAAATATATGGGAGTTTTTGGAATATTCGGAAACGAGAAAACAAATGTTGCATCCAGTGTATATTACGGTCTTTATGCCCTGCAGCATAGGGGACAGGAAAGCTGCGGTATATCTGTAAATGATGACGGCATTTTTCACACGCATAAGGATTCAGGCTTGGTAAATGATGTATTTACCAGTCAGGTTCTGAATTCCTTGGGAAAAGGTACAATGGCAATTGGTCATGTGCGTTACGGTACCCTTGGAACAAAGGCCAGGGTAAATGCAGAGCCGCTTGTTGTCAACCACACAAAGGGTCATTTGGCGATTGCAACAAACGGTAGATTGGTAAATGGCTCATTGTTAAAGCAGGAGCTTGAGCTTAAGGGTATGATTTTCCATACCTCAAGTGATGCGGAAATTGTTTCCTATATGGTAATACAGGAAAGAATTAAGTCAGCATCCATAGAGGAAGCGGTAAGCAGAGCAATGGACAAGCTTAAGGGCGGTTATTGCTTACTTATGATGTCACCTAAGAAGATTATCGCTGCAAGAGATGAGCAGGGTATGCATCCTCTTTGCTACGGAAAGCGTGAAAACGGAGAATACGTAATTGCGAGTGAAAGCTGCGCCCTTGATTCTGTTGGCGCAACATTTATAAGGGAGCTTGAGCCGGGTGAAATACTTGTATTCTCTAAAGAAGGAATAACTTCAATTAAAGACCATTGTAATAAAAAGCCCGAGGCGCTTTGCGTGTTTGAATATGTATATACAGCACGTCCTGACTCTAATATTGCAGGCTGCTCAGTACACGAGGCAAGAAGAAAAGCAGGAGCATATCTTTCAACAGTAAAGCCTGTTGAGGCAGATGTTGTAATCGGCGTTCCTGATTCAGGACTTGATGCGGCGCTTGGTTATGCCCAGGCATCAGGTATTCCTTACGGTATTGGTTTGATAAAGAACAAATACATAGGCAGGACCTTTATCGCTCCCGGTCAGGATGTTCGTGAGGATAAGGTTAAGATAAAGCTGAATCCTGTCAGCGAAACAGTTTACGGCAAAAGAGTTGTTTTGGTTGATGACTCTATTGTACGTGGCACAACCTGTGCAAGAATTGTTAAATTGTTAAGACACGCAGGGGCAAAAGAGGTGCATTTGCGCTCATCTGCACCGGCATTCTTGAACCCGTGCTATTACGGAACAGACGTTGATTCAAAGGAAAATTTAATTGCGTGTGTTCATACTGAGGATGAAATTGCAAAAATTGTAGGCGTTGATTCCTTGGCGTACTTAAATCTTGAGGATGTTACAAAAATCGGAGCAAGCGGACATTGTTCGGGTTACTGTACAGCTTGCTTTGACGGTAAATATCCTACAGAAACCCCAGTTATGATTAAGAATAAATATGAAAATAAAATATCGGAAAGTGAGAACTGAGAGATGAAAAATTCAAGATCTGAAAGCTACGCAGCAGCGGGCGTTGATATCACAGCGGGCTACAAGGCCGTTGAGCTTATGAAAAAGCACATTGCGCGCACAAAGAATGAGGGTTGCGTCGATGACGTTGGTGGCTTTGGCGGTTGCTTTGGCTTGCCAATTGCAGGCATGGAAGAGCCCGTGCTTGTTTCCGGAACGGACGGATGCGGCACAAAGGTTAAGATGGCAATCCTTATGGACAAGCACGATACAATCGGTATTGATGCAGTTGCTATGTGTGTAAATGATATTATTTGCTGCGGTGCAAAGCCACTGTTCTTCCTTGATTATATTGCTTGCGGAAAGAACATTCCCGAAAAGATTGCAGACATTGTTGGCGGTGTTGCCGAGGGCTGTGTACAGTCAGGCGCGGCACTGATTGGCGGTGAAACTGCTGAGCATCCGGGTATGATGCCTGTTAACGATTATGACCTTGCAGGCTTTGCTGTTGGTATTGTTGACAAGAAAAAAATTCTTGACAATAATAGAATGGCTGAGGGAGATGTTGTTATAGCTCTTGCATCAAGTGGCGTTCACTCTAACGGTTTTTCACTTTGCCGTAAGGTTTTTGATATTGATAACAACCCTGACACCCTCTATGCTCCAAATGAGGCATTGGGTGGTGCTTCCATCGCTGAAACACTTCTTACACCAACCAAGATTTACGTAAAATCTGTTCTTGCTTTGCTTGAAAAGGTTGATGTAAAGGGAATTTCTCATATCACAGGCGGCGGCTTCTACGAAAATATTCCAAGATCTATTCCTAAGGGTCTTTGTGCTAAGGTTAATAAGGCGGACGTAAAGGTTCTTCCTATTTTCGAACTTATTCAAAAGACAGGCAATATTCCTGAAAGAGATATGTACAACACTTATAATATGGGTGTTGGTATGAGCATAGTGGTTCCTGCTTCACAGGTAGAAGAGGCACTTAGTGTTCTTAAGGCTAACGGTGAAGATGCCTATGTGATTGGTGAAATCATTAAGGGCGATGAGGGCGTTATCCTATGCTAAAGGCTAATATTGCTGTGCTTGTTTCGGGCGGCGGAACGAATTTACAGGCGCTTATAGATGCGGAAAGAAGCGGCATTATTACAAGCGGCTCTATAAAGCTTGTTGTTGCAAACAATTCCAAGGCATACGCACTTGAAAGGGCAAAAAATGCGGGAATTGACACTGCGATTGTGCTAAAAAGTCAGCTTGGCTCACAAGAAGCCTTTGAAAGGGAGCTTATAAGGGTGCTTGATGAGGCAAATACGGATTTAATCGTGCTCGCAGGCTTTATGAGCATTTTAAGCGCAGATTTTACAAATCATTATAAAGACAGAATTATAAATGTGCATCCGTCATTGATACCGTCATTTTGCGGCAAGGGCTTTTATGGGCTCAGGGTTCACGAGGCTGCCCTTGAATACGGTGTTAAGGTAAGCGGTGCAACGGTTCATTTTGTTAATGAAATTCCCGATGGCGGAAAAATTATTATGCAAAAGGCTGTTGAAATACAAGAAGGAGATACCCCTGAGGTACTCCAAAAGAGAATAATGGAACAGGCTGAGTGGAAAATTCTTCCCTTGTCTTGTGAAAAAATATGCTCACTTATTGTTAAGGAGAAAAACTAATGAATATTTATAAGATTGATGAATTGAAGGATTTGCTTTCTACAAATACATATCCCGGCAGAGGAATTGTTATCGGTAAGACCGAGGACGGCAAGAATGCTGCAGTTGCTTACTTTATTATGGGTAGAAGCGAAAATAGCCGTAACAGAGTATTTAAAGAGGTTGACGGTGATATTTTTACAGAGCCGTTTGATTTTTCAAAGGTAGAGGACCCATCTCTTATCATTTATGCTGCTATTAGAAAATTTGAGAATAAGCTTATTGTTACTAACGGTGACCAAACAGATACAATCTACAATCATTTGAAGGATTGCGGTTGCTTCAAAAAGGCACTTAAGACAAGAGAGTTTGAGCCGGACGCTCCAAACTTCACCCCAAGAATTAGCGGTATTTTGAAGTTTGCCGATAATGACTTTACATATCAAATGAGTATTCTTAAGAGCGCTGATGAAAAGGGTAGCGCTTGCAATAGATATTTCTATGAGTACACACCTCTTAACGGTCTTGGACACTTTATTCATACTTATGTATGTGACGGTAATCCGATTCCAACCTTCCAGGGAGAGCCTGAAAGAGTTAAAATTTCCAATGATATTGATGCTTTTACAAGCGAGATTTGGGATAATCTTAACGAAAATAATAAAATCTCCTTGTACGTTCGCTATGTTAACCTTGAAAATGGCGAGGTACAAAACAGAATGATAAATAAGAACAATTAATTCGTCTTGAAATGGAGTGTAAAAATGAAAGAATTTGAACTTAAGTATGGCTGTAACCCTAACCAAAAGCCTTCAAGAATTTATATGGCAAACGGACAGGAGCTTCCAATTGAAATCCTTTGCGGAAGACCCGGTTACATTAACTTTTTGGATGCATTCAACTCCTGGCAGCTTGTTAAGGAGCTAAAGGAAGCAACAGGAATGGCTTGTGCAACATCATTTAAGCACGTTAGCCCAACATCAGCTGCAGTTGGCAAGAAGCTTCCTGAAAAGCTAAAGAAGGCTTGCTTCGTTGACGATATCGAGGGTCTTGACGAAAGCCCCCTCGCTTGCGCTTATGCAAGAGCAAGAGGAACTGACAGAATGTCCTCGTTCGGTGACTGGATTGCACTTTCAGATGTATGTGATGCTACAACCGCAACACTTATCAAAAGAGAAATCTCAGACGGTGTAATTGCTCCCGGCTATACAGACGAAGCCCTTGAAATCCTTAAGACAAAGAGAAAGGGTAACTATAATATTGTAAAAATCGACCCTAACTATGTTCCTGAGGTTCAAGAGAAGAAGCAGGTTTACGGCATT
>SVRE01000056.1 GCA_015065005.1 Oscillospiraceae bacterium
TTTAAGAGCAACCACACCGTTGCCAAGGGCGAGCTTAATGCCTTTCGACTTGATATATCTGTGAACGTCTGCCGCCATATCGAAATCAAGGGGAGCGATAAGATGGTCGAAAAGCTCGACGATGGTCACGTCAAGTCCTGCGTTGGCAAGATTTTCAGCCATCTCCACGCCAATATATCCACCGCCTACGACCACCGCCGTTTTTGGATGATTTTTCTCTATATACTGCTTGATCCTCATGGTGTCGGGAATGTTGCGCAGAGTGAACACCCTGTCGCTGTCGATTCCATCGATCCTCGGACGAATGGGAGAAGCCCCCGGAGAAAGAACTAAGCTGTCGTATCGATCGGTGTATTCCTTGCCTGTTTTCAGATCTCTGACCGTAACGATCTTGTTTTCGGTATCAATGGCAACCGCCTCGCTGAATGTGCGAACTTCGATATTGAAACGAGCCTTGAAGCTCTCGGGTGTTTGCAGAGTAAGATTTGATTTTTCTGTGATTTCACCACCGATATAATAAGGAAGTCCGCAGTTAGCAAAGGAGATGAACTCTCCACGCTCCAAAATGACGATCTCGGCTTTCTCGTCAAGCCTCCTGAGTCTTGCTGCGCAGGACGCACCGCCTGCCACGCCTCCTATGATCAAGGTCTTCATAAGCTTACCTCCGTTTTTCTTTCTGTGAGTATATTTTACCATACCTTTTTCGTGTCCGCTGTGACTTTTGTCACTCAAACATATTATATCATATTTTGCGCCGCATATCAACACAAATCAGCTTGTGACAAAAGTCACGGACGGGACTCTTCTTTCGTGTTAAAATAAAGCCGTAATCAAAACACAAGGAGGATACAAAATGAGTATTTTTAATATATTCGCACGCAAGGATATTAACGAGGGAGTGAGAAACTTCCGTGAAAGCAAGAACGCAATACTTCTCGACGTCAGAACGAGAGAGGAATACGCAAGCGGACATATTGAGGGAAGCCGAAATATTCCGCTTGACGAGATCGACAAAGTGGATTTCCTCATAAAGGATAAAAACGCCCCTCTGTATGTCCATTGCCTCAGCGGAGGACGAAGCGCCCGCGCGGCGGCTTATTTGAAAGGTAAGGGATATCGAGAGGTTCATGACATTGGAGGTATTGGATCGTACAGAGGCAAAATTGTGGTATAACCGTAGGTCTTGCAATTTAACGAATACCAATCTTTTAACGATAGGAAGGCACTACACCTTGACTGGGAGTAGTGCTTTTCTGCATTTTGGGGCAACCGAAGCACAAGATATAGGCACCGCATATACCGAAATGCACCACCAAAGCAAAAAGCCCTTGTAAATCAAGGACTTCCGGTCAATTTTTAACGATAAAAAGAAAACAGTAGGTCGATACTACCCGTATCAATCTACTGTTCCTTATTTGGCACACCCTTACAAAATCGATCCATACCACAAGTTTTTTCGAAATCGATCCATGTTTTTTAGTCAGCGGATAGACTTATCCCTTGGCGATGATGGGCGCAAAAAGTGATCCGAGGTCTTTCGGGCTTTCGCGCCATACTTCAAACGAAGCTATGTATTCTCGCTGATTTTTAATTCTTTTCTATATGCATTGAATAGAAAAATATTTTCCAACAAAAAAATCGGTACTAAGAGGCAACCATACAACCCACCGGTTATGATCCCCCATATAAAATACGCTTTGCTCAGCCTATGATATTTTTTTATTGTATTTGCAGTGTGTTTGTTTTTGATTACCATAGTCAGATTAAAAATATTAAAAACCGTACTTGCAATAACGTAAATGAATATAGGACTTAATGTAATAAATACGGCTGCAACTGCGCCCCAATATCCCCACGCGCTTGTTCCATCATTGGAGAACGTGATTACAGATATAACAACAAGTGCAACCAGCTCAACAAATACGAAAATGGTTCTTATAATTGTGCCTTTAAGCAATTGATTTTCTCTCATTTTGTGTTCTCTTTTGCCGTGTTGATCGAGGCGATCAAAATTCTTTTGACTTCAACACATCTATCTAAAATCGTTTTGTCGTAATAATATTCGCTTTCGATCAAAAGTTCAAGCCAATACTCTGTTTCGGAACATTCCTTGAGGGCGATATGTAACTTTGCCACAAAATCCGCCTTGCCGTGAGCATAAAACGCTTCACGAATATTCGCGCCAATGCTTGTTCCCGAACGTAAAAACTGATTGATCAAAGCACTTTCACACTTCGCCTCTCTTAACACCCTGCAAGCACGAATAACCTCTAAAGCAAATGCTTTTGACTTTATCATTAAAGGACTTTCGGATATATTACGTGTCTCCTTTTTGACTTTTCTCCATTATACCATAAAACCTATTACTTTTCAACCTTTATAATAAAAAATGCTTTTCGCAAGCGATAAAATCGCGGCGAAAAGCTACCTCACTTCTTCACTATTCACTATTACTTATTACATTCTAAAAAATCCGTACACGCCGATTTAGTGAAAAGTGAAGAGTGAAGAGTGAAAAAGTAAAAAATCCGCACACTCGCGTGTACGGATTTTTTGGCAGGGGCGCAAGGACTCGAACCCTGGACACCCAGTTTTGGAGACTGGTGTTCTACCAACTGAACTACACCCCTAAATATTTAGCCTACATATTATAGCACAGGTTTTTTTAAATTGCAATAGTTTTTTTGAAAAACTTTTTATAAGACAGATAACAATAGTAAACGCCTTGTGAAATATTAACTTTTTGTTAACTCCATACACAATTTTTTAAAAAAACTTGATAATTTCATAAAATAATGATATACTTTTAATCAAGAAGGAGGTGACATATAATGAAAAGAGTATTATCAATCGTATGTATATTAGCATTAACTGTATGTTGTCTATTTGCATTTACATCCTGCGCAAAGAAGCTTTCCGGTTCTTATCAGACAGAGGTAAGCCTTTTTGGACAGAGCTACACTATGACATATACCTTTAGCGGTAAAAATGTTACTGTAGAAAGCAAGACAACTATTCTTGGTAATGTTAATACTAACACCTATGAGGGTACATATGAAATCGCTGAGACTGATGACGGTAAGATGGAAATCACCCTTAACTTTGAAGGCGCTGACGATAAGGTTAAGAGCGGAACATACACCCTCGAGGAAAGCGATGAATATATTAAAATCGCAGGTGTTCAGTACAACAAGGTAGAGAAATAATGATATAAAAAAGACAGGTATTTGTAAAAGTATCTGCCTTTTTTATTTACACGTGAGGATGGCGGTATTTTTTTGTTGACACGGTAGTGGATTAATGGTATAATTAAATAAAAAAGTACAGAAAGGCAGCATTATGTGGTACGCAATTGGAATTATTGGTGCAATAATTGTTTTAGCACTTTTACTCTCAGCAGTATGCTTTTTTAAGGTATTTTATTCTCGCAGTCGTAAGACTTCTAAACAGGATAAGTTTAAGCTTCCTCCGGGTAAGATTTATAAGGAATTTCGTGAGGAAATGATAGGCTGGATGAAAACAGCCCGTAAGATTACGCATAAGGAATTTCAAATCAAATCCTTTGATGGCCTTACCTTAAAGGGCAGATATTATGAGTATAGCAACAGTGCCCCGATAGAGCTTTTGTTCCACGGGTACCGCGGTAATGCAGAGCGTGATATGAGCGGTGGAATAGAGAGGTGCTTTGCAATGGGCAGAAGCGCTTTGATAATTGACCAGCGTGCTTGCGGAACAAGTGACGGTCACGTTATTACATTTGGTATAAAGGAATATCGTGATTGCCTTTCTTGGGTAGATTTTGTAGTAGATCATTTTGGACCTGAAACAAAGGTAATATTAACAGGTATTTCCATGGGTGCTGCCACTGTTTTGATGGCGGCGGGCAGCAAGGAGCTACCGTCTAACGTGGTATGCGTTTTGGCTGACTGCGGATATACCTCTGCTAAGGATATTATAGTAAGGACTCTTAAAAAACGCTTGCTACCTGCTCCGCTTGTTTATCCGTTAATTAAGCTTGGAGCACGTATTTACGGTGGCTTTAAGCTCGAGGAGTATTCAGCAGTTAAGGCTATGCAGAATGCTAATGTTCCTGTGGTATTTATCCACGGTGACAAGGATAAATTCGTTCCTTGCGAAATGAGTACCGCGCTTTATGAGGCATGCGCATCCCGCCATAAAAAGCTTACATTCATTCCTGATGCGGGTCACGGTCTTGCCTACCCACGTGATAAGAAAGCATACATAGCATCCTTGAACGATTTCCAAAAGGAATGCGGATTTTAAAATTTAAAAGCGTTTATACAGCCTTGTAAGGTTGTATGAACGCTTTTTTAGCTTTATTGTTGACATAAAAAGGGTGATGTGCTAAAATTAAAAGGTATTTTGAAAAGAGGTGCTTTTTATGAAATATTGCGACTTGCATAATCATTCTATATATTCTGACGGTAGCTTTACCCCGGGTGAGCTTGCAAAATACGCCAAGGAAAAGGGGATTTGCGCCCTTGCTTTAACTGACCACAACACAGTTGACGGCCTTGCGGATTTTGAAAAAGCGTGCGCGGAGAATAACCTTGAGTATATATTCGGCAGTGAGCTGACAACAGGCTATAATGGTAAAGAGGTACATTTGCTTTGTATGTTTATTACATCTAAAAACGCACACAGGGTAAAGGATTTTACAGAAGAACAGCTAAAGAATAAGGAAACCAGCAATATTGACTTATCGAATAACCTAAATAAGGTAGGATACGAAATAGACCTTGAGCAGCTTAAGGAAAAGTACGGTAAAAATATAAACCGCGCCCATTTTGCCCACGACCTTGTTTCAAAGGGATATATGGAAAGCACCGATATAGCCTTTGATACAGTTTTAAAAAGCGGAAACGGATTTTACAACCCGCCAAAAAGGCTTGACTTGCTTGAAGGCATAGCTCTTGTAAAAAGCTGGGGCTGTGTTCCCGTAATTGCCCATCCACTCCTTAGTGTGAATAGAGAGGAGTTGGAGGAGCTTTTACCCGAGGCGAAGAAAATAGGCCTTGTGGGTATGGAGGTTTATTACCCAAAATTTAATGAGGAAGAACGGAATTATCTACACGTCCTGTGCCAAAAATACGATTTGGTGGAAAGCGGCGGCAGTGACTTCCACGGCAATATGAAATCCCAAGGGGACTTAAACGATGCCAAGGCGCCATATTCCTGTTATGAAAATCTTGTTAAGGCATATAAATCAATTTAACCGGAATAAAAGGAGTGCAATGTGCTTGACTTGCACTCCTTATTCTTTATTTCTTTTTAAGAATCAAGGCAAAGGTTGTTCCGTCCATTTGATTGCTTGTTACCTGCAAATCTGCCTTTATTGCAATTGCCAGATTTTTGGCAATTGAAAGCCCCAAGCCGTATCCCTCACCTGAGCGAGATTTATCCGCGCGATAAAATCGTTCGAAGATATGTGCCAACTCTGTTTTGCCTATATAAGCTTGATTGTTAACAAGCAAGACTATGCCTTGCCGTTCTTGTCGCAAGTCTATTTTAATGTCGCTGTTTGGTAAGGAATACTTTATTGCATTGTCAAGCAATGCTCTTAATATTCTTATGTAAGCATCGGGGTTGGTGTTTAAATAGATGTTTTCTTCAATTTTTGAACTGATGTTTAACTGCTTTTCAAAGGCTACAGGCTCAAACTGTAAAATTTCGCATTGGGTAACCGTGCTTAAATTGGTTTTTTCAAGGTTAAAGCCTGTGCTTATATCCTCAGATTTTGCAAGGTCAAGCATTTGGGTAACAAGGCTTTTCATTTTCAGCGCTTCTTCATTGGTGCTTTCAATCCATTTTTCGTGGTCTTTTACAGTTTCATCTGTATGAGATAGTAAAATATCATTATTTGCTAAAATAACAGTCAATGGCGTTTTTAAATCGTGGGAGGCGTCAGCGATAAATTGCTTTTGAGAATTCCAAGCCTTTTCCACAGGCTTTATTGCATAGCTGACAAGCCGATCAACCAAAACAGTGAATAAAATCAAGCTGGCAATACATAAGCTTAAGCAAATCAAAGCTGTATTTCTGAGTGAAGTGTCAATTGGCTTTGAGGATGTAAAAATGATAATAGTGCCACCCTGTGTCTGTTTTTTGGCAAAGATAAGGCTCGCACCTGAAACTCTCCCACCATCCTTGTCAGTGCTTAGCACAGTGCCAACTGCATTTGATATAAGGTCCTCTGAAATTGAGTCGTCCTCTATTTCAAAAAAAGAGATTTTTCCCGCTGCATCAACAAAAACCTTAAAGGTGTATATGTTTGGAAGCTCAAAAAATTCATCCTTTGGCGCACCGGGCAGAGGATTTGAATTAAGAGGCGGCTTATCCCCCTTGTGGTCATTCCAAAAGGGAGAGCTTATTTCTTGCTCCAAAAATTCAATGGTTTGCGTAAGCTGTGAGTTGTACGTAAGGACACAAATTGCAGAAAAGATAGAAATTACAACAATACCAACTACCATCATAGTAACTAAAGTAAGACGTTTTTTTAAGCTTTTAACCATTTTTCATTAACCTATACCCTAATTTTTTAAAAGAAACAATGTTTACATTTGATGATACAAAGCTTAGCTTTTTTCTCAAAAAAGATATGTAAGCCTCTACATTATTGTCTCCGGCATTGGAGTCATAGCCCCAAATTTTAGTAATCAGCTCTTCCTTGGAGATAATAACTGAGGGAGATAACAAAAACAGCTTTAGTATTTCTGACTCCTTGTAGCTTAACCGTACAGAGGCTTTACTGTTATCGCACCTAAGCTCACAGCTTGAAATAGAAAAGGTTATATCCTCATAGCGTAGCTCATTAAGAACCACCTCTCCCTTCCTTCTTGTAAGGGTGCGGATTCTTGCCAGAAGCTCCTCGGTGGAAAATGGCTTTGTCATGTAGTCATCTGCCCCCAAATCCAAGCCGTGCACCTTGTCATTTATTGAGTCCTTAGCGGTGAGCATTAAAATAGGGGTGGAGATTTTTTCTTGCCTTAAAAGGGAGCAAACCTCAAATCCGTTTTTCTTTGGAAGCATAATATCAAGTATAATGCAATCGTAAATGCCGCATCTTCCATAGTCGTAGCCGTCTTGACCGTCATTAACTATATCAACCATATATTTTTGCTCGGTCAAAATTTGCCCAACAGCCTCGGCTAAGCGTTTTTCATCCTCAACAACAAGAATCCTCATATTAAGCTCCTTTTTTATTTATTATACATTATTTTTTGTATCGTAGCAATTATATATCTATAAACTTAAAAAATTCTTAAAGGCATATTTAAGCATTTTTTAAGTGAAAAGCCTTACAATTAGCCAAGAAGTACCCAACAATCGAAAACTTCGAAAAATCCAAACGGCTTTTTAACACAGTAGATATGACTATTTATTGTATAAAACCCTGTTCGAATGGGTACTTTTTGGCTATGTAAAAGGAGGAATATATGAAAAGACTGATATTAATTTCACTTATTTGCCTGGTGCTTGCTTTTTCAGCCTGCTCTGACAAAAATGAAAACCAAGAGTTTAATCCAAGCAACGATTTGCTAGGTGATAATGACACTTCCTTTGGTGAGGATATAACTGAGGAGGTTAACAAGGGCTTTTTTGAGGAAGAGGTTAGCGATGTTAAAATTGAATATATTTCCGGCACAAAAAATGCCTATAAATGGGAGGACAATACCTTAACCTTTACCTCGTTAAGTGAGGACAGTGTCTATTCCCTATCGGGCAAGCTAAACGGTAACATTATAATCGATATTGGTAACGAATACAAGCTTGACCTTGAGCTTTGCGGTTTTTCCTTGGTATGTGACAGCATAAACCCCATAACTGCATTAAGTGGCAACAAGGTTACCTTGACCGCCAAAAAAGGATACGAAAGCTTTATCTATGATAAAAGAGGGGAAATAACAGATGAAGGCTTGTATTCAGGTGCCATATATTCAATGTGCGACCTTGAAATTTCGGGCAAGGGTGCGCTGACAGTAAGCTCCGATAACAACAACGGCATACACACAAAGGATGATTTGGAGGTTAAAAATCTCACACTTACCGTAAGTTGCGTTGACAATGCCTTAAAGGGCAATGACAGTGTTACAATTGAGGGCGGTAAAACAACTCTTATAGCTACAAGGGGTGACGGAATTAAAACAACTAATAGCAATATTTCCGAAAAGGGAAATCAGCGCGGCACGGTAAGCATAACAGGGGGAGAGCATGCTGTTTATGCCGCCTGTGACGGAATTGATTCAGCCTATAATGTGGAAATAAACGATGAAGCAACTGTCCTTAACATCTATACAGACAAGTATTCGAATTACTCTAAGGAGGTAACGGCGGTTGACGAAAATGTATACTACATTCGTTTTTCAAGTGACGCCTTAAAATATTCAGTAAAGTATTATAACTCGGACAGTGATTATGAATGGGTAAATGCTGCTCACCATTCCACCGTGTCAGGGGACAGGAGTAGCTATTACTACTATTCCTTTGATAAAAAGGATGAGTATTCAAAAATTCAATTATTTATTTACACCTCGGATATGGAGCAGGGGCAGGGCGAGGAATATTACGCCTGTACCGATTATTTAACCTTAAGTACCGCATATGATACCTTTGCTCTAAGCACCCGTGGCGGCAGCTTGGGATATAGCTGGACCAATTATACCACAAATGTTTCCGATGGAATGGGTGGCTTCGGTGGCGGTCCGGGTGGAATGGGAGGACCCGGTGGCTTTGGCGGAATGAATGAGGGTAATACGGATAAGGGTAATTATTCAACAAAGGGCATTAAGGCTTCTAATAAAATAGTAATTAACCAAGGAGCAGTTAATATTAAATCCTATGATGATGCTATTCACGCAAACAGTGATACTGAGCTTGAAAACGGTATAGCCCCCTTGGGTAATGTGACAATTAATGGCGGTGCTGTTGTTTTATACAGTAATGATGATGGCTTGCACGCAGACGGCACCTTGGAAATAATGGGTGGCAGCGTAAGTGTTGTCAATAGCTATGAGGGCGCAGAGGGTGCGTATGTAAATATAAAGGGCGGTAGCCTTTCCATAATAGCTAAGGATGACGGAATAAACAGCACCGTAACTCAGGGCACAGCTATTACCGTAAGCGGTGGAAAAATATATATTTATTGTAACGGTGACGGAATAGATGCAAATACAAGGACATCATATGGCGGTATCGTGTTCGAGGGTGGTGATACAGTAGTTATTTCAACCTCGGGCGGCAACTCAGCCCTTGATACAGAGCAGGGCTACAGCTATGTAGGCGGCAGAGTGGTTGCAATAATGCCATCGGGCGGAATGTCAAGGGAGGCAACGGATTGTCAAAGCTTTTCGAGCATAGGCAAGAGCGACAATGTTTCCTTAAGCGCCGATAGATATTTGGAAATAAGCGTTAATGGTGACACGGTTGTAACAGTAAAAATGCCAAGCTCCATAAACGGGTACGTAATTTATCTTGGCTCAAGCTCCGCAAAAGCATCCTCAAGCAGTAACGCCAATGTCACTTTGGATGAAAACGGCGTTTGCTGGAATTGAATACTAAAACGACAAATAGAGCAAGAATATAAGGATTTTTTTCCTTGTACTCTTGCTCTCTTTCTGTTTATATAGCGGTTTCCTTGTAGGGGACGGCGTCCTTAACGTCCCCTATGCAGAGGATTTGACAGCGCAGCTGACTGAAGGCTGATTTCCCACAGGGCAAGGCTATTTTTTATGCATTTTACTTTAATGTGTCAGATTTGTTTACTTATAGATTTTGTATTTCAGTCTCATATTGTCGGCAATCATTGCGATAAATTCGCTGTTTGTGGGCTTGCCGCGGTTGTTCTGGATTGTGTAGCCGAAATAGGAGTTTAGCGTGTCAACATCTCCCCTGTCCCAGGCAACCTCAATTGCGTGGCGGATGGCGCGCTCAACACGGGAGGTAGTGGTTGCGTACTTTTTGGCAACGGATGGGTAGAGAATTTTTGTAACTGAATTGATAATTTCATTGTCGGAAATAGTCATAAGAATGGCAGTGCGCAAATATTGGTAGCCCTTAATATGGGCAGGCACGCCGATTTGGTGTATAACCTTGGTAACCTGTGTTTCCATATCCTCTTGATAGGATTTTGGTGTTGACTTGTTGTTCATATCTCTTTGCCTGTACAATGTGTCAATATGCTCGCTAAGGCTTGTAAAGTCAAAGGGCTTCATAATACACATAGAAGCACCTGCATTTGTGGCATCCACGAAAACATTTTGGTTAGACACCATAGATGCCATAATAAAAGACGGTGGCAGGTCGGGTGAAAAGTTAATGCCCTTACAGTTGCGTATTAGACCGATACCGTCAAGCTTTGAAAGCCAGATATCGGCAATTACAATATCGGGGTGGTTTCGGCTGATTTTAATCAGCGCCTCCTCGCCGTTAACTGCCTCATCTATGTAGCGGTAGCCCTTCCTGGCAAGTGCCTCCTTGGTAGCGTGGCGAGCCTGTGAATTTTCGTCAGCAATTAAAATTTTCGCGTTAATTTCCATATTTCTCTCCTTTATTATGCTAATTAGTTGGTAATTCTGTAAATTTTTACCAAATACATTTTACCATATTATTCCAATTTATTCAACATAAACTTAGTTGTCAAATTTGACAAACTTTGACTTGCGTATTTGTAAAAATTATACAAATATGTAAAAAAAAGGAAATTTTGCGTGTAGAAAATAGAAAGAGGAAGATAAAAAATAATGAAAAAATAAAACCGACAGCTTGCGTGTCGGTTTTAATAGTTATTTTGAATTTTATAAGCTTAAATCCTCAATAGCTGCGGTGGCGGTTCCGTAAATAACAACGTTGTCCTTTATTTTTGCGCTTGACCAATTGTCTGCGTATTGCTCCTTGAATTTTTGCGCGTCATCGGAAAGCTCAAATTCATAAACATATACAAATGTGTTTTGTGGATAGTCCGCCTTTATGTAGTGGGCTATATTTTCAACCTCACCGTTGATTTCTATACCTGCTCGCCTAATAGACTCCTCAACTTCATCAATTTGCCAACTTTCATAGACAGAGGAGCTAAGCCACGCCTTGGAGTCAAGCTGTGAAGCTACACTGTCAAAGGTGCTTTCTCCACAGGAAAACAGGCATAGCAAAAGAGTGGTGGCTAATAAAATTGCAAATAATCTTTTCATTTTAATCTCTCCTTCCTTATATATCAATTGTATAACAAAAAGGAAGAAAAAGCCACATATTATCGGTTTAGTTTTGAAACCGTTAGTAGAGAAAGACCCAGTTGAACCCCGATTTTATACGGTAAATCTCATCTTACTCTGCTAATTATAAAAAGAAAAGTGCCACAGGATTTCCTGTGGCACTTTTATGTTAGTTATTAAAGAGCGTCTTTTCTTGAAAGGTTTGCACGTCCCTTTTCGTCAATTCCTAAGAACTTAACAAGGAACTCATCACCCTCCTTGCAAACGTCCTCAACCTTTTCGGTTCTTTCCTTTGCAAGCTTGGAGATGTGTACAAGACCCTCTCTACCTGGGGCATACTCAACGAATGCGCCGATAGGAATAATTCTTGTAACCTTTGCGTTGTATACAGCGCCTACTTCAGGCTCGAATACGATGTTAGCAATCATCTGACGTGCAGCCTCGATAGCGTTCTTATCAACAGCAGAGATAAATACCTGTCCCTCATCGTTGATGTCAACCTTAGCGCCTGTGTCAGCAACAATCTTTTGGATAACCTTACCGCCTGTACCGATAACCTCACGGATCTTATCAGGCTTAATCTTCATAGAAACCATCTTAGGAGCATACTCAGAAACCTCAGCTCTTGGAGCCTCGATAGCCTTCAAGATAACCTCATCAATAATCTGGTCACGGCCTTTATGTGTCTGCTCAAATGCTCTCTTGATAATTTCAGGTGTAAGACCGTCAATCTTCAAGTCCATCTGGATAGATGTAATACCCA
>SVRE01000005.1 GCA_015065005.1 Oscillospiraceae bacterium
AATGACCGTATTCAATTAAAAACAAAACTGACACCATTAGAAAAACGATGCCAGTTTGCTTCTTAAAATTTAATATTCTACCATAGGGGGTGTTTTTTGTGCCGTCTGCACAAAATGGTTCACTTCAGTTAGGAGGCTTTTGTTATACAATATAGCGCAAGGGGGTTAACATAGCTGATGAAGGGCTATTAATTTATTTTTTCAAAATCAACAGCACCATGCTTACAAACAGGGCAAACAAAGTCATCAGGTAACGTTTCTCCCTCATATACGTAACCGCAAATTCTGCACACGTATCCCGACTTTTTTGTTTTTTTCTTTGGTTTTACATGCTTGTGATAGTAGTCATACGTCATGCTTTCCTCGTCCCCCATATGGGTAGCCTCGCAAACCTTGCATATAAACATTCCGTGTGAGCCTAAATCAACATAGCTGCTTACCTCAAGTGAGAAAAATGCGTTAATAATCTCCCCTGAAAGCACTGCCAAGCCGTTTCCACTTTTCCAATGGAAAACGTCCTTGAATTTATCAGCATCACGTCCGCTTTGAAAACCGAAATTTTCAAAAATAGCGAAGGGAGTGTTTGTATTTAGACAATTTACATTCATTTTTCCCGTGCTTTTTATTACATCGTGGGAGTAATTTTGCTTGCTTATAGTAACGCTGATACACAAAGGGTCGCTTGCCTGCTGAATAACAGTATTTACAATTAAGCCGTTATCCTTTTGCCCGTCATTGCAGGTAACAACATAAAGTCCGTAGCTAATCTTAAAAAGGGAAGAGGGTTCAATTTTTTCCATAATAATCTCCTTAGAAGAAATTTCCTAATAATATTATAACAAAAAAGCCTTGAATTAACAAGGCTTTTTTGTGTTTATCTCTTTTTGGTGTCTATTTCTTCCTTAAGCTTAGCCACCATTTCATCAACAGGCATAACACCACAGTCAATACCGCCGCGTGCGCGAAGAGAAACAGTGCCGTTTTCCTTCTCGTTAGCACCAACAACAATTACATAGTTAATCTTTTGCAGCTGTGCCTCACGGATTCTCTTACCCATTGTTTCATTACGGCAATCAACCTCAACTCTCATACCCTGTGCAAGCATCTTGCTTTCAATTTCTTTTGCATAGTCATCAAAGTCAGAGTTAATAGGAACAATAGTTGCCTGTGTTGGGGACAACCAAAGCGGCAAAGCACCGGCATACTTTTCAAGTATAAGCGCAAGTGTTCTTTCGTAGCAGCCAAGTGATGTTCTGTGGATAATGTATGGTGTTGCAAGCTGGTTGTTGGAGTCAACATATTCCATGCCAAACTTCTTAGCAAGAAGCATATCAATCTGGATTGTAACAATAGTGTCCTCTTTACCGAATACATTCTTGCACTGGATGTCAAGCTTAGGACCGTAGAAGGCAGCCTCATCAATACCAATTTCGTACTTTAAGCCGATTTCATCAAGGAGCTTGCCCATAATTTCCTGTGCTTCGTTCCATTGCTCGGGAGTACCCTCGTACTTGTCTGTGCGGTTAGGGTCCCACTGTGAGAAACGGAAGGTGCAATCCTCCCAAAGACCAACGGTTTCAAGGCAGTACTTTGCAAGGTCAAGACAGCCCTTGAATTCCTCTGCAAGCTGGTCAGGGCGAAGCACTAAGTGTCCCTCGGAAATAGTAAACTGTCTTACGCGGATAAGACCGTGCATTTCACCGCTGTCCTCGTTTCTGAAAAGAGTAGAGGTTTCGCCAAGACGCATAGGCAGGTCACGGTAAGAACGCTTCTTATTTAAAAATACTTGATATTGGAATGGGCATGTCATAGGACGTAGCGCAAAGCATTCCTTTGTATAGTCATCCGGGTCGCCCATTACAAACATACCGTCAAGGTAGTGGTCCCAGTGGCCGGAAATCTTGTAAAGCTCTCTCTTTGCCATCAAAGGTGTCTTGGTAAGGAGGTAGCCTCTCTTTTGCTCAGTGTCCTCAACCCAACGCTGTAAAAGCTGGATAACACGGGAGCCCTTTGGTAAAAGAATCGGTAAGCCCTGACCGATAGAATCAACAGTTGTAAAGAACTCAAGCTCACGTCCTATTTTGTTGTGGTCGCGCTTTCTTGCTTCTTCCATAGCGGTTAAATGTGCGTTCAATTCATCCTTGGATGGGAAGGCAACGCCGTAAACTCTTTGTAGCTGCTTGTTCTTTTGGTCACCCTTCCAGTAAGCGCCTGTGCATTGGAGCAGCTTAAGCGCCTTTACCGCACCTGTTGAAAAAAGGTGTGGGCCTGCGCAAAGGTCAACAAAATCACCCTGCTGGTAAAAGCTGATAACAGAGCCCTCTGGAAGCTCATTTATAAGCTGAACCTTGTAAGGCTCACCCTTTTCCTCCATAAATTTAACAGCCTCGTCACGTGGAAGCTCAAAGCGTTCAATCTTCAAGTTTTCCTTAACAATCTTCTTCATTTCGTCCTCAAGCTTTTTGAGAACATCGGGAGAAAAGGCAACATCACTGTCAAAGTCATAGTAAAAGCCGTTTTCAATAGCAGGACCTATTGTAAGCTTGGTTTCTGGGTAAAGTCTTTTTACCGCCTGTGCCAAAATATGTGATGCTGTGTGCCAGAATACGTGCTTTCCGTCAGCCTGTGCAAAGGTCAGAAGCTCCGCACTGTCACCGTCATTTAAAGACGCGGTCATGGCGCATACTGTGCCGTTTACTTTAGCAGCAATAACGCTTCTGTCAACAAACTCACCACGTCTTGCGTGGTCATAAACAGTTTCGCCATTAACAAATTCAATTTCTTTTCCGTTGATAATAACCATAAAATCCTCCTTAAAATTAAAAAACACCTCGACAAAAGCATAAAAGCCTTGTCGGGGTGCAGAAATATCTACACGGTTCCACCCGAGATTTAACTTAATTTATTGTACTTGTTAACAGTAAATGGTACCCCAAATGCCAATTGCGATTGCACTTTCAGCCACGGTGCAATTCTCTGTACGCTTGAATCAGATGGGACGTGTTTTACCCAAATACACATAGATTATAACACTTAAAATTTATTTTGTCAAGTACAAAAATATATTGACTAAAGAGCAAAAAAATGCTACAATTTTAAAAGAGGTGATAAAATTGAAAAACAAGGTGTATATTACCGTTTTGCTCTCACATTTAATAGTATTGTTGTCGCTTTTTGCGCCTATTATACGTGTAAATTTAGGAGAAATGAAGGTTGAGGGCGAAAGCCTTTTGGATAGCTATTATACCAATATTGTTGAATCTGTTTTGAATAATGCCTACGATGTAACAACAATACTGATGCTTGTTTTGGTGTTCTTTCATATGTGCGGAATTGCAAACGCAATTTACGGCTTGATAAGAAAGGGATACAGAAACAGGACTATAAATGTAACAGTTGCACTGAGCTTTGCCTCAGGCTTAATGGGTGCCTTGCAGCTTTATTCAAAATCCTATGTGTTGTTTGCTATATGCGCAGCTTCATTTTTGGTGTTGTCTGCCTGCTCAATGCTACTTGTAAAGGAGGATGGACGACAATGTATTTAGAAAAAGAAAGAGAATTACCTGTAATTGCTAAAACGCAGGTGCTTGTTTGCGGTGGTGGACCTGCCGGTGTGGGTGCCGCTGTGCGCGCATCCCAGCTTGGCGTAAAAACTATGGTCGTTGAAATGCAGGACTGCTTGGGCGGTGTTGCAACGGCAGGTATGATGTCGCACTGGACGGGCTGGTCAAGCAGTAAAATTCTTCATCAAATCCAATCAAGGTGTGAGAAAAAGGGTAAAGCGCTTGGCTGGATAGACCAGAAGGATGTACGTGATATAACCATAGACCAGGAAATTATGAAAATTGTTCTTAACGAAATGGCGCTTGAAAACGGTATAGAGTTGCTTTTCTACACAATGATATGCGGTGCTATTGTTGAAGACGGTGAAATTAAGGGCGTAATTGTTGAAAATAAAAGTGGGCGCGGAGCTATACTTGCGGATGTGGTAATTGATGCCACAGGTGACGGCGATGTTGCTGCCTACGCAGGCGTTCCATATTATAAGGGCAGAGAAGAGGACGGCAAAATGCAGCCCTGCACCCTTATGTTTAAGGTGGGCGGCGTTGATTATTCCCATGCTGTATTACCGCCAAGCTTTGAAACAAGAGTGGAAACAGAAAAAGGGGAGCTGCAATCTCTTGCAAAGGAGTTTTTGCCCTTTCCCGCAGGCCACGTCCTTTTGTATCCACAGCACACTCCGGGTACAGTTTGCTGTAATATGACTAATGCAATCAATGTTGACGCAACAGACGGCTTTAGCTTGACTAAGGGTATGCTTACCTGCCGCAGTCAAATTGAGCCGATAATTAAGTTTTTGAGGGAATATGCCCCAGGCTATGAGAATTGTTGGCTTATGGGCTCAGCCTCCTTGATCGGTATTCGTGAAACAAGGCACTTTGAGGGCTTGGAGAAGCTGACTCCCGATGATATTTTGAAGGCGCGATATTTTGACAATTGGGTTGTAAGATACGCATCCTTCAATTTCGATGTTCATAATATGTCGGGTGCCAGCCTTGATGAAACAGGCGTACAGGCAAAATGGAATCAGCCCGATGCATATTCAATCCCCTATGGCTGCTTGCTTCCCGTAAATGTGGAAAGCCTTCTCTTAAGCGGCAGGAACATAAGCGGTACCCATCTTGCCCACTCAAACTACCGCGTAATGCCAATAGCTATGGCACTGGGCGAAGCCGCAGGTACAGCCGCCGCCCTTAAATTAAAGCAACGCCTAAAATCCCTGCGTGACGTAAGCGTGAAGGAAATCCAATCAATAGTCGGAGAATAATCAATAATACAAAAATACGAAAGGAGCAGATTTTATTCTGCTCCTTTCGCGCGCTAATATAAAGCTATCGCATTATTGTATATTTGTGTAATCTTACTCTTGCAGTAAAAAATCATCCCAGTTTATGTCCACATTAATATTACCCATTAATGTTATAGTAATATCGCCCGCAAAATAATTTTTCATAGAATCTATGATGTCCATACAGCAATTTTCGTAGTATGCTTCAGCCATCTCAAAACTTTCGAAGAATATAACCTGTATAAAATCACTGTTATTTTGCGCTATAAACATATCGGTGATTGCAACGGTAACGCCGAATTGCTCTTGTGCTACGCTCTCTTGATTGCGTAAATCGTCTTCAGTGGCAATTGTTAAGGTGTACCCGTTATTTTCTAAATATTCAATCATTTTACCGTAATCGTGATAGCCCTGTGTGTAAGTAGCCTCAGTGTCGGATGGTACATTTCGTACATACTTGTATTGATAATCTACTTCCGTTAGGTTGAAAGCTGCTTCTTTAGGGTCGCTGACATCAACCTCCATAAAGCCCCCAACGATCCAATTGTCCGTCTTAGCAAAAGTTACACTTTCAAGGTAGATGCAATTGTAGAAGGCGTGTGAGCCGATTTCAATAATATTCTCAGGTATGTATATGGTTTTAATTACCATGCAACTCTTAAAAGCATTTTTTCCTATTTTTGTAACAGGCAAACCACTGTGAGTGTTGGGTATAATAACATCACTATCTGTACAGTTACCAATACCACTTACTGTATAGTGTGTAGAGTCTTCACTTAAAGTAAGCTCAAGTCCGTTTTCCGCAAAGTAAATATTGGTTTTCTTAAGTGCAAGCTTACAGTTGTAATTTTCGTTATCCAAGATAACAGGTTCATTGTTTAGCTCATATCCGCCGTTGCTTGCGAGTCCTGTGACCTTAACACTAATCTCATTTCCATTCAAAGCCACATATGCACATGCTTTACCGTCATTGTCTGTAACGAGAGTGTTTTTAAATGCTTTCTCGCCTTGATAGAGTTGGACTGTTGCACCGGAAATTCCTTGTTCTTGATCATCAACTACGTTAACCGTAACTTTTTGTATGCAAATTGTTAGTGACTGTGAATCGGTATCAAAGTATACAAATTCGCTCGATTCATAGAAATCGCTCATACTATTGATAGAAACAACCCTTGCCATAAATTGTTTGTCATTAGGTATGCACTTTATTGAGCATGTACCGCTTTCGTCTGTCATAATTGTTGTACCGTAGCATAAATCACCTTGACAGATTTGAATATGTGCTCCACAAACTGCCTCGCCGCTTTGATTTAGTACGGTAACAGTAGCTTCTAAAGTTTCAGTTCCCCACACGATTTCGCAATCATTCTTAGCCCAATTTTCACCCCAACCAACCGGTTGATAGCTTGCTTCACAGTATATGGTAGGGGTTATGGTAGAGTTGCTACCGAAAATATAAAATGCATCGTTGCCTATGTTTGTTACACTGTTAGGTATCACTACATTAGCGAGAATGCAACCTAAGAATGCTGTCTCGCCTATACTTATTACACTATCGGGTATTGTTATGCTTGTAAGTCTGCAATAAGCGAAAGCACTTTTGTCTATGCTTGTTACGCTATTGGGTATTGTTACACTTGTTAGTCTGTAGCAATTAAAAAACAGCCTTTCGCTTATGCTTGTCACACTATCTGGTATTATTACGCTTGTTAGGTTTTGACAATATTCAAACGCACTGTTACCTATGCTTGTTACATTGTCAGGTATCGTTATGCTTGTTAAATTTGTGCAACTACGGAAAGCATCATCTCCTATCATTGTTATACTGTTCGGCATCGTTATACTTGTCAAGCTTATGCAACCAGCAAACGCAAAATCGTTTATGCTTGTACATGCGCTATTTTCTTCAAATACAACGCTAGTTAATTTTGGAAAACCAGCAAATAAATGGCTTGGAATTTTAGTTACATTGCTTCCTATATGTACTGTTATTCCATTGCCGTTTTCGCCTGCATTGTCAAATACATAGTTATCTTCGCTTAAATCCAACATTTCAGTTGCATTAAAGTTGATTTCGGTTAAGCTTATGCACTCATCAAACACACCGTTGCCCATGCTTTTTACACTATCGGGTATTGTTACGCTTGTCAAACTTGTGCAATAGTAGAATGCATCATCGCCTATGCTTATTACACTATTGGGTATTGTTATGCTTGTCAGGTTTTTGCAAAATTGGAATGCACAATCACCTATGCTTGTTACACTATCGGGTATTGTTACGCTTGTCAAACTTGTGCAATAGTAGAATGCATCATCGCCTATGCTTGTACATGTGCTATTTTCTTCAAATACTACACTTGTTAATTTTGATGCACCGGCAAACAAGCGGTTTGGAATTTTTGATACACTGATTCCTATATTTACCGTTATTCCATTACCATTTTCTCCTGTATTGTAAAATAAACAGTTATCTTCGCTTAAATCCATCATTTCAGTTGCGTTAAAGTTAATTTCAGTTAAGCTTTCGCAATTTCTGAATGCTTCATCGCCTATGCTTATTACACTATTGGGTATTGTTATGCTTGTCAGGTTTTTGCAAAATTGGAATGCAGAACAAATAATCTTTGTATTTTCATTTATTTTACAACTTGATATGGACAAATTCTTTGCTTCTATAAGAACTAAATACGGATTTTTTTCATTTCCCATATAATATCCGTTATCATATTCGTTATACTTTAGACTTGTGCAACCACGGAACGCAGAACCTCCTATACTTGTTACGCTATCGGGTATAGTTATGCTTGTAAGACTTGTGCAATAATAGAATGCGAGATCGCCTATGCTTGTACATACGCTATTTTCTTCAAATATAACACTCGTTAAATTTTCTTTTGATGAGGAATAACTAGGATAGAATAAATAGCTTGGTATTTTAGTTACATTGCTTCCTATATTTAATGTTATTCCATTGCCTTCTGCACCTGCGTTGTGAAACACATAGTTGTTATCATTTAAATCTGTCATTTCAGTCGCATTGAAATAAATTTGTGTTAAATTTGTGCAATTATGGAATGCATAAACGTCAATAACTGCTACGCTTTTCCCGATTGTTACGCTTGTAAGGCTAGTGCAACCTGAGAATGCAGAATAGTCTATGTTTGTGACACTGTCCGGTATTGTTACGCTTGTAAGGCTGTCATATTTTGCAAACGCATTATAGCCAATCCTTGTTACCGGCAAGCCTTCATATGTGCTTGGTATATAGAGTTCTGTATCAGTACAGGTGCCCATGCCGGAAACAGTATAATATGTGCTGTCCTCACTTAAAGTATATTCAAGTTCTACACTTATTTTTTCGCCACATCTATCACAACATCCATTCACATAGTTATGTCCTGTTGCTTTGATTTCTTCGGTTAATGTCTCACCGCATGAGCAGGTCTTTTCCTTTAAGCCGTTTTCTGTACAGGTGGGCTCTTTTGTTGCTGTCCATTCACTGTAAACGTGCTTATGCGGCACATCGGGGCTTGTATTATCGGTTTTACTTGAATCTGTTGTGTCGCCTGAACCATTCATATCGCCTGAATCGGTCGTATCACTTGAACCTGTATCGTTACTTGAATCGGTCGTACCACTTGAACCTGTAGCGTTACTTGAATCAGTTGTGCCACTTGAACCAGAGGTATTATTCGAATCAGTTGTACCGCTAAAATCTGTGATGTCGGAGCCTTCAACAGAAATGTCTGTGCTTGAATTTGTTGCTTTGCTTGAGGTTGAGCTGTTATCACCACCAAAGCACGAGGCGAGCAAGCAGCTTGCCAAAATGCAAATTAAGATAAGCGTTGATAAAAATGTTAATTTTTTCATATTCATTCTCCTTTGTGTATAAATTCTTATCTTTAACACAATTATAACTTATAAATATTGTTAAAGTCAAGAAAATTCTCAACTTTAACACATTTAAAGAGGTTAATCATGAAAATTTACGACTTTAACGACAAGAAGAATATTTGCGGAAAAAGGGTAAAAGAAGCAAGAAAAAATCTTAAACTTTCTCAAACTGATTTGGCAGCACGCTTGCAGGTGTGATAATAGAAAGGGATAGCTTAAGCCGTATTGAAATAGGAACAAGATTTGTGACGGATTACGAGGTGGTTGCGCTTTCTAAATGCTTAGGAGTAAGCCCACTATGGCTACTTGGAATTGAGCAAAAAATCTCTTGGCATTGAGCCAAGAGATTTTTTGTTATTTACCCACGCAAGAGGATTTATCTGCACGATAATCGCACTATAGCTCCCAACTGCCGAGCCATTCCTCAAAGCCTGTATAAATATTGTTAAGCTCTGCCTTTAGCTCCTCGCCACCGTTAATGGTGTACTTGTAGTCCATACGGTCAAACTCCTCAATATAATGGAGCTCTCCCTTGTCGTACTCACCGTTATAGAGCTTGCTGTACGCCTTTTTGGCAAGCGTCTCGGCTTGCTTTATGTTTTCCACAAGCTGAGAAAAGGCTTCCTTATCTATTGCTTCAACCTTGGCTATAAGACCGCTGAAATAATCGGGATCTGTGCCGTATTTTTTGCTTCCGCTTTCAAGATACATTTTTGTGTCCTCGGCATTGAGATAATAGCCCTTATGTGTGGGGGTTGTGTTTACATAGTATTCATTCCACTTGCACACAAAGTCAACATAGTCATACATCTTGTATATTTCATCAATAACACCGCTCTGGGCAAATTTCTCCCAAACCGCAAAGTCAGCGCCCATTTCCTCGCTTTTTAAGGTTTCATATTCTGCGTCAATTATCTTAAAATTAAATTGATAGCCGTACGGGTCGGTGAAAAATTGGTCAACGCTTGGAGAGACCACAAGCTTACCGCTTACCTTAACAGCAGATGCGGTATAATCAAATTTTTGGTTTTTCTTTGGATAAACCTCAATTGTATTTGAAAGCTCAGTGGTGTTGGGCACACAGAAAGGGCAGCTTTGATAAGGCATGTTCATAAGGAATATAAATGAACCGTCAACAGGTGAGGATGTGGCAATATAACCGTTGATGCTCACATTTTCACCGTCAAGAGTTTTTAAATAGTCATAGCTAAGGGTTGATTTGAAGCTTAGCCTTGTGTACTCACCGTTTCCGCAGGACAAGCAAAGCGGAGATATGATAAGTAAGCACATAAATAAGCTGATTATTTTTACAGATAATTTCATTTTTCCTCCTATTCTGCCAAGCTGTCGCGCTTTGCCATAACGAAGGTGCATATAATTGTAGGTATAACACTGATTAGGAAAATACCCACAAGGATAATGATTTCAAGGGGATAAACCTTGTTAAGGTTAAGCACAACACCCATGGTGGCAACATAGTCACCCATTAAAAGCAGGCAAAGTCTTGACACACCAAAGGCAATAACCGTGGAAATAGCACCGATAATACTGTTTTGTATAAGGTATAAAAGATTTATTTTCTTCATACTGATACCAATTAATCTCATCAAGGAAATTTCCTTTGCTGAGTGGTACATATTAAGAAGCGTGATAATGGAAATTACAATTATGTTCATTATAAGAATAATAGCACAGAGAACAAATACAATGTATTTTGTGTCATCAGCATCACTCAGTACATCTCTGACAATCTGCATAGGCTCAATTGCCTGCAAGGAATAGGTTTCGCCATCGTGGGTGATGGTCTTGTTTTCGTATTCATTTACAAGCTGCATAGCATATGTGGGATTTTTGGTGTTGACCAAAACAGCGCAAACTGTTCCGTGCATATGCTCGTGCTCCTCGTTCTTGCTTTCCTCGTGCTCATCACTCTCGTGGTCGTGCATTTCCCAAAGCGTATTAATTTGCGTAAACACAACTCTATCATAAACAGAGTATGTTTCGTCTAAAATACCAACAACTAAAATACCCTTTTCGTGCTTGCTGCTTTCGGCGGCTGAATGGCTTGTGTAAATGGTGTCTCCAACCTTAAGCCCGTTTTGCTTGGCAACCGTAGCACCAACCACAGCCTCAAGGGACCCTTCGTCTGTGAACATTTCACCCGCTTTTAGCTCCTTGCCTGCTAAAAATTTGCTCTTAGTGCCCACAACGCTTGAGCCGTTGTAGTTGTCCGCCATAGCATAAGGAATGGCTGATACAACATTGGGGTTTTGCTCTAATTCTGTAACCACAGAGTAAGGGATAGTGCCAAGTGGCTCCTCTGTAAAGTACATTGTATTCATAGCAAGCTGTGTCTTACTTCCGGAAGGACCGACAATCAAGGAATAATATCCTGCATTGCTTGTAATACCGTCACTTACCTGGCTTGAAACGTTAAAGGCAAGAACGCCAACGCTTGCCGAAATGATTATAGAAATAACAATGAGAATAACCTGAACCTTTTTTATTCCCATATTTTTAAGGGCAAATTTAAGCATCGTATCTTCCTCCCGTCATTTCGTTCATATCAATAACATAGTCAAAATACTTACACAAGCGGTCATCGTGCGCTACCGCAATCAAGGTTTTTCCCTTGGAAATTTCAGTCAACTCCTTGATTACAACCTCTCCAATCGCAAAATTAAGATTGCCCGTTGGCTCGTCAGCCAAAATAATCTCAGGAGACTTAACAATTGCTCTTGCAATAGCCACCCTTTGCTTTTGTCCACCGGACAAATGCTTGATTTTCTTGTTTTTTCTTTCAAGCATATCAAGGCTCTTTAATACCTCGTCTGCTTTGGATGTGTCGATACCCTCCAGCTTAAGGATGTTAATATTATCAATAACACTCATTTCAGTTATCAGCTTAAAGTCCTGAAATATATAGCCAATATTCTTAATTCGGAATAAATCCTTTTCCTTTTGGGAAAGCTTGGTCATATCAATGCCATCAATAGTAATTTCGCCCTTTTCTGGGGAGAGAATACCTGCAATCATATTAAGAAGTGTGGATTTTCCACAGCCGGAAGCGCCTAATAAAATGTAGGATTTTCCGCTTTCAAATACCATATCCTTGTAGTCAATTGCGGTTTCGTTTTTGAATTTCTTTGAAACACCTGTTATGCTAATCATAAAAACCTCCTAATTAATTCCAAATAGCATTAAAGCAAAGCCGATCAAGGCAGAAACTAAATACATAGTAATAATAATGCGCATGTTTTCCTTTTTTATCGGGTTAGCCTTAAGAAGCACTGCAATGCCAACCCCCGCGCCTGAGCAAAGTCCGGAAAGGGTCGCGCCAAAGGAAAGAGAGCCGTTAATATAAAGCTGTGTAATAGCAGAGGAAATTGCACAGTTTGGTATCAAGCCCAAAAGCGCTGTAATAAACGGCTGGGCATAATGTCCGCTCAGCAAAATATCATTAAGTCTGCCCTCACCCAAGAAATATATAGCATAGCTAACTATAATATTAACAATAAAAATAAATAAAGTAGTCTTTAGAGTGTGAATAAGAGCAGGCTTTAAAATACCCTCCTCTTTCTCACAACCGCAGTCCTTGCACATATCAACAGCCGCTTTTTTGATTTTAAGCAGCTTTAAGGCAATGTCAACGCCAAATCCGACTACAATACCAATAATAATCTTGGCAAGGATAATTTTCCAAATAGAGCCGTGTGCCTCAGGAGTGGAAATAAGTATAGGAATCGCCTCGTCACTTGTGGCTAAAAAAACCGCAATAAGTGTGCCCTCGGTAACTACACCTGCTGTATATAGGTTAGAGGCAGTTGCGGAAAAGCCGCACTGTGGAATACAGCCAAGCAAGGAGCCAAGCAAGGGTCCCCCACGTCCGATTTTAGATAAGGATTTTTCCATTTTATCAGACGCCTTATGCTCGATAAACTCCATTAAAAGATAGGCTAAAAATAAAAACAAAATAGCATTTAACGTGTCAATAGTACTGTGCCAAAGGGGATGCAAGAACTCTGGTAAAATATGATGCAAAAGCTCGTGTAAAAAGTTGAACATTAAGGCTCCTTTTCAAATTCATTCTCAAATTTGAGAAGTGTTCTCAAATTACGAATTCATTATAATACCAAAAGAGTAAAATGTCAACACCCAAAATGAAAACAAAAAATTAAATTTTGTAAATTAATGTAATGTTTGGTAAAAATACTAACAAAAAGGTATTGAAAAAAACGAATCATTGTGGTATTATCTTAACAGATAGATTTTACAGAGTAAACATATGTGCGTTAAGTGTTTAGAGGACGGGGAGTTGCCTCTTTAACGAAAACCATTGGCGGTTGCGGTACATATGTTGCATCCCGCTGGACTCATCTCCACAAACGGTGCAAAATCTGTATTTCGTTTAGGGAGGTGTTTTTTTATGCGAAAAAATGAAAAAATAAGAAAAATAACTACAACAGCAATGATGATAGCCTTAAGTGTTATTATCGGTATGTTCTGCAAAACCTTTTTGAATTTCGGTGCAGGGCTCTTTAGGGTAACCTTTGAAAACATTCCTATTATTATGTCGGGCATAATTATGGGGCCGTTTGTAGGCGGAGCGGTTGGCTTAGCCTCCGACCTTCTCAGCTATTTTTTGTCTCCGCAGGCATACCCGCCGAATTTGATAGTAACCTTAGGTGCTACAATGGTTGGTGTTATGTCAGGCTTAGGGTCAAGGCTGATAGTAAGGAAAAAGGGAAGAGCGCAAATAATAGTTTCTGGCGCTCTTGCACATTTGGTAGGCTCTATGATAATAAAGCCAATCGGTCTTTATCAGTACTATCAAGCTATGACGTTTTTGCGCATACCCTTTTATTTGGTAATTGCTCCTATTGAAATTGCTCTTATTTGTATGCTATTAAGCAGGCGTGGCTTTGCAAGGGTGGTCGGATATTGTGACACACAGTAAACGGAGGATATATAATGAATAAGGAAGAAGCACTTGAATATATACATTCAATAAATTGGACCTTTTGCAAGCCGGGGCTTGAAAGGATAAGAGAGCTTTGTGAAAAGCTTGGAAATCCGCAAAACAGCTTGAAATTCATCCACGTGGCGGGGACAAACGGCAAGGGCTCCCTTTGCTCAATGCTCTCAAGCGTGTTGAAGGAGCAGGGTTATACAGTTGGCTTATATACATCTCCTTACATCAAATGCTTTAATGAAAGGATGCAGATTAACGGGGAGATGATAAGTGATTCCGAGCTTGCGGAAATTACTGAAAAAATCAAGCCTATAGCGGACAGTCTGGAGGATAAGCCAACGGAATTCGAGCTTGTAACCGCTATCGCATTTGAGTATTTTAAAAAGCATAGATGTGATTATGTTGTTCTTGAATGTGGCTTGGGCGGCAGGCTTGATTCCACCAATATAATTGAAAATTCGGTTTTATCTGTAATTACGGGAATTGCCCTTGACCATACATCAATTTTAGGTGACACGGTCGAAAAAATCGCCTATGAAAAGGCGGGCATAATAAAAGAGGGTGTACCGTGCCTTTGGTGCGGTGATAATGCTGAGGCTTACGGTGTAATAAGTAATGTAGCTAAAGAAAAAAACGCACCCTTATTCAAGACAGAAAAAAGTGGGGTAAACATTAAAAATGCGACACTGGATGGCACTTTTTTTGATTTTGATGACTATAATAATGTAAAAATCAATCTTCTTGGCACCTATCAGGTCAGCAACGCAATAAACGTCTTGTATGCAGTCAAGCTTTTACAGAAAAGCGGTGTGAAAATTAACAAGGAAAGTGTATATAAGGGGCTTGAGAAGGCTCGCTGGCAGGCTCGATTTGAAAAAATCTCAGACACTCCCCTCGCTATTTTTGACGGAGGTCACAATCCGCAGGGGGTTGACTCCTGTGTTGAAAGCATAAAATCATATTTTGGTAACGAAAGGGTGTATGTCTTAACAGGAGTTATGGCTGATAAGGATTATACTTATATTTCAAATAAAATCGGTGAAATTGCTGCTTGTGTTTTTTGCATAACTCCCAATAACCCACGTGCCTTGGATGCAAGGGAGTATAAAAAAGAGTTTTTAAGACAAAATATAACAGCAGAAAGTTATCAAAGCATTGATGAGGCTGTTTGTGCTGCATTGGAAATGGCAAAAAGAATGAACAAATCCCTTGTCTGTCTTGGCTCGCTTTATATGTATTCGCAGGTTGTGGACAGCGTGAAAAAACACAGCAAATAAGCCTTAATTCCTCAAAATTCGCTATGACTTGACAAAGAATATAATATATGTTATAATAAAGCATCCACATAGTGATTTTCGTTCTTGAAGAATAGGAAGATTTTATGAATAAAAATATTGATAAGTCTGACATCAAGGCTCAGGAAAAATCTGAGTTTAAGGAATGGTTTGACTTTACAAAAAAAGAATTCGTTAAAAATATAAATATTGTTAAGCAGCTTGTTTTAAGGAGCATTAAGGTTCAGTACAGGAACTCTGTTATCGGTGTTTTCTGGACAATTCTTAATCCTCTTTTGAATATGCTTGTTATGTATCTTGTGTTTAGCAGCATGTTCAGCAGGGGTGGTACTACAACGGAGGTTGATAAGGCAACGTATGCTCTTTACCTTCTTTGCGGTAATATTGTTTTCGGTATGATGAGGACGGCAACATTTCAATCCCTTCCATCTATCGTACAGAATCGCGGCTTGCTTACGAAAAACAAAATGTCATACAATGTTTTTCCCTTGTCTCACAATTTAAGTGCGGTTGTTAATTTCGGATTTTCATTTGTCGCACTTTTGGGCGTTATGCTTGTTGTCTGGATACAGGGTCAGGCGGTGTTTAGCGTGAATATTTTCAGGGTGTTTATTGTTCTTCCTGCGCTGTTCTTATTCAGCTACGGTCTTTCCTTGGTGCTTTCGGCAATGTACACCTTCTTCAGAGACATTATGCATTTTTACAATGTGTTCTTGACACTATGGATGTATCTTACACCGATTTTCTATAATCTCAGCATGTTCGGCAAGGATTTTTCTGGCAAGTTTATGGAAACGGTTATCAAGCTTAATCCAATGTACTATTACGTTGAATATTTTAGGGATGTTGTGTACAGATGCTCGGCGCATCAGGCGGTAGTGGATAAAATGCAGGCAGCAGGCGAAACGGTGTCTCAGGTTATGTCTCAGGCGGCATTGCTTCCGGGTGCTTGGGAAACTGCAATACTGTACATTATCGGTATAGCGACAACACTCATTGGTGCTATTGTATTTATGGCAACAAAGCGTAGATTTATTTACAATATTTAATGGTGAAAAGTGATGTTTAAAAGTCATAAAAAGCATAAAATGAATAACAGTGAAAACGTTATTGAGGTAGAAAATGTCTGTATGGATTTCTACCACCGTGAGGAAAAGGTTGACAACCTAAAGGAGTTTTTTGTAAGATTGCTTAAGGGTAAGCTTGAGCGCAAGAAGGAAAGGGTTCTTGAAAATGTCAGCTTTGAGCTTAAAAAGGGTGAGTCAATAGGTCTTATCGGTCACAATGGCGCGGGAAAAAGTACACTGCTCAAAATTATTTCCGATATTATAGAACCGACCGAGGGTAAGGTTAGAACTCACGGTGTAATTGCTCCTCTTTTGAACCTTGGCGCAGGCTTTGATTATGAGGCTACAGGTAAAGAAAACGTTTACTTAAACGGTGCTATTCTTGGATATTCCAAGAAGGAGCTTGAGCGTAAGTATGAAGAAATTGTTGAGTTTTCCGAGCTTGGAAAGCATATGAATGTTCCGCTTAAAAACTATTCCTCGGGTATGGTAGCCCGTCTTGGCTTTGCAATTGCCATAGATGTTGAGCCGGATATACTGTTGGTTGATGAAATTTTGTCAGTTGGTGATGAAAATTTCAGGCGTAAATGTGCTGACAAGATTGATGAGCTTCGTAAAAAGGGCGTATCATTCGTAATCGTATCTCACAATATGGACCAGATTAAAAAGCTGTGTCAAAAGGCACTGTGGATAGAAAATGCTCATGTTCGTGCTTATGGAGAGGTGCATGATGTGTGCGCTAAGTACGAAAAATATTGCTTGGAGATTAAAAAGACAAACAAATGATATCGTTCGTAGCAAGCAAACGGTATATTCTGTAAAGCAGTGAGCGCTTATAACGGGAATACAAATATACAGCCTGGCGAGCTTTTGATATTCTCGTCAGGCTGAAATTTTAAAATAATAATGAAGGGAGAGGAATGGAAAATGAAACAAAACATGAATAAAACAGCGGCAATATTCAGTGCGATTTTGGACCTGATTATCAACACAGGGTCCGTATATTTGGCAATATTATTGCTCAGCAACAGTGCCCGCGTGTTTGGCAAAACCTCAATGGTTGTTTCTACAGTATGTGCGGTATGCTCTGTATTAATTTATTTTGCCTGTGACCTGTATTCCTCAACCGTTCTTGAAAGGCTTCACAGGGTGCTGTTCAAGCTGGCAGGGGTGCAATTTTTTATTGTATGCAGCTTGCTGTTCGTTATAGTTTGCATAGTGCCGAGAAGAATTGAATATTATGAGCTTTTGTTTGTAAGTGCGCTAATTTCATATGTTGCTTTATCGTTCAAAAAGGTTCTTGCAACTAAAATTGCTCACGGCATCAGAAAAAGTCAGAAGCACAGAAGGACCGTTTTGCTTGTTGGAAACGGGCACGGTGCAATTGAGTATAGTAAGCAAATAAAGGAAAACCCTCACTACGGATATTCTGTTGTGGGTTGTATCAGCGACAGGCAGACAGATGAGCTTGAGTGGCTTGGTGAGTATAAGGAGCTTGCCTCGGTTTTGGAAAGTACAAATCCTGATGAGGTTGTAATTGCTTTGTCAATAAGAGAAGAGCCTATGATACAGGAGTTTATTCGAATTTGTGATAACGCAGGTGTCAGGGCATCTATTGTGCCACCTATATACAGATATTTCAAGGCGAAATGCCAGGTGGATATGGTTGGCTCGTTGCCTCTTATCAATACAAGAGACATTCCCCTTGACAATCCGGCAAATGCCGCTATGAAAAGACTTATGGATATAATAATATCCTTAATAATGATAGTTTTTACATCTCCTATAATGCTGATTGCTGCACTCGGTGTAAGGTTATCCTCCAAGGGCCCCGTGATTTTTAAGCAAAAAAGAGTCGGCAAAAACAATAAAATATTTACAATGTATAAATTCCGCTCCATGAAGGTAAATGACCAGGAGGAGACGGGATGGACTGTACCTGAGGACCCGAGGAAAACACCGTTTGGCACATTTATGCGTAAAACGGGTATAGATGAGCTACCTCAGCTTTTCAATGTCCTTTTCGGAAGTATGTCTATTGTTGGCCCAAGGCCGGAGCTTCCAGCCTTTGTCGAAAAGTATTCAAAAACCGTTCCGCTTTATAAGGTTAAGCACCAGGTAAAGCCGGGCATAACAGGGCTTGCACAGATCTATGGATTTAGGGGAGATACATCCATTGAGGGCAGAATTGAAATGGATATTAAATACATTGAAAACTGGTCATTGTTTAACGACATAAAAATACTTGTGGTAACCCCATTTAAAATGTTTAACAGAAATGAAAAATACGTAAAATGAAAATATTTATTGCCGCATCAAATATGATGCATATAAACAACTTTCACCGTCCGTACATAGATAAGCTCAGGGCAGAAGGTCATCAGGTTTACATAATGGCAAGTGGAGAAGGGGCGGATTTTAACATCGGTTTTGAAAAACGCTCCCTTTCTTTTACCAATTTCAAGTTAAGTCGCCAAATAAAGGATATAATAAATAAAGAAAAGCCGGATGTGATTTATTTGCATACAACCTTAGCTGCTTTTTGGATAAGAATGGCGCTTAAGGGTATAAAAAAGCGACCGTATGTTATAAATACCGTTCACGGATATTTATTTGGGAATAGCTCAGGCAGGATGCATAATTTTGTATACCTTACCTGCGAAAGGCTCGTGAAAAAGCAAACCGATGATATTATTGTTATGAACAAAGAGGACTATGAAATAGCCACAAAAAATAAGCTGTGCCTTGGAAATGTCTATTCTTCAAACGGAATGGGCGTTAGCTTCAAGGAATGTGATGTGCCATTAAAAAATGAAAGAAAAGATAAAATTGCCCTTGCCTATGTTGGTGAGATAAGCAAGCGTAAAAATCAAATTTTTTTGGTACAAGCAATGAAGCAGCTTGAGCGCTATACTCTCACTCTTGTTGGTGACGGTGATGAAAGATCAAGAATAGAAGAATACATAAATAAAGAAGGCTTGAGTGACAGGGTATTCATAACAGGCTTTACAAGTAAAGCATACGAGTATATAATGAACTGCGATATTTATGTTTCCGCATCCAGAATTGAGGGCTTACCCTTTAATATAATAGAGGCTATGTACTTGAAAAAGCCCATAGTTGCCAGCGATATTAAGGGCCAAAGGGATCTTTTGCCAAAGGAAATGCTATACCCCTTGAATAATATGGGGGAATTTATTGAGCATTTAAAAAATACAAATGCTGTCAGGGTTGAGTATGATGTTCAAAAATACAGTCTTGACAAGGTTCTTGGCGAAAATATGGAGCTTTACTTAATGTGTAAAAAGGAAATGCAACCAACAGTTGCAAAGGAACAACTCACAGTATATTGACAATAAAAGAGAGTTGTTATATACTATATACAAGGAGGAAATAATATGGAATGGTTTTGGCTTGCATTGGCAATTGCTTTAATGGTAGTTGAATTATCTACTGTTCAGCTGGTGTCCCTTTGGTTTTCCATCGGTGCCATAATTACATCAATTATCAAATTGATTTTTCCAAGCCTTGGTTTTCCGTGGCAGGCGCTTATTTTTGCGCTTGTGTCAGTTGCACTTTTGATTGCGACAAGACCGCTTGTGAAGAAGTTTCTAACAAAGCACGGTGAAGGGCAAAAGACAAATTTAGAGCTTGTTCTTGGCAAGGAAGCAATTGTGGTTGAGGAAATTAATAATATCAGGGGAGAGGGCGCCATAAAAATAAACGGAATTGTTTGGAGTGCCCGTTCAGTTGACAATAATATAATTCCCGCCGATACAATAGTAATTTTTAAAGAAATAAACGGCAATAAAGCCGTAGTTGAGAAAAAAGGAGAATAATATATGTGGTTAATACCTGTTATAATTGTTGTTTTGTTAGCAGTTGTTGTAATCATTAACATCAAAATTGTGCCACAGTCAAGGGCGTATGTAATTGAGCGCCTTGGCGCATATCACTGCACCTGGGACACAGGCTTGCATTTTTTAATCCCCATCATTGATAGGGTTTCAAAGCAGGTTTCCTTGAAGGAGCAGGTGGCGGACTTCCCACCGCAGCCGGTTATTACAAAGGATAATGTAACAATGCAAATCGATACAGTCGTGTTCTTCCAGATAACAGACCCTAAGCTGTTTGCATACGGTGTTGAAAATCCAATCGCCGCTATTGAAAACTTAACGGCAACAACATTGCGTAACATAATCGGTGACCTTGAGCTTGACCATACATTGACCTCAAGAGATACAATCAATGCAAAAATCCGTTCAATTCTTGATGAAGCAACAGACCCTTGGGGTATCAAAATAAACAGAGTAGAGCTTAAGAATATTAAGCCACCTGCTGAAATCCAGGATGCGATGGAAAAGCAGATGAAGGCAGAGCGTCAAAGACGTGAGGCAATATTGAGGGCAGAGGGTGAAAAGTCAAGTAACATTCTTGTAGCCCAGGGTAAAAAGGAAAGTCAGATTCTGGAGGCAGAGGCTGCAAAGCAAGCCGCAATTCTTCAGGCAGAGGCTGAAAAGGAAGCGAGAATAAGAAGGGCAGAGGGTGAGGCTGAAGCAATTCTTAAAATCAACCAAGCAGAGGCGGAGTCAATCAGACTTATTAACGAAGCATCTCCAAGTGCTGAATACTTGACAATTAAAAAGCTTGAATCCTTTGAAAAGGTGTCAGACGGTAATGCAACTAAGGTAATTATCCCAAGTGACCTGCAAAATGTTGTTGGACTTGTAAATACAATTGCCGAAAGCACAAAGGAAAACAAATAAATCAAAGCCGATATGGAGGTATCCATATCGGCTTTTAAAGTGTTTCGATAAAACTGTTAGTTGCTAATAACCTCAGCATAAATATATTCACCGTCTGTATGCGTTGGCTTCACTGTCAAAATTTCGTTTCCGCGCGGCGTATCACTTTTAACCTTAACCTCAATGAAATTTGGCGTGTGACCTGAGATATATTCACCGTCATAGCTTTCAAAAAGCACCTCTGTTTTGGCATTAGACAAAACAAAATTCTCCAAAAGCTCTTTCTTTATTGCTTTTTGTTGGCTTTCAAGCATATGTAAGCGCTCTTTTTTTATATTCTCGAGAACTTGATTTTTCATTGTAGCGGCAGGAGTGCCCGCCCGCTTGGAATAAGGGAAAATGTGCAGGTGCAAAAACCTTTCTTTTTCAAAAAAACTTAGCGTTTCCTTGAAGTCCTCATCGCTTTCATTTGGAAAACCGGTTATAACATCAGCGGACAGCATAAGTGAAGGGATGCATTCCTTAAGATAATGCAAATTGCGTTGTGCCATTTGTATGTTGTACTTTCTTTTCATTTCATTAAGGGTTTTAGTGCATCCGCTTTGCATTGAAATGTGAAAATGCGGCATTACCTTGTCAATTGTTTTGATTTTATCAACAAATTCCTTGGTGATTGCACTCGGGTCAAGTGAGCCTAATCGTATTCTTTTCAAGCCCGGTATTTTACTCACCTCAAGGAGTAAATCCCCGAGGGAGTGTTTGATTTTTAAATCTTTTCCGTATGCAGCCGTCTCAATTCCGGTCAGCACAATTTCCTGGCATCCCTCGCAAACAATCCTGTTTGCCTCGGCCAAAATGTTTTCAACCGTGTCAGAGCGCACGCTACCCCTTGCATAAGGGATAATGCAGTATGCACATTTGGAGTTGCACCCGTCTTGAATTTTAATAAAGGCGCGTGTTCTTGTTAAGGGTGCGCCCACACTCATTGAGTCAAATTTGCCGCTATAAATATCAGACATTATAAGCTGACATTCTGGGGCATTGCCTTTTACAAGCTCAAGGGCCTTCTTCGCAATAATGGATTTATCGTTGTTTCCGCAAACAAGGCTGACCCCTTCGATGCTCATGGCATCCTTAGGGTTGATCTGCGAATAACAGCCTGTAACAATAGTGACAGCATTGGGGTTTTTGGAAGATAAACGGCGGATAATCTGCTTTGATTTCCTGTCACTCTCGCCGGTAACGGAGCAGGTGTTTATAATACAAATGTCGCAATTTTCATTGGGACCTACAATTAAAACACCGTTTTCTTTCAGTTCTTGCATTATTGCATCACTTTCGTATTGGTTGACCCTACAACCGAGTGTATAAATACAAGCCTTAAGCATATTATCCCCCCTTTGTTTTTTAGTATTTTATCATAAAAGTAGTAAGTTGTAAACAAAAAAACGAAAATTACTTGAAAAGAGCAAAGAAAATCTATATAATAAAGCTATAGTAACATATAGCAGAGGTAAAATGAGAGAGTTTATAATCAATTCAAATGACGCAGGTCAACGCTTGGACAAATTTGTCTTAAAAGCGGTTAAGGGAATGCCCATTTCCTTGATGTATAAGGCCATTCGTCTTAAAAAAATAAAAGTCAACAGGAAAAGGGCGGAGCAAAAGCAAATTCTTTGCAAGGGTGACACGGTTCAGATGTTTTTAAATGAGGATTTGTTTTCGGAAAAAATAACCGATAACGAGCTTCTCACAGTTAAAACCAACTTGAATATAGTTTATGAGGACGAAAACATTTTGATTTGTGATAAGGCACCGGGGGTTTTGGTTCACAGTGGAGACGGTGATGGTAAGGTTAGTGGGGATGGCAATGTAAATGACCGTAATACACTTGTATATCATATTCAAGCCTATCTTGCCCAAAAGGGGGAGTATGTGCCTGATATGGAAAGCTCATTTGCTCCCGCGCTATGCAATCGGATTGACAGAAACACAGGCGGAATGGTGATTTCTGCAAAGAACGCACAGGCGCTAAGAGACATGAATGAAAGAATAAAAAACAACGAAATCACAAAAAAGTATTTGTGTGTTGTGCATGGCTCCTTACCCCAAAAAACAGACACTCTGTGCGACTTTTTGCTAAAAGATAGCAAAAATAACAAGGTTAAAGTGCTAAAAAACAAGACAAGCGGGGCGAAGGAAATTATTACAAAATACAGGCTTATCAAGTTTGATAATGAGAAAAAGTTATCTTTGGTTGAAATCGAGCTGGTAACAGGAAGGACACACCAGATAAGAGCTCATATGGCATCAATTGGCAACCCTCTATTGGGGGACGGAAAATATGCGGTGAATGAAAAGGATAGGCGCATGGGTTATAACCATCAAGCGCTGTATTCGTACAAGCTGACATTTGGTGATGCACAGGATAGCCTTTCATATCTCAACGGAAAAACCATTGAGGTAAGCCCCAAAAGCATTTATTTTTTGAAAGAATTTGATAAAACAACAAAGTAACAACAAAAAAATTATTTTTTATTTTAAAAACTGTTGACAATGTTTTTATTTTGTTATATAATTTAATATATAAAACTTTGGATAGTCTTTTGTCAAGGAGGATTGCTATGAGCGATAATAAAGATATGAAGATTCCTGCTACTATGGCAGAAAATACGGTTTTATCAAAGGATAAGCGCGGGTTCCCTTTCAGAAAGGTGTTGTTCGGCATTGTTGTTGCCGTTCTTGTTATTTCACTTGTTCTTTTGGTAATTAACCTGGTTATTAACAGCTATTTAAGCAAGGTGACTATTTTTGACGGTGTGTGGGAGCTTGATACAGTTAAAATGTATATTATGCCACTATACAGAAATAATCCGAAATTCTTTGCACAAACCGAAGAATTGCATGATGCAAGTGATAAGGTTTTGCTTAACTATGCGCAGGCTTCATCTACTGTAAAGGTTGATGAAAATGTGTTTAACTATGCTATTTTCGGTACTGACCAATTTGATGAATCAACAAGTGGAAGTGCTGACATTATAATGATGGCGTCTGTTAATAAGGCTACAAACCAAGTAACATATCTTGCGTTTGAAACAAGAATGCTTGTATACATCCCCGGCGTTGGTATCGGTCCTCTGTGTGATGCATACACCTTGGGTGGTTCACAGCTTTTGGCAAATGCTATTTCATTAAACTACGGTATTCAAATTGACGGCTTTGTTGAATTAAATATGGCGGCTTTTGTTGAAATCATTGATAACTATGGTGCTTTGAGCTTCAAGGCTGATGCAGCTTTTGTTGAAAAGCTTAATGCCGACATTGATAGCTTTAATGAATCAAAGGGTTTATCTGGTGATAGCGCTACTAAAAAGGCAAAGCTTGAAAAGAACATGGTATATCTTGATGGTAAGCAGACACTTGCTTATTTAAGAAGCGCAGGAGAAAACAAGTCTGCAATTGCGAACAATATTATTTCTCAGCTTACAAAGATGATTTTTGAAAAGGGCTTTGGCGGAGTTAAGCAAACTCTTGATATCGCTCTTGAGAGAACAACAGTTTCTCTTGTTAGAGATGATGTTGGTGCATTGTTAAGAATTGGTATTTCTGTTCTCGGTTCTATTGATTCTATTCCTGTCGGAAGCATGGAAGGTAAGACATTGGTAAGAGATGCCGGTGGATATATTTGTGATTATCAAGCTGAAAGAGCTGTAATTTTACAAGAGCTTTATGGTGAATAATATCAAAGCTGGCCATTCGGTCAGCTTTCTTTTAAAAATCTTGTCACCCTGGACTTACACTAAGGGTGACACAAGGAGAAAAATGAAAACTAAAGATAAAATTTTGGAAATATTATATAGCAAGGATGGGTATATTTCCGGCGCAGAAATGGCTAAATGCTTGGGCATCAGTCGTAACTCTGTGTGGAAGTGCATTAATCAGTTGAAAGCGGAAGGATACTCTATCAGCACATCGAACATGGGATATTGCCTTGATATGTGTGATGAGCTTGATGAGTTTTCCGTAAGAAGACATTTAACAACTGAGCATAAGCTATATATATATAGGAAAGAAAGCTCATCAAACACAGTGGCGAAATTACTTTGCCAAAACGGAGAAAAAGAGGGTAGTGTTGTAATTGTCAAATCCCAAACAGGCGGCAGGGGGAGAATGGGCAGGAGCTTTATTTCGGAAAGCGAAAACGGACTTTATATGTCTATAATTTTGCGCCCAAAAATAACAGCAGACAAATGTGTAAACATAACTGTAGCAGGTGCTGTTGCAGTGCTGGAGGCAATTGAAAAAATATCAAACAAGGCATGTCAGATTAAATGGGTAAACGATATTTATATTGGAGAAAAAAAGTGCTGTGGGATTTTAACGGAGGCATCATTTGATTTTGAAAGCGGAATAGTTCAATATGCGGTAATAGGAATCGGCGTGAATCTGTGCCCACCGACAGGCGGATTTGACAAGGAAATTAAAGAAATAGCCTGTGGAGTGTATGAAAATGAGTGTCCGAAGGGCATCAAAGCAAGGCTGTGTGCTCAAATTATCAATGACTTTTTTAAGTACTATAATAGACTTGATAAAAAAGAATATATAAAGAAATATAAGGAAAAATCCAATATCATAGGCAAAAACGTTGACGTGTACGTGGGGAATGAAATTGTCAGCGGCGTAGCAACAAATATTGATAACAGTGCAAATTTAATTGTGAAAGACGAAAAAGGAAAATTGCATACCTTCAATTCGGGAGAGGCAAGGGTAAGGAAGAGTGGAAAGGGGATCAATTAAAAGCTTAACATTTATTTCCTTGTGCGTAGCCATGATGGCGATAATTTCTCAGCTTTCCGTTCCAATTGGTGCAGTCCCAATCACGCTGCAGGCGTTGTCTGTTGCATTTATAGGTTACTTTTTGGGTGTAAAAAAAGGCTTGGTTGCTATTTTGGCTTACATTCTTTTAGGTGCTGTGGGCGCCCCTGTATTTGCAGGCTTTCAAGGGGGCTTTCATATGCTGATTGGCTACACAGGGGGCTTTATTTTCGGCTTTGTTCCCTTTACCTGCCTTTGCGGTATAGGGAGCAAAAAATGGGTAAAAATTGCCCTCGGTATGCTTGGGCTTTTGCTTTGCCATATTATAGGAATAATACAATATTCAATTTTGGCAGGGCTTAAGTTGTGGCTATCCTTTTTATCGGTATCATTGCCGTATCTTTTAAAGGATATAATGTTGACAGCTTCAGCATATTTTATCGCAGAAAAGGTGAAACAAATAAAACGGTGCTAGTCCATTTGATGGCTAACACCGTTTTTTATTCATTTACACTGTTCCAGTCAATTGCCTCTTGCCCTGTTTTAGTTAAAAATTCATTTGCCTTTGAAAAATGCTTGCAGCCGAAAAAGCCGTTATAAGCGGAAAGCGGGGACGGATGTACCGTCTCAAGCACTAAATGGTGCTTTCCCGTTATGTAAACCTTTTTGCTTCTTGCATTGCCTCCCCAAAGAAGGAAAACAATGGGGCGCTGGCTGCTATTCAGCAATTTTATTACATTATCAGTAAAGGTTGCCCAACCTATTTTTTGGTGGCTGTTTGCCTGTCCTTGGCGCACAGTCAGCGTAGCATTGAGAAGCAAAACACCCTGCTTGGCCCAAGAGGTCAGCTCACCGTGATTCGGTATTTCCATTCCAATATCATCGTGCAGCTCCTTGTAAATATTTACAAGTGATGGCGGAATTTTTACCCCCCTTTTAACCGAAAAGGAAAGTCCGTGTGCCTGTCCGGGCTCGTGGTATGGGTCTTGTCCTAAAATAACAACCTTAGTGTTTTCAAATGGCGTATATTTCAGTGCATTGAAAATATCGTGCATAGGTGGAAAAATACTTTTTGTAAAATACTCGCTTTTAAGGTATTCACGAATTTTAAGGTAGTAGTCCTTTTCAAATTCACCCTTTAAAATTTCATCCCAATCATTACCCAAATTTACCATAAAATCACCTCACTTTTATGTTATCATTTTTGGGCTTTTTTGTCAATAAAATTTGCTTATTTACTTGAAATATAAGCATATATATGATATACTAACCACGTAGAAGCACTACAATTTTTTAATCAAGGAGTATTAAAATGATTAGAGTAACAGTTTGGAACGAGTATTGTCACGAGCAAGAGGAAGAAAGGATCAGAAAGGTATATCCTAACGGTATACATAATGCGATTGCTGAGTTCCTTGGCGCTAACGATGATATACAGGTAACAACAGCAACACTTTATGATGAAAATATGCAGTTAAGACCTAATGCAGGCATTACAGATGAATTGCTTGCCAATACAGACGTTATGTTTTGGTGGGGTCACGTAAGACATGGTGAGGTGCCTGATGAAATTGCAATCAAGGTTAAGGAAGCGGTTCTTTCAGGTATGGGTATCGTGTTCCTTCATTCTGCACATCACTCCAAGCCCTTCAAGCTTTTAATGGGTACAACCTGTAACCTTGGCTGGAGAGAAAGTGATGATAAGGAAAGGCTTTGGATTCTTGACCATAACCACCCAATTATGGCTGGTATTGAGGGTAGATATTTTGAGCTTGAGGCTGAGGAAACATATACTGAGCCATTTGGTGTTCCCGACCCTGATAAGCTTCTTTTGATTGGCTGGTATAACGGTGGTGAGGTTTTCCGTTCAGGCTGTATCTGGAGACGTGAAAACGGTAAGGTGTTCTACTTCCAGCCCGGTCACGAGTCATATCCAACCTTCTATAACCCAACAGTACAAAAGATTCTTACAAACGCTGCACGCTGGACAGCACCTGTTTGTCCAAGAATGCCCCTTGAGTGTCCTTGGGTTGCAAGATTAGAGGAAAAATAATGCTTAAGTTTGGTATGATTGGCGTGGGCAAAATATGCCAAGGCTGTCATTTGCCCGCATACGATAAAATCAATGATGTTGAAATCGTTGCTCTTTGCGATATAAATGAGGAAAGACTAAAAGAGGTTGGTAAAAAATATCCAAACGCAAGGCTTTACTCCGATTATAAGGAAATGATAAACAAGGAAGAGCTTGATGCGGTAGATATCTGCACACCGAATAATATTCACTCACAGGCGGCTATTTACGCTCTTGACAAGGGCTTGCACGTTATGTGTGAAAAGCCGGATGCCGTAAGCGTTAGCGAGGCAGAAAAAATGAAGGCTGCCGCTGAAAAAAGCGGAAAAACCTTAATGGTTATGAGGAATAACCGTTACCGCCCGTCAACAAAGTTCTTAAAGCAATATATTGCCGAGGGCAAAATGGGTAAAATTTATGCAGGCCGTTGCGGCTGGATCAGGCGCCGCGGTATTCCTGGTTGGGGCGGCTGGTTCACCGACAAGGCGCAGGCTGGCGGCGGACCGCTTATTGATTTGGGTGTTCATATTATTGACCTTTCAATGTACTTAATGGGCAATGCTAAGCCTGTAACCGTTAGTGGATGTACATATCTTAAATTCCCGCACACCTCATATTCTAAAATAGATGTTGAGGATTTGGCAATGGGCTTTATCCGCTTTGATAACGGCGCTTGCTTGCAAATTGAGTTTTCTTGGGCTTCCAATATCCCTGGGGACCAAATGTTTGTGGAGCTTCGCGGTACAAAGGCAGGCTCAAGGATGTCAGGTATTGACAGGAAGTTTGAAATATTTACTGAGGAATGTGGAGTTAACACATACCTAAAGCCTGATATTGATGACTATAACTGTCCCCCACACCATGAGCAAAATATACGTCACTTTATTGACGTTATAAACGGCAAGGCAGAGCCGGACTTTACCCCTGAGCAAGGACTTAATATGGTCAAAATCTTGGAGGCACTTTATAAGTCAGCCGAGCTTGGTCACGAAATAGAGCTATAATTAAAATGAGCTTGCAGCGTATACTGCAAGCTCTATTTTTCTTTATTCACAATCATTACATTAATCGGTTTATTTTTCTGTATTCACAATTATAACGCTAATCGGTTTGCTTTTCTTTTTGGCATAATCTATTGTGTATTTCGTTCCTCTTGATTTTTTGTCCCATATAACAAGTATACTGTCTGCTATATCTATCATTTCCTCATTACGCTTCAAGGGTGCGCCCTTGCCATATAAATTGTATTTTGGACGCAATACTAATTTAGATAAATTATGCTTATCCGCATATTTTTCTGCAAGAGTGTCAATCCCTTTGGCACCACCGCTAATAATAAGCTCAACATCATTTGAAATGTAATTTTCCAAATTAAAATCAGTTATTGTTCTTGACCCTGCGATCATTAATTTCATAAAATACCTCGAAGCGATTAAAAAATTCCTATGTAATATATAGGGTTTACTATATTATACCAAGTAAATATTAATTTGTAAATAGGCTATAATAAATTTACAATAATATGCGGAGGTAATAATATGCTTGAAAGTCAATATAAAATGAATTTAATTAAGATTGGATTAAAGATTGCATATTATAGAAAGCTCCAGGGTATGACACAGGAGGAAATGGCTGAAGCTTGTGATTTGTCAGCAGGTTATGTATCACAGCTTGAAGCTCCAAATTGCTATTTTTGCCCGTCACTTAAAACCTTGTTTAAAATTGCTGAGGTTTTAGGTACAACAGTGTCAAAGCTAACGGATATCGAGGACTAAAAAGCGCCTTCTCAAAATAAAGAGAAGGTGCTTTTATTCTATTGATTTTTTGTGCATATTATGGTAAAATAAGTAAAAGCAAATTCAAGGAGGCTTACCATATGGGAGTAGTAGTAGGAATAGATATAGGCGGCAGCACCACAAAGATAGTGGGCTTTGACCAAAATAAAAATTTAATCCACCCAATGTTTGTGACAGCCGATGACCCGATTACATCAATTTACGGCGCCTTTGGTAAGTTTACCGACACAAATAATTTAGGTCTTTCAGATATAGAAAAGGTAATGATAACAGGCGTAGGCGCATCTTACGTAAACAAGCCTATTTACAATCTTGAATGTGTTCACACTCCTGAGTTTAAAAGCATAGGCTTGGGAGGGCTTTATTTGTCAAAGTTTAAGGAAGCTATTATTGTAAGCTTGGGCACAGGTACAGCTCTTGTTCACGCGCAAGAGGGTAAAGCTCCCGAATATTTGGGCGGTACAGGTGTTGGTGGCGGTACACTTGTTGGACTTTCCAAGAAAATCTTGGGCGTTAACAAGGTGGAAACTATTGATGAGCTTGCCCGTTTAGGCGATATAAACAATATTGACTTGAAAATCAGAGACATTTCTAAGAAGGATATAGGACTAAGCAGCCAGATGACAGCGGCTAACTTTGCCAATATAAGTGAAACAGCAACCCAAAATGACTTTGCAATGGGTCTTATCAATATGGTGTTTGAAACTGTTGGTATGATAGCGTACTTTGCTTCAAAGCCATACGGACTAAAGGACATTGTGTTAACAGGCAATTTAACCCAAATGTCACAGGCATCCGAAATATTTGATGCGCTTAACAAAATGTTCAATATGAACTTTGTTATTCCCGAAAATGCGCAGTTCAGCACAGTTATCGGTGCGGCGCTTTCATCCTTTGAAAAATGATAAAGAGAATAGAAGAAATAAACAAGCGTAAGGAAATGAATTTTCATGTTTTTACGCTTGTTGCATCTTATTTGAATAATTGTCCCGACTTGGTTACAAGGGAAACAATAGTGGAAATAACCAATGGCGTAAAAGCAAATGAGGAAAGAGCATTTGTTTCCTTCCTTGCCAATGTTTTTTCCGAAAACGAGGACGAAATCAAATTGATAGAAAAAGAGTACCTATCAAGGGGAATTAAGCAATTATCCCCCGAGGAGTATCTGAAAAACCCATTTTTGGTAAACATTAAAATACCCGAAATCAAAGAGGGAAATTGGAATTTAGGCTATCAAACGTACAAACCGTATGAGGGGTTTATATACCGTGATATTGAGACCTTGCCAAACTATACGGAAATTCCGCAAATAGGCTATTTCAACACGGAATTTTCCTATCCAACCGTGTTTGAAAACGGGATAGAATGGATGGCAATAAAGCCAAATGAAATTGAAACAATGAAGGCACCCATTGAAAAAGCGCGGGGACGTGTCTTAGTTTACGGTCTTGGCATAGGTTATTTTGCCTATATGGTCAGCCTAAAGCAAGAGGTTGAAAGCGTAACAATCGTTGAACGCGACCAAAATGTGATTAATTTGTTTAAACAGCATATTTTGCCCCAATTTCCAAACAAAAGCAAAATCAACATCGTAAAAAGCGATGCCTTTGATTATGCAAAAAGCGAAATGAAAGCAGGTAACTTCAATTACGTCTTTACCGACCTTTGGCACGACGTGTCCGATGGCGTTGATTTGTACGTAAAAATGAAAAAATACGAGGGGACGTGTCCAAATTCTCAATTTGAGTATTGGATTGAAAAATCCCTTCTTTCAAGCATCCGCTGGAGCATTTTCGGTGGAATATACACACGTGTCAAGGCAAAATCCTTCAACGGCACCATCGAAGAGATAGAGAAGTACCTAACCGATGATTATCTTAAATCTTTCGTAAAATTTATATAGTTAAGTGTTACAACAATAAGCTGAAATAGCTTTTCTAACCAAAAATTAATTCGTAGGGCGGGGGCTTGCTCCCGCCGCTTTTGATAAATTGAAAACGCCCTCAAACGAGGGCTTTTTATGAATGGGCGAGAAAAAAGATATTTTCGCCTTTTTTTTGTTTGGGTTTGAACTGATGCGTTTTAATCACGGCAAAGCCGAGTATGAAATCAATGCAAAGCATTGTATGGAATCCGTCACAAGACGGTATGGAATCAACACAGGGTGTTGGATGGAATCAAGCCGCAGAAGGAAACATCTACGGTGATGCCATGCGCCTTCGGCAATTCCATACACGCAAAGCGTGATGCCATGCCAAGCCTGCGGCTTGGATAAAAAACGACAGGCCGAAACCTGTCGTTTTTTGGCCTACCCGATAGGATTTGAACCTACGACCTACAGAGTCGGAGTCTGTCGCTCTATCCAGCTGGGCTACGGGTAGTTGTGTTTTAAAGTATAGCACAAACTTAGCAAAAAGTAAACAATTATTTTCAAAATGGTGTTGCACTTATAAAATGCGTGTGCTATAATATAATTAATTTAAGTAAAGGGCGAATTATGCCCAAAATTAGAAGGAGATGCAAATTATGTTATCTGACATCGAAATTGCACAGTGTGCAAAGCTAAAGAGAATTAATGAAATTGCTGATCAAATCGGTCTTTTGCCTGAGGAATATGAGCCTTACGGTCACTACAAGGCAAAGATTACAGACGCATTCTTGAACAGAATGGCGGACAAGCCAAACGGTAAGCTTGTTCTTGTAACAGCCATCAACCCAACCCCGGCAGGTGAGGGTAAAACAACAACCTCTGTTGGACTTGGTATGGCTATGAATAAAATAGGTAAGAAAACCATTATCGCTCTTCGTGAGCCTTCCTTGGGTCCTGTATTCGGTGTTAAGGGTGGCGCTGCAGGTGGCGGTTATTCTCAGGTTTTGCCAATGGAGGACATTAACCTTCATTTTACAGGTGACTTCCATGCAATTACAACCGCAAACAATCTTTTAAGCGCAGTTATTGACAACCATATTCAGCAGGGTAACGTGCTCGGTATCGACCAAAGACGTATCCTCTTCCCACGCGTTCTTGATATGAATGACAGGGCTCTTCGTAATGTAGTAGTTGGCTTGGGTACAAAGGTTGACGGTGTTCCAAGAGAGGACCACTTTATGATTACCGTTGCCAGTGAAATTATGGCTATCCTTTGCTTGAGCGAATCTATTGATGACTTAAAGGCACGTCTTGGCAAAATTCTTGTGGCTTACAAATATGACGGCTCCCCTGTTTACTGTCGTGACCTTGGTGTTAATGGCGCTATGGCAGCAGTGCTTAAGGATGCCTTGAAGCCAAACCTTGTACAAACAATAGAGAACACACCGGCACTTATCCACGGCGGCCCATTTGCAAATATCGCACACGGCTGCAACTCGGTTCGCGCTACAAAGCTTGCATTAAAGCTTGCTGATTATACAATTACTGAGGCTGGCTTCGGTGCTGACCTTGGCGCTGAAAAGTTCTTCGATATCAAGTGCCGCTTTGCAGGCTTGAAGCCGGAGTGCGTTGTTCTTGTTGCAACCGTTCGTGCGCTTAAGTATAACGGCGGTGTTCCCAAGGCAGAGCTTGTTAACGAAAATCTTGAAGCACTCAAAAAGGGTGCGGTTAACCTTGAGGCTCACATTGATAACCTTCAAAAATACGGTGTACCTGTTGTTGTTGCAATCAACCGCTTCGGCACAGATACAGAGGCTGAGCTTAAGGCAGTTGAGGAAATGTGTATTGCCAAGGGTGCTGATTTTGCATTGTCAGACGTATTTGCCAAGGGCGGTGACGGTGGTATAGACCTTGCAAACAAGGTTGTTGCCGCTTGTGAAAAGGAAAGCAATTTCCATGTGCTTTATCCCGATGAAATGTCAATCAAAGATAAGATTATCACAATAGCTAAGGAGATTTACGGTGCTGCTGACGTTAAGTTTGATGCGGCTGCCTCTAAGGCAATTGCTGAATTTGAGGCACTTGATCCTGAATACTCTAAGTTCCCTGTTTGTATGGCAAAGACACAGTATTCCTTGTCTGATGACCAAACAAAGCTTGGCAGACCTACAGGCTTCACCCTTACCGTTCGTGAGGTTAAGCTCTCTGCGGGCGCTGGCTTTATCGTAGCTCTTACAGGCTCTATTATGACAATGCCGGGCTTGCCAAAGGCTCCTGCCGCACTTAAAATTGACGTTGATAATGACGGAAAGATAACAGGACTGTTCTGATATGATTAAGGAATTTCATACACAAAGTGTGGAAGAAACCGAAATGATAGGGCGTGAGCTTGCAGGCTCTCTTGATAAAGAAAAGCCTTGCTTTATTGCAATGTACGGAGACTTAGGTGTGGGTAAAACCGCCTTTGTCCGCGGTCTTGCCTCGGTGCTGGCTCCCACCGCCCGTGTTAAAAGCCCTACATATACGGTTGTGAATAAATATGAGGGAGATAGCATACCTCTTTATCACTTGGACGTTTATCGCATCAATGATGAGGATGAGCTTTATTCCATCGGCTTTGATGACTATGTAAATACAGGCATTTGCGTAGTTGAATGGAGCGAAAATATTCCAGAATCTATTCCAAAAGATGCCATTAAGGTGTCAATTGAAAAAGAAGGGGAGAATTTTGAAAAAAGAAAGATTACAGTAGAGGTGAAGGGATGAAAATTTTAGCAATAGATTCAACCGCCAACACCTCAACCGTTGCGGTGCTTGAAAATGACAAGCTTTTGTCCGTTTACACCGCAAACATAAAAAACACTCATAGTGAAACGCTTTTACCTATGGTAAAATCCGTGCTTGAAACCTTGAAGCTAAGCATTGATGATATAGATGCTTTTGCCGCATCTCAAGGCCCGGGGTCCTTTACAGGAGTTCGTATCGGCATAGCAACAATAAAAGGCCTTGCCTTTGGTAAGGACAAAAGGTGCGTAGGTGTGTCTACAATTGAAGCTCTTGCCCAAAATTTAGAGGGCTTTTGCGGTATCGTGTGCCCCATAATGAATGCAAGGCGCGGTCAGGTTTACACAGGCGCGTTCTTGAATGGCAAACGCATTTTGGATGACCAATGTATGCTCCTTTGTGACCTTATTCCAATGCTTGAAGCATATGATGAGCCTATATATTTTGTAGGTGACGGGTATTCCTTGATTGAAGGGATGGAAAACGGCAAATTCAAACACGTCCCCGAGGCTTTAAGGTATCAAAGCGCATATTCTGTCGGCAAAATAGCCTATGAAAAATTGCAAAAGGGTGAATATACAACGGACAACGATTTGCGTGTGGAATATCTGAGGAAGCCACAGGCGGAAAGAGAAAGAGAAGAAAGGCTGAAGAACAATGAATAAACCGATTTTAGTAGCCTGCGACCACGCAGCGCTTGAAATGAAAAAAGAGGTAATTAAGCATCTTGAGGACCAGGGATACACCTGTGTTGACTTTGGTACACACACAAGCGCAAGCTGTAATTACCCGGATTATGCAGAAAAGGTTTGTAGAGCCATCAATGACGGCGAGGGGGACATGGGCATTTTGATTTGCGGCACAGGTATCGGTATGTCTATGGCGGCAAATAAATGCCGTGGCATCCGTGCAGCACTTTGCAGCGACACATTTTCTGCAAGATTTACAAGGCTTCACAACAATGCAAATGTGCTTTGTATGGGCGCACGCACAATAGGCGCGGGATTAGCCTGCGATATTGCAGACGTTTTTGTTAAAACGGGCTTTGAAGGGGGCAGGCACCAGACAAGAATAGATATGGTGATGGCTCTTGAAGAAAAGCGTTTGAATAATAACTAATATTTTACGAGGTGATAAATTATGAAAAAGGTTTATTTTATAACAGGTAGCCAGGATTTGTATGGCGAGGAGTGCTTGCTTGACGTAGCAAAGGATTCAAAGACTATTGCAAAGTATCTTGACAAAAAAATCGAGGGCGTAAAAATTGAATATCTCGGTATTGTAAGAGATGAGGCAAGCTGTGTTGAAATGTGCAAAAAAGCAACAAATGACGTTGACTGTATTGCTGTTATTACTTGGATGCACACCTTCAGTCCTGCAAAAATGTGGATCAAGGGCCTTCAGTTCTTGAAAAAGCCCCTTTTGCACTTCCACACTCAGGCAAATGAAAAGCTACCGTATGATGAAATTGATATGGACTTTATGAACCTTAACCAAACAGCGCACGGCGGACGTGAATACGGCTTTATGTGCACACGTCTTGGCGTTAAGCGTGAGGTTGTTGTTGGCTACTATAAGCACGAGGATGTAATTGAAAAAATCAGAAAGTTCCTTGATGTTGCGAGAGCAGTTGACTTTTCAAAGAACCTTAACGTTGCTATGTTCGGTAGCAATATGAGAGAGGTTTCTGTAACAGACGGTGACAGGGTTGAAAGCCAGATCAAGTACGGCTGGAACGTAAATTATTACGGCATTGGTGACCTTGTTGCGCTTGTAAACCAAGTAACCGATGAGGAGCTCAATGCTAAAATGGCAGAGTACAATGAGCTTTACATAATGAACACAGATAACCTTGATGCAGTAAAAGAGCAGGCAAAATACGAAATCGCTCTTGATAAGTTCTTGACACAGGGTAATTTCGGTGCATATACAGACACCTTCCAGGATCTTCACGGTATGAAGCAACTCCCGGGCCTTGCTACACAGAGAATGATGGCAAAGGGTATCGGCTTCGGCGCAGAGGGTGACTATAAGACAGCAGCTCTTAATGCAATCTTCTGTGAAATGGCAAAGGGAAGAGAAGGCTCTACAGGCTTTATGGAGGACTACACCTATGACTTTACAAAGGGCGGCGAGGTTGTTCTTGGCTCTCATATGCTTGAGGTTTCTCCCGATTTTGCATCAACTCAGCCGAAAATTGAGGTGCATCACCTTGGTATCGGCGGCAAGGAGCCACCTGCAAGACTTGTGTTTGACGGTGTAGAGGGTGATGCTGTTGCTGTTTGTATGATCGATATGGGTAACCGCTTCCGTCTTATCTGCGCAAGCGTTGAGCTTGTTAAACAGCCAAAGCCAATGCCAAAGCTTCCTGTTGCAAGAATTATGTGGAAGTTAAAGCCAAACCATGCAACAGGTGCCGCTGCTTGGATTTATGCAGGCGGTGCACACCACACAGTAGTTTCAAGCGCTTTAACAGTTGATGATGTTCGCTTGTTTGCAAAGCTTACAGATACAGAGCTTGTGGTTATTGATGAAAATACAGACCTTAATAAGCTCCAATCCGAGCTTGATATGCTTGATCTCTTGGCAAAATTAAAATAAACTGTTGAAGAGGTAATTTATAATGAAAAAGAAATTTTTGTTAATCGTTTCTCTCGTGTTTGTAGTATGTTGCTTGTTTGCAGTTTCCGTGTCGGCTGAAGTTGTGATTTCAGATAGCAATATTGACGAAAACGGAGATGTAGTAGCAGACTTGATTTGCAAGTGTTCCGATACAGAGGAGCAGCATATCGCTTCAATTGACATAACATACACATCTAAAGATGGGGAAACAAAACTTGGTAAATTTTATTATGTAGTTGGACTTTGGTCTCAACAGAACAAAAGACAAATAGAAGCGATTTATTTGCCAAGCGATTTTGATATGACACAGACCGTTTACTTTTTTGATAAGATTGATATAAACGGAAACGGTGAGTATGGCTATAACGAGTTAATAAAAGGAACAAGAGGTGGCGCATTTTATATAAAGTCCTATACAGACTTTATTGATAATAACTTCGAGGGTGCTGTGGATGTAAAGAGTACGGAGGTACAGGCTATTTCGTATTCAAAATATTTAACCTATTTTGGCAATAATGCCTTTTCAAAGTGCGCAGCACTCAATAGCGTAACCTATAACGGTCGTGAACTTGAGGAGTACACTTGTATCATTTCTCCAAATGTTGAGCAAGTAATGTCAGGTGCCTTTGGTGGAGACGGTAAGAGCCTTGACTCCAACACGGTTACATCCAATTTCACAAGACTTATCTTTGAGGACAGAGCGGGCAGCGTTTCTTTTGACCAGTATTGCTTTACGCGTAATGAACTTAAAGAAATTGTTTTTGGCAGTGGCAGATACGCCCTGAATGGAAGTGATAGAATCGCTTTACAATACAAAACCGAAAACACGAGCGAATATTGTCTTGAAAGAGTAATAGTTTCAAAGGATACTTTGATAGCGTCAGGCAGCATTTCGTGGCATGTTGGTGAATATGATGTTATCGTTTTGGGTACCGAGAGTGAATGCTCTGCGCTGTACGAAACAAATTGCAAAAACGCATTGCCCAATGCTAAAAGTGTAACATTTAACCCTTGCTATTTCGGACACACAGAGGCGCAAGATGACGGTGACTGTACAACCGCCGTTGTTTGCCCGGCTTGCTTAACTTATATATATAAGGAAGCTTCATCACACAATAATGAAGAGACGGTTACATACGGAAGCTACTTTGAAAAGGGCGTACACTATGTTGGATGCTGTAATGAAGGCTGTACTGTTGGTACAACTACAGAATTGGACGCCTTAGTTACGAGCGCAGGCTACTCCTCTTCTACTTACGGTGAAACTCGTTCTGTTGTACAGGGCTTTATTATAAATAAGGAAGCAATTGAATTTTACAGTGCATACAACAAAGCCTTTGAAATAGGCGTGGTAGCGCTTGCTAATGCTACAGGGGAAGCAGTTACTCCAAGCTTTAGTGACAAGAAAGTGGTTAGCGGTAAAATAAGTCTTGTCAACTCATATGTTGATGTTTGTGTAAAGGGCATTACTGATAAAATCGGAGAAAAAAGAGTAGTATTATGCTTGTACATTATTGATGATAAAGGGCTTAATTTCTTAAACGAAGGCAAAACTGAAGATAGTGTCCGTGGCATTTCTTACAGTGAAATTTTAGCTTTAAATTAGAAATATAATAGCAATTTAAAGGGTGGCAATGTAAATCAAAGCCACCCTGTTTCAATTTATTGGATGAATATTTATAATAACATATTCAAAAAATATTCACTGTTTGTTATGCAATATTTACTAAAAGACAGCACATATAGATATTATTTATAATAAAAGACAATAAAAATAAAAAATATTCAAAAAAAGACTTGACAAACGGTGAATAAAGATATATAATACAATTCGTAAAAAATGAATAATATTTCATTGGAGGAAAATAAAATGGATAAGTCAAAAATTAAAAAGGTAGTTCTTGCATACTCAGGCGGTCTTGATACATCAATCATCATTCCGTGGTTAAAGGAAAATTATAACAACTGTGAGGTTATCGCCGTTAGCGGTAACGTTGGTCAGGCTGATGAGCTTGAGGGCCTTGAGGAAAAGGCTATAAAGACAGGCGCTTCCAAGTGCTATATTGAGGACCTTACAGAGGAGTTTGTTGATGACTATGTAATCCCAACCGTTAAGGCTGGTGCACTTTATGAGGAATATATGCTTGGTACATCCTTTGCACGTCCTGTTATTGCAAAGAGAATTGCTGAAATTGCAATTAAAGAGGGGGCAGATGCTATCTGTCACGGTTGTACAGGTAAGGGTAATGACCAGGTTCGTTTCGAACTTACAATTAAGGCTTTCGCACCTGATATGCCAATTATCGCTCCTTGGAGAGAGTGGACAATCAAATCCCGTGAAGAGGAAATTGAATATGCAGAGGCACACAATGTACCTCTTAAGATAAACCGTGAGACCAACTATTCTAAGGATAAGAACCTTTGGCACTTAAGCCACGAGGGTCTTGACCTTGAGGATGCAGGTAATGAGCCGCTTTATGAAAAGGACGGCTTCCTTGAAATGGGCGTTTCTCCACTTCAAGCACCTGACGTACCTACATATGTTGAGCTTGATTTTGTTCAGGGTATTCCTGTTGCTATCAACGGCGAAAAGATGAGCGCTAAGAATATAATTCTTAAGCTTAATGAGCTTGGTGGTGCTAACGGTATCGGCCTTCTCGACATTGTTGAAAACCGTTTGGTTGGTATGAAGTGCCGTGGCGTATATGAAACTCCCGGCGGAGCTATCTTGTACGCTGCACACAGCTATCTTGAAACAATTTGTCTTGACAAAATGACAATGCACGAAAAGCAAAAGCTCTCAATCACATTTGCTGAGCTTGTATATAACGGTCAGTGGTTCACCCCACTTCGTGAGGCTTTGTCTGCTTTCGTTGATAAGACACAGGAAAATGTAACAGGTAAGGTAAAGCTCAAGCTTTATAAGGGCAACATTATTAAGGCTGGCGTTTGGAGTGACTACTCACTCTATTCTGAGGAAATTGCTACCTTCGGTGAGGACAATGTATATAACCAGGCAGACAGCGCCGGATTTATTAACCTCTTTGGCTTGCCAATCAAGGTTCAGGCGCAGGTTAACGCAAAAAACAAGAAATAATTTGTAAAAACACCTAAAAAGCCTCCCCTGTGCAAGGGGAGGTGCCGTGTTTTCACGGCGGAAGGGTTGAAACGGAGATATTATGGACAAAATGTGGGCAGGAAGATTTGAAAAGGCGCTTGATAAGCAGGCTGATGACTTCAACTCTTCAATTCATTTCGACAGTAAAATGTATAAGCAGGATATTCGCGGCTCCTTAGAGCATGCGCTTATGCTGACTACCTGTGGAATTTTAAATCAAACCGAATATGAAAAAATCAACGAGGGTCTTAATTCGATTCTTGATGACTTGGATAGCGGTGCGCTCGCATTTGATATGGATGCTGAGGACATACATATGTTTGTGGAGGCGGAGCTGACCAAGAGAATTGGCGATTACGGTAAGAAGCTGCATACCGCACGTAGCCGTAACGACCAGGTGGCTTTGGACCTTCGTTTATATATGCGTGACGAAGCAAATAAAATAATCAATCTTTTATGTGAGCTTGTTTGCGTGGTAAAGGACAAGGCAAAGGAAAACCAGGATGCAATTATGCCGGGCTACACTCATTTGCAAAGGGCGCAGCCAATCACCTTTGCGCATCACCTGCTTGCTTACTGTATGATGCTTTTGCGCGATATTACAAGGGTGCAGGATGCACTCAAGAGGATGAATTATTCCCCTCTTGGCTCATGCGCTTTGGCAGGCACAACATATCCCACAAACAGAGATATGGTTGCGAAAAATCTTGGATTTGACGGCGTTTGTATGAACTCTATTGACGGCGTTTCCGACAGGGATTACTGTATTGAGCTTGAAGGTGCCTTTTCAACTATAATGATGCACCTGTCCCGTTTCAGTGAGGAAATTATCCTTTGGTCAAGCTGGGAATTTAAGTTTGTGGAGCTTGATGATTCTTATACAACAGGCTCATCAATTATGCCGCAAAAGAAAAACCCGGACATGGCAGAGCTTGTCCGCGGAAAAACAGGACGTGTTTACGGTGATTTGATGGCTACCTTAACAATGCTCAAGGGCATTCCCCTTGCATATAACAAGGATATGCAGGAGGATAAGGAAGCAATATTTGATGCCACCGAAACCGTTATCAAGTGCTTAGAGGTGTTCATTCCTATGGTCAAAACAATGACACCTATTAAGGGAAATATGTATAAGGCGGCAGGCAAGGGCTTTATCAATGCAACAGACTTGGCAGACTACCTTACAAAAAAGGGTATGCCATTTAGAAGTGCATATAAAATCGTTGGTACAATAGTTGCTGAGTGCATAAGAAATGATATCACCCTTGATCAAATGTCACTTGAAGCTTACAAAAAGCACTCCGACCTTTTTGAAAACGATTTGTATGAGGAAATTTCCCTTGAAAGCTGTGTGGCAAAGAGAATTTCCAAGGGCTCCACGGGCTATGATTCTGTAAAGGAGCAAATCGCTTACGTAGAGGAGCAATTAAAATGAAGAAGATATTTATAGACGGAAAAGCAGGCACAACAGGCTTGCGTATTGAGGAAAGGCTAAGTGGGCGTGATGATATTGAAATCGTTACAATTCCCGAGGAATTAAGGAAGGATCCTGTTGCCAAAAAGGAAATACTCAACTCAGTTGATATTGCCTTTCTTTGCTTGCCCGATGCGGCGGCTGTGGAATCTGTTGGCTTAATAGAAAATGAAAATGTGGTTGTAATTGATACATCAACCGCACATAGGACAAATCCCGCTTGGGCATATGGCTTCCCTGAGCTTGATAAGTCCTTTGAGGAAAAGATTAAGAATAGCAAGAGAATAGCTGTTCCGGGCTGTCACGCAAGCGGCTTTATCGCCCTTGTTTATCCTCTTGTCAAAAACGGAATTATTTCTCCCGACATCCTCTTAACCGCCCATTCCTTAACAGGTTATAGCGGCGGCGGAAAAAATATGATAGCGCAATATGAGGATGATGAGCTTGAAATGCTTTTGCATGGCCCAAGGCAGTACGGCTTAACCCAAAAGCATAAGCATTTGCCGGAAATGGTAAAAATCACAGGCTTAAAAAATGCGCCTGTATTTTGCCCAATCGTTGGCACCTTCTATTCGGGAATGGAGGTAACAGTTCCTCTTTTCAAGTCCCAGCTTTTAAAGGGCGGAATAGAGGAAATTAAGGAAATATACAGAAATACATATAATAACGGAATCGTTTCCTATGTGGATGGTGATGACGAAAACGGCTTCTTGTCCGCTGTAAAGCTAGAGGGCAAGGACTCGATGCAGATTGAGGTATACGGCAATGAGGATAGGATTTTGCTTGTTGCAAGGTATGACAATCTTGGCAAGGGCGCATCCGGTGCCGCTGTTGAGTGCTTAAATATTGTTTTAGGCGCAGATAAGACAAAAACTCTTGAAATCTAAGGAGAAGAAAATGAAATTACTTTATGGTGGCGTTTGTGCAGCACAGGGCTTTTTAGCATCAGGTGTTCATTGTGGCATACGTAAGAACAAGGAGAAAAAGGACTTAGCGCTTATATATTCCGAAACACGCGCAGCCTGTGCCTCAGTATATACAACAAATAAGGTTAAGGGTGCGCCGTTGACCGTAACTAAGAATAATATTAGTGATGGCTATGCACAGGCGGTAATTTGCAACAGCGGTAACGCTAACACCTGTAATGCAAACGGCATTGAGGTGGCGGAGCAAACATGCGAGCTTATTGCAAATGAGCTTGGGATTTCACCAAAGGATATTGTGGTTGCATCCACAGGAGTTATAGGTCAGCCTCTTGACATAACACCTATTAAAAACGGTATTCCTGCTCTTGTAAAATCACTTGGTGATAATAAGAGTGGCGATGCAGCAGAAGGAATTATGACCACCGATACACGCTTAAAGGAAATCGCAGTTAGCTTTGAAATCGGTGGAGTTGAATGTAAAATGGGCGGTATTGCAAAGGGCTCAGGTATGATTCACCCTAACATGGCAACAATGCTTGTTTTCATCACAACTGACTGTAAAATCAGCCCTGAAATGCTTCAACTTGCACTTTCAACAGATATTAAGAAAACCTTTAATATGGTTAGTGTTGACGGTGATACATCTACAAACGATATGGTGTCAGTTCTTGCTAACGGAAAGGCAGGAAATGAGGAAATAACAACACAGGGTGAGGCGTTTGACACATTTATGGAAGCGTTGAACACTATAACCGTAAACCTTTGCCAAAAAATTGCAGGCGATGGCGAGGGTGCTACAAAGCGTATAGACTGTGAGGTCAGCGGAGCAATTGATGAGGAAAATGCTAAGATAATAGCAAAGAGTGTTATTTGCTCCTCGCTTGTAAAAGCGGCAATGTTCGGCTCTGATGCCAACTGGGGCAGAATACTTTGTGCCATCGGTTATAGCGGAGCAGAGGTTGATGTTAACAAGGTTAAGGTTTCATTCGTGTCAGAATTTGGTGAGGTTGTAGTTTGCGAAAACGGCGCAGGCGTTGATTTTTCCGAAGAGCTTGCAAAGGCGGTTTTGTCTTGTTACGAGGTAACAATTAAGGTTGAGTTAGGTGACGGAGACGGTGAAGCAACCGCTTGGGGCTGCGACTTGACCTACGATTACGTAAAGATAAATGGAGATTACAGAACATAATGGATATGTCGATTAAGATTACAAATGCGCAAAGGGCTGAAATTCTAACCCAAGCCCTTCCCTATATCAAGGAATACTACGGCAAAACCATAGTTATTAAATATGGCGGAAATGCAATGATTAACGAGGAGCTTAAAGAGCAGGTAATGGAGGACATTGTCCTTTTGCACTTAATCGGCGTTAACGTTGTGCTCGTTCACGGTGGCGGCCCTGAGATTACAGACACCTTGAAAAAAATCGGCAAGGAATCTAAGTTCGTTGGCGGACTCCGTGTAACAGACAAGGAAACTATTGACGTTGTTCAAATGGTTTTGGCTGGTAAAATCAACAAATCTCTTGTTAATAAGCTTGGAATCAACGGTGGCAGGGCAATCGGTATTTCAGGTCTCGACGGTCATATGATTAAGGCTGAGATGAAGAATAGTGAGCTTGGCTATGTTGGTAAGATTACTGAGGTTGATATAACTCCAATTAATGACCTTATCGAAAAGGGATACATTCCCGTTGTTTCTACAATCGGTTGTGATGAAGAGGGTAATGTATATAACATTAATGCGGATACAGCCGCAGCATTTATCGCAGGTAACTTAAAGGCTGAAAGGCTTATCACAATGACAGATATTGAGGGCATTTTGATGGATAAGGATGACCCACATTCCTTGATTCAGGAAATTGATATTAAGGGCTGTTATGAGCTGTTTGCAACAGGCGTTATCGGTGGCGGTATGATACCTAAGGTAGAATGCTGTATTGATGCAATTCGTAAGGGCGTAAAAACAGTAACTATTCTTGACGGACGTGTTCCTCACGCTTTGCTTATCGAAACCTTGACTGATGAAGGCGCGGGAACAATGGTTGTAGAGGATCTTGGTAAATGAGTATTAAGGAAATAGATAAAAGCTATGTAGCTGGAACCTATGGTAGATTTGATGTTGAAATCTCCCACGGAAAAGGTTCACTTGTATATGATACGCAGGGCAAGGAGTATATTGATTTATCCTCCGGAATTGCAGTAAATACCTTTGGAATGTGCGACCCTGTGTTTATAAATGCAGTAAATGAGCAATTAAATAAGTGCCAGCATACATCTAATTTGTATTATTCTGAGCCTTGTGCTAAGCTGGCACAGCTTTTGTGTGAAAGAACAGGAGCAAAAAAGGTATTTTTTGGAAACTCAGGTGCTGAAGCAAATGAATGTGCAATTAAGGTTGCACGTCTATGGGGCAGCGAAAACAAAGGGGAGAAATATTACAATATTATCACCTTGAAAAACAGCTTCCACGGACGTACCTTAACCACATTATCAGCCACAGGGCAGGACGTTTTTCATAAATACTTCAATCCTTTAACAGAGGGGTTTTTGTACGCTGAGGCAAATAATGTTGAAAGTGTGGAAACACTTTTGATGGAAAATAAGTGCTGTGCAATCCTAATGGAGCTTGTACAGGGCGAGGGTGGAGTAATGGCATTAAATCCCGATTTTGTCAGGGGAGTGTCCATGCTTTGCCAAAAATACAACATTCTTTTAATGATTGATGAGGTTCAGACAGGCAACGGACGTACAGGTAATTTGTATGCATACCAGGGCTATGGAATTGAGCCTGATGTTATAACCACAGCCAAGGGCTTAGGCGGCGGCTTACCAATAGGCGCTTGCTTAATGTTTGGTAAAACTGAAAATGTGCTTGGCGCGGGCTTGCACGGCTCTACCTTTGGCGGCAACCCTGTTTCCTGTGCCGCAGGTATTTCTGTTATAGAAAGAATTGACAACACCCTGCTTAACGAGGTAAAGGAAAAATCAAAATTTGTTTTTGATGAGCTAAACGGTGCGCAGGGCATAAAGAGCGTTAGCGGCTTAGGACTTATGATTGGTATCGAAACAGAAGCAGATGCTTCCCTTGTTATTTCCAAGTGTATGGAAAGAGGGCTTTTGCCAATCAAAGCGAAGAATAAGGTTAGATTGTTGCCACCGCTTAATATTCCATTTGATTTGCTCAAAAAAGCGGTTAGCATCATTAAAGAGGTTGCAAAGGAGTGTGTACAATGAATTTAAAGGGCAGAGATTTTTTAAAGCTTCTTGATTTCACCCCTGAGGAAATCGGCGGGTTAATTGACTTAGCGGCTGAATTAAAGGCAAAAAAGAAAAACGGTATTCCCCACGCAGAGCTTTGCGGTAAGAATATCGCGCTTATATTTGAGAAAACAAGCACAAGGACACGTTGCAGCTTTGAGGTTGCAGCCTATGACTTAGGTATGCACGCAACCTATCTTGACCCTAAGGCATCCCAAATCGGCAAAAAGGAAAGCATTGCAGATACCGCAAGGGTTCTTTCCTCTATATATGACGGTATTGAATATCGCGGCTACGGACAAGAAATTGTTGAACAGCTTGCAAAGTATTCAAAGGTCCCTGTTTGGAACGGACTTACAAATGAGTTTCATCCAACACAGATTTTGGCTGACTTTTTAACAATTAAGGAGCATTTTGGTAAATTAAAGGGCATCAAGCTTGTTTATATGGGCGATGCAAGATATAATATGGGCAATTCTTTAATGGTTGGCTGTGCTAAAATGGGTCTTGACTTTGTTGCATGCGCACCAAAGAAATATTTCCCCGACCAAGCATTAATCAATGAGTGCCTTGAAATTGCAAAGCAAACAGGCGCAACTCTCTCCTTTGAGGAAAATCCCGACATTGCTGTAAAGGGCGCAAATGTAATCTACACAGACGTGTGGGTTTCAATGGGTGAGCCAACAGAGGTATGGCAGGAAAGAATTAACGACTTGTCTCCATACCAGGTAAATAAGGTGCTTATGTCAAAGGCAGACAAAAATGCGGTGTTTATGCACTGCTTGCCGGCATATCACGACCTTAATACAGAGGTAGGACACGAAATGGGCGAAAAATTTGGTAGGGCAGATATGGAGGTAACAGACGAGGTATTCGAGTCTGAGCAATCTATCGTATTCCAAGAGGCTGAAAACAGAATGCACACCATAAAGGCAGTAATGCTTTCAACACTCAAATAAATACAAAAAGCCAAGTTTAGAATATAAAATATAAAAAGCATAATTAAGATATGCCTCCCCTGTGTAAGGGGAGGTGTCTTTTTTAAGACGGAAGGGTTGTATTATTTTTTCAAAAAGTGTAACTTTCCTAACCGAAAATCCGTCTATATAAGTGAAGGACAAAAACGGGAGGAAATGCATATGAAAAAACTAATATCACTCACAATTTTACTTCTTTCACTTTTCTTAATGGCGTCCTGCCAAAATGAAAGCATAAGCTGTGGGCCCGGAGAAAATGACGGAAAATACAAGCTCACAGTAGAAGATGAATACCATATGCTAATCGAAGAGCTAAGCTGCTATTATGATGAGGGAGATACGGTTATTGTCAAAACAGGACTTGTTATGGACGCAAATGTGGTTGTGGAGCTAAACGGCGCCAGGTCACAAAATCATTTTATTGCTAAGGATGAAAATGGCAGATATTCCCACACTGAATGGGAGTTTGTAATGCCGGCTAAGGATTCTATTTTGGAAATTACTATTTCCTCGGGTATGGATGCGATTTATTACCGTGTTGGCTTAAGTGACCCCAACAACCTTGTTGTAAATGACCTTGCCGGTATGTATACCCCGGGCGAAACCGTCAAAATCAAAACTCAAACAAGTAAATTTGAAAACTCTAACATCAGCTTTACTGCCAATAATTTGTATGTAAAATACGAGGGTGAAACAAAGAACGAAAATGGTGAGCTTCTGTACCACGAATGGAGCTTTGTTATGCCCCACGAGGACGTTATCGTTTCCGCAGTTCTTTCCCCTATTGAATATTACTTAAACGTACAGGATGAGCGCGATTTACTTCAAAATAACATAATCGGATACTATAAAATCGGTGCTGAAATTGAAATTCATTTGAACACAGGAAATGTTCTTCTGTTCTTAAACGAGTTCCCGCTTGATTTAAGCTTGGAAGAGGTTTTAGACGAAAACAATCAGGTTCTTTACTATAAGCAAGCAATAAAAATGCCGGATCGCCAGTCAACCTTAAGGGTTGAACCCGGTGAGCCGTTGCCCTCCTTGCATAATTTGGTTTTTATTGATGAAACGCCTTATAAAATGTTTGAGACTGATTATTCGGGTGAGTATGCAGCGGGCGAAAAAATTACAATAACATCAAATAGCGATGTTCTTGATGCTGAGGTTATATTAAAGGCAAACGGAATAAAAATCGAGGAAATCGGATATGATCAGTGGCAGTTTATAATGCCCCACAAGGATGTAACAATAAAAGCATATTTGATTAATACATCATGGGGAGATAATTGGCACTATCTTAACGTGGAGGACAAGGAGCTGCTCCTTGTTGCTGGTGTATTTTATGACAGGCTTGGAGTAGTAGATGGATACTATCAAGAGGAAGAGACTATAACTTTGTATTCGCGTGCATTGTTAATCTTGGAGGCAGATTGCGAGATTAACGTGTTGGATTATCTGTACATAGAGAGTAGAGGGATCTATGAATACAAATTTATAATGCCGGAACAAGATATTACATTAAAAATCAGTCAATTAAAGAATGAATAATCATATGTACAATTGAACATATATAACAAATCATAACCACCAGTGCAACTGGTGGTATGCATACCCCTAGAAGGGATCTTTACAGGCTTAACCTCGGGGGAGGCGCTGAAATTTATCATAGCATTACACGCACAGCACTCCGTAAAACGGGCTGATTTTAGGCTCCTTTGTGTAAAGGGAGCTGTCGCAAAGCGACTGAGGGATTGTTCCTCATAATCTTACAACCCTTCCGTCTTGCTTCGCAATCCACCTGTCTCGCTGCGGCTCGGTCACATTTCGGCTCTGCCACCCCCCGAGTGCCATTCACTACCGAAATGACGTTCCACTACCTTACACAGGGGAGGCTTGCTTTTTTATGGGCTTGCGTTAAGCTCGCCCGAACTCATTGCAGTTCCTCTCGTCTTTTTCCCCTAGTAACGCCTAAAAGGCACCAATAAAGAAAAAGCACTCACACGAGTGCTTTTTCCAAACAAAAAATCCGCTTTGTGAAAAGCGGATTTTTTAAATTAATGCTGTGATGTTGGTAAATAGTACTTTTTCTTAAATGAATTAAACTCACCTTGGAATGATTGGTCATCGCTGGTCTTAAGTGCATTCAAGTATTCGTGGGTACCAAAGCTGCTGTGTGAGGTTTCGATAATCGCAACCGCAATGTTTGAGCAGTGGTCAGAAACTCTTGAATAGTTATTGAGAAGGTCGGAAAGAACAAATCCAAGCTCAATAGTACAAGCACCCGCTTGGAGTCTTGTGATATGGTTGGATTTTGTTCCGGAAATAAGGCCGTCAATAACCTGCTCAAGCGGTTCAACCTTGATAGCAACGTCAATGCTGTTGTCAACAAAGGATGTAGCGGTAATATCAAGGATTTCTGAAATAGCGTTTGTTATAACCTCAATTTCAGCGGTAGCCTCCTTAGAGAACACAATCTTTTTGGTGCTTAATTCTTCGGAAACCTTAAGTATGTTGATTGCGTGGTCGCTTAAACGCTCAAAGTCACCGATTGTATGTAGCATTTTGGAAATTCTGATGCTGTCAGCCTGTGAAAGTGGGAAGGCGGAAAGCTGAACCAAGTAAGTGCCAAGCCTGTCCTCATACTTATCAATAATACTTTCGTTATCAATAATTGTCTGCGCAGTTTTTGGATTATAGTTGTAAAGATTGTTAATAGCCAAATCCAATGTTTCCTTTGAAAGCTTGCACATCTCAACGGTTAAGTTACCGCACTCGGAAATAGCAACGGAAGGAGATCTTTGAATAAGAAGCGGGTCGATAAAGGCAACCTCAATCTTACTTTCCTTATCCTTCATAAGTACATAAGCAAGCTTTTCGATAAGCTTTGAGAATGGAAGGAGGATAGCGGTGGTGACAACGTTAAACAATGTATGGAATATTGCAATGGACCAAACGTCAACCTCGGAATTTAGGAAGTCTGCACCCAATGCACTGCAAATAGCAAACGGGATAAAGCAAAGTAAAACAGCAATAATCTTAATTACAAGGTGGGTAACGGCAACACGCTTTGCATTTCTGTTAGCAGCTAAGCTGGAAATAACAGCTGTTACACATGTACCGATATTAAATCCAAGAATAAGCGGGACGGCAACATTGAAGCTCATAACAAAGCCACCACTCATAACAAGCGCCTGCAAAACGCCGACAGAGGCTGAGGAGGACTGAATTATAGTGGTAAACAGAGTTGCAATAATAAGACCTAAGAAAATACCTGCATAGTTACCGTCAAGCCAGGAAATTACATTTGCGAAGGTATCGTTGTTATCTGTCAAGCCTTCAACAGAGCCGGACATAAGCTCCATGCCCTGCATCAAAATAGCAAAGCCTAAGCAAATAGCACCAATATCCTTGTTTTTAATGTTCTTTTTGCTTAAGAACATAATGAGCGCAATACCGATAACGGCAATAATTGGGGTGAAGAAGGAGGGCTTTAAATAACCAAGCCAGCCTAAATCAGCACTGTTTCCTCCCAAAGCGGGAAGAGCAGTAATCCAAGGGGTGATGGTCGTACCGATGTTTGTACCCATAAGCATACCAATTGTTTGGGGCAACGTCATAATGCCGGAGCCAACAAGACCAACAATCATAACGGTAGTAGCGGATGAGGACTGAATAACAGCAGTAACTCCGCAGCCCAGGGCCATGCCCTTAAATTTATTAGAAGAAGCCTTTTTCAAAATGGTTTCCATTTTTCCGCCTGCCATTCTTTCAAGGCCGGTTGACATAATGTTCATACCGTAAAGGAAGAAGGCAAGGCCGCCCAAAAGCATAACTAATGAAACAATTATAGTATTCATGTAAACAGCCTTTCAAAATATAATTTTCATCGTATTAAATTTTACCACAAAATTTGACAAAAATCAAGAAAAAATTCAGCATTTGCAAATAGGAATAAGCATGCCATGCGGTAAAACCTTTGCCAAGACCCTGTACACCTTAAACAAAGCTCTCGGGGTATATACAGCCTTGCCGTTTTTTGCAGCATTAATTGCTTTTCTTGCAACTAATGATGGCTTAGTGGTAGGTAAGGTGTCAAACATTTTTGAAACTCCCTTGTCAATTCCCGCCACCTCTAAAAATTCAGTAGCCATAGGGCCGGGACAAACAGCTGTTACATTGATTTTTCTTTTCTTCAGCTCTTGTCTTAATCCTCGCGAAAAGCTCATAACATAAGCCTTTGTTGATGAATATACAGTTAAATTAGCATTTGGAACAAAGGAAGCAATAGAACAGGTGTTAATAATGTAGCTTTTTTCGTTCATATGCTTTAGTGCAACGGCGGTGATTTCCGTAAGCGCACGAACGTTCAAATCAACCATAGCGCCCTGTGCTTCAAAATCAGAGTCAATAACAGCTCCGAATATTCCAAAGCCTGCATTGTTTACAAGAAATTTCACACAAGGGGCTTCCTCATCTAACATTTTTTGAAGCTTCAGAATGCTTTCTTGAACAGTTAAGTCCATAGGAACGATGCGGGTTTTGATTTTTCCGAACTTCTCACTGTTTTCGCGTAGCTTTTCCTCACGCCTTGCAATTACCCAAATTTCATCAAGGCCTTCTTTTTGAATTTCCTTGTAAAACTCAACGCCAAGACCACTTGATGCGCCTGTAATAATGGCAATATTCATAAAATCTCCTTAGAAATTAATGTTTTTTAAGAATGTGCAAGCGCACTCAGACCAAATTCCAATGTCGTTTCTATCATATGCTAAGCCTAAGCCGTGACAGCCGTTTGGAAAAATGTGCATTTCAAAATAAACCTTGTTTTTAGCCAAAGCAGCTGCAAGCTCTAAGGAGTTTTTAATAGGTACGGCTTCATCATTTGCAGTATGCCAAATGAAGCAAGGTGGAGTATTCTCATCTATATGCTTTTCATTAGAAAACAGCTCTGCAAGCTCCTCGTTTTCCCATTCATCAGACAGTAAATTCTGTCTTGAGCCTATGTGTGTAAAGGATTTGTCCATTGTAACAACAGGGTAGCAAGGGATAAAAGCATCAGGGCGTGCGCTTAAATTATCTATTTCGTCAGCTTTCTCATAAGCTTCAAAATTATACATAGTAGCGCTGGTGCAGGTAAGATGTCCGCCGGCGGAAAAACCGCAAACAGCAATCTTTTCATACCCCATACTGCGCACAAGCCTTATTGCACGCTGTACATCACTTAAAGGGGCATACTTGTGGCAAGGAGCAACGTTATAATCAAGAGTGAATGCGTTGATGCCGTGCTTGTTAAACATTTCTGCAATCGGCTCACGTTCGTGGTCGGCTTTGCAGCCGTATCCGCCACCTGGGCAAACAATCACAGCGGTCTTTTTATCGTTAACCTTGAATTCAGTTACGGAAGGACGGAACTGGTTGTTAGTAAATTCAATGTAAGGGGGATTTTCCCACAGCATAGTTTTTGTGTTCATATTACACCTCGAAAAATTAAATTGTACGGACAAGCCATACTTTACTAACAGTATAACACTTTTATAATAATGTGTCAACAAAAAACATTGTGGGAAAATTCAAGAAAAAATCTTTGGAAAAATAAAAAACACTATTGACAAACAAAATTTTGTGTGATAATATATATAGGCATTAAAAATGCGCCCTTGTAGCTCAGAAGGTAGAGCACTTGACTTTTAATCAAGGTGTCCGGAGTTCGAATCTCCGCAAGAGCACCAAAAAAGCCCGTAAACGCTTGCGTTACGGGCTTTTGATTTATTTGTCTTCGGTAAATTGAAAGAACAGGTCAAAATAATCATCCCTGACTCCAATAGCGAAAAACAAGTCAGACTCTTCGATTTCGAGGGTTGGCTCTAATTCTCCGGTTTCAAATTTATTCCATTCGCTTGAATACAAGTCACTAAACTCAATAAAATATCTTTCGTTTTTCTTAGTTACAGTCCATTGAATGTTATCAATAGAAAAGCCATCGGCTGATTTGTTAATATTAGATGGAGTGTATTTGTATTCAAAGGAGCAGGTGCCATCATCGTCAAAAGTAAATGTATACTTGGAAATGCCAATTGTGTTAAATGGAGAACTAATACTTTTGTGAGTAGCATGTGCGGATAGGACAGACCCACTTATCATATCCTCATAATACTGAACTTTTTCTTTAACCTCTTGTTTGTAGTTAATGACACATATAGATGTTCCTATGACAACAGCAGCTAGAACTAATAGAGCTATCATTATCTTAGAGTCTTTTCTTTTGTCCATAATCTAAACTCTCCTTGAAAATTAAAATGTCTTTACAATTATACAACTTTTTTTGATTTGTGTCAAGAAATAATTTGCTTTTAGAACTGTAACATAGTACATTGTCAAAATGTGAACCTCTTGCCGTTAAAGCATACATAAATATTTTATATTATTATCAAAAAATCGTTTTAGCAACTTGACAAATTTTCCTTAATATGTTATATTATTATTGTGATAAATTAACAAATTATGCTTTTTAGGCGAATTTGTGTTTCAGGAGGAAAACAAATGAAAAAAATTTTAGCAGTAACACTCGCAGTATTGATGCTTTTGCCGGTATTTGCAAGTCTTGTTAATGCGGAGATGACAATACCTGAAGGGGTTAAGTCGGAAAACATTGCAAGCGATGCAAAAATTGAAATAATTGATACTAATAGTCTTGGTATTGATGTCGGTAGCACTGTTGACGTTAGCAAGGTGGTTGACGGTGATAAGAGCACAGGTACTAACTCTCCTTTGGGTGAGTACTATTCATATGTTCTCAGCTATGATGAAGCTCATATCTTTACAGATATCGTTGTTGCTTGTAACGGTAAGGGCACACTTGCAAGCGGCAAAACAGTTGATAAGGATACCTTCAACATAAAGAAAATCATTGTTAAGGTTTACTACGGTGAGGAAACTACATTTGAAAGCGAGATTTTGGATGTTTCCAAGCTTTCAGAAATAAAGGTTAGCGCTAATGCAAAGGGCGACAAGGTGGAAATCTACAAGATTTCCGGTAATGGCGGCAGAAATGAGTATATGTGGGAAATCGAAACATATGCTCCTGATATAGAGGTTTGTAGCGCACAGGTTGAAAACGTAGCATCTGAGGCTGTTTTCTCAGCAACAGGTGCAAACGCTAACTATTGGTGGGCAATGAACTACAAGATGTGGACAGACGGTGACCCTCTTACAGGCTCCCGTTCTCCAAAGGGCAGAAACTATTCTGTATGGATGCACTTCTCCCAGGAATATTTGTTCTCACAGATCGATATTGTATGTAATACCGATGGCGGTGCGAGGTTAATTGCAGCTAACGGTACTATAGATGAAATCAAGGACCCATATTACGGTAACGGTATGATGAGAGTTCTTGTTTATAATAAGAATGAAGACCTTGTATGGGACTCTGACTTGATTGATACATCAACAGTTACAACTCTTTCCGTAGCACCGTATGTTGAGGGTGCGATTATCGAAATCCGTTTCTTCAACGGTAACTTCGGCGGTGGCGAATATATTTATGAGGTTAGTACATATGCTCAAAGCGGTAGCCACGTATTTACTCAGCTTTCCGAGGAAAACCCTACCTGCTTGGTTCCCGGCTTTAGAGAGCTTGCTTGTCACTGCGGCAAGGTAATTAAGCAAAGCATTCCTGCAACAGGCTTCCATAAGTGGGATGACGGTGTTGTTACTAAGGGCGCGTCCGACACATCAAACGGCGTTTTAACAGTTACCTGTCCGGTCTGTGAAAGCACAAAGCTTTATGATGTTGCGGCAACCGGACATACCTGGGATAAGGGTGTGGTTGTTCCGCCAACATGTGATGTTGAGGGCTATACACTCTATACGTGTAACTGTGAAGGCGGTCACGTTGATGCGGAGGGAAATGCGTACAACCTAACTTATAAGGGTAACCCAACAGAGGCACTTGTTCATAAATGGGATGACGGTACCGTTACCAAGCTTCCTTCAATTTCAGAAGAGGGTGTAATTACTTATAAATGCTCTGTTTGTAACGGTGAAAAGTTTGGCAGAATCAGAAAGCACAAATATACCGACAGTACAGAGAGCTTCTCTGCAAGCAATATTGTTAATTATGATATAGTGATAAACACAGAAGATTCACTTTATAATAAGGACTCCTATGAATTAGAGGTTGCAGGCGGCATCCTCCCTGAAAAGCTCTTTGACGGTGATATGGGATCCTGGTGGTTTGCACCTGCGGGTTCATATTTCGTGGCAAATCTTGATAGAGAATATGTATTTACAACAGGCTTGTTCTTTATGTCATCCAACTGGAGCTCTGCTAAAATCGAGTTCTATAATTTGAATCCTGACTTTGATCCAACTAAGGATGAAAGCGAAGAAAATCCTTTGTATGTATTAACAGGTGAATTCGGCTCAGGTAACATTAATGACGGTTGTGACACAGCTAACCCATCCGAGTGCGATATGTATGATGCACTTAAGGAGGGTGTAAGAGCACGTAAGATAAAGGTTACTACAATCGGTGCAAAGTGGCCAAACGGTAACGCAGCAAAGCTTCAGGAATTAAGGCTTGTTGTTCACAAGTGTGAAATTTCTCCGGTTGACTATATTCTTGAAGGTCCTGACTATGTTGCTCCTGACTGTGGAACAGACGGTAGCTGCCTTGCAAATTGCCAGGTGTGCGGTCGTGTAAACGAAGTAGTAATTAAGGCTGGTCCTGATGTTGGTCATAGCTATGATGATGTAATTGCTGATACACTTCCTACATGTGTAGATAACGGTGTCGGTCATGCAGTATGTACAAAGTGTAATGCCACAGTATCTGGTATTACAATCCCTGCAACAGGCGAACATAAATATACAGTTGATAGGGAATTGGTATCTGCAAAGTGTGACTTTGCAGGTGTTGGTCAAATCGTTTGTGAGGTTTGCGAAAGAGTAAGCTCCAGCTACGAAATTGCACCTACAGGTAAGCACGAGTATGAATGGACAACCAAGTCACAGGCGGCATATACAGCTGTTGGTAAAACAGAATATTGCTGTATTTACTGTGATAGCCTTGATCCTGATACAAAAGAGAATGTAAAGGTTGCAGAAAAGCTTGAAATTCCTAAAGATATCCTTACATTCGTTGGTGCAAGCGCTACCTCTGATGCTGAAAACGGTAATGTTTTGTCCTTCACATATAAGATTAATCTTGAAGATGTAGCAGAAATTGAAAAGACCTGCGATATCAGAGTAATCTCAACAATCAAGGATGCACAGGGTAGAGAGGCTTCTATTGAATCCTACGGTAAGTATGCTGTTGAGGGTGCATTTAATGCTGAAACAGGCGAGCTTACAGTTAAGATTTATCCAAAAGCATCAAGCGATGAGTTTGAAATTAATACCTGCATCAGAGTTATGAACTTCAGAGGTATTGTTTATATGTACTTCCCAATGGGTGAGTATGGAACAAAGCTTTCTATGGATGCAGCAAAATAATTAAAAATATGCACCGTAGCGTTTGCTACGGTGCTGTTTTATTAACAACTGTTTTTGTGCGCTTAGTATAATTTCAGATAGGTGACTGCCAATTGCCGAAAGCCGTATTCTTTGAAAAAATTCTACATTATATATTATATAGTACTTTCAAAAGCTTTATATCGGTGGAAAACAAAAAGTCTTGAAAAATAATATGCCCCCAAAAGTTAGACACTTTTGGGGGCATATTAAAACCCGAAGGCTTACATTAATTTAAAAACTTTCCTGACTCTCTTTGCGCCATTTCATCACATCTTTCGTTGTATGGATGACCCGCGTGGCCCTTTACCCAAACATAGGTTATTTGGTGCTTTTTGATTTCTTCAAGCAAAATTTCCCAAAGGTCGGGGTTTAGCGCAGGACTTTTATCCGCTTTTCTCCAGCCCTTTGCCTTCCAGGACTCAGCCCAACCGTTAGTAATGGCATCAAGCACGTATTTTGAGTCGGAGGTAAGGGTAATCTCACAGCTCTCTTTAAGCGCCTGTAAAGCTTTTATAACGGCGGTTAATTCCATTCTGTTGTTGGTGGTTTCACACTCTCCGCCGCATAACTCCTTTTCAACACCCTTGTAAACAAGAATTGCCCCCCATCCACCGGGCCCCGGGTTATACCTGCAAGAACCGTCTGTATATATATCAATATGCTTCATAAAACACCTCATAAAATCATTTCCTGATAATTTTACCATATAATAATATTTAAATCAATAATTTTCAAAAAAAATATAAAAACTTATTGACAAGTAAATAATTGTGTGATAAAATATCGCAGAACAGGTATGCAAATACCTGCTTCCTGCCGACAGTAAATCTTTAAATTGTCGGTCGCAAGTCCATAGGGAGGTGTAAAAAGATGGAAAAGATTCTCAACTCTTATGAAACTTTGTTCGTTGTTGACTGTGCAAACGGTGAGGATGCAGTAAAGGCAACAGTTGAAAAGTTCACAGCATTAATTGCAGAGAATGGTACTATCGATAATGTTGATGAGTGGGGCAAGCGTAGACTCGCATACCCAATCAATGACCAGCACGATGGTTACTATGTTCTTGTAAACTTCAAGAGTGAAGGTGAATTCCCGGCTGAGCTTGAGCGTTTGTTCGGTATCAACGAAAGCATTCTTCGTTCAATCGTAATTCGTCTTGTTGAAGACAAGAAGACAAAGAAGGAAGCGTAAGCTTCAAGGAGGGTCAAAATGGCAAACTTTAATCTAAATAAGGTGATTTTAGGCGGCAGATTAACTGCTGATCCTGAACTTAAGCAGACCCCACAAGGCGTATCTGTTACGTCCTTTTCAATCGCGGTTAACCGTAGAGGTAAGGATGCCCAAACAGATTTTATTAGCTGTGTTGCTTGGAGACAAACAGCAGATTTCATTTGCAGATTTTTCAAAAAGGGTAGCTCAATCTGCATTTCAGGCTCTGTTCAGACAAGAACCTGGAATGACCAGCAGAACAATAAGCGTTATGCAACAGAGATAGTTGCTGATGAGGCTTATTTTGTAGATGCTAAGGCTGATGCTCCTTCAGGCTCATTTGGTGCGGATGCTCCTGCATTCCAGACACAGGAGAGCGCAAGATTTGAAGAGGTTGCAAGCGATGACGATTTGCCATTCTAATTAAGAAATGGTAACAAATTTTATAGGAGGATAATACAAATGGATAACAACGTTGTTGAAAAAGAACAGGTTGCTCAGCGTCCTGCACGTCAGGTAATGCGCAAGAAGAAGAAGGTTTGCGCATTCTGCGCTGACAAGGTTGGTCACATTGATTATAAAGATACAGCTCGTTTGAGAAAGTATGTAACTGAGCGTGCAAAGATTCTTCCAAGAAGAATTACAGGCACATGTGCTCATCACCAGGGCGAGCTTACAAAGGCAATTAAGAGAGCACGCTTTATGGCTCTTATGCCTTACATTGATGACTAATTTTTAGTTAAATAAAAAAGTGCTTCGTAGGAAGCACTTTTTTGTTGCTTTATAAAGCAGAGAACAGTATAAAATTTAGTGATCATTAGAATAACTGTAAAAAATAACAAGCTGTGCGGGTTAAACACAGCTTGTCTGATTGGCTTACGCCATCTTGTTATACATAAGTGTGAACTGGCTCTTCTTGTGTGCAGCGTTGTTCTTGTGGAGAATACCCTGGCTTACAGCCTTGTCAACTCTCTTCACAGCAGCTACATAAGCAACTTGAGCAGCTTCCTTGTCACCGGCCTCAACAGCAGACTTGAACTTCTTAATAGCTGTATTAAGCTGTGACTTTAGCATCTTGTTACGAAGGGTCTTAGTAGCGATAACCTTAACTCTCTTCTTAGCAGATTTGATATTTGGCATGAGAAATTCCTCCTTATAAATATTATCATCCGACAGATGCTATCCGTCGCCTGAGAGGGTGCTCCGAATATAGCCTGTTCGTACAGTTACATATAATAACACATCTTAATTAAAAAATCAATACCTTTTCAAAAAAATCTGAAAATATTTTTATAACTAAAATTAGTGAATACGGTTAGATCGTTAAAAGCATATAAAAGCAAGCAAAAACGGTTCATAAAAAATTTACATATTAAAAAATTGTAAAATTTCAATAGATAAATTGTAAATTATTTTAAAAATTTTGATTTATTTTTTTAAAGCTATTGACTTTAAATGGAAAAGGTGCTAAAATTACGAACTGCATAATATTTTCTAAAATAATCTTTTATATATTATATAAAAGGGAATTGGAGTGATTAAAGTCTATGGTCAAAGAACAAAAGCTTGGCAAAAACACGAGAATGAGCTTTGCTAAAATTAACGAGCTCTGTGAAATGCCGAACCTCATCGATGTTCAGAAGGAGTCCTTCCAATGGTTTCTTGAAAAGGGAATCAAGGAGGTTCTTCACGATGTATCTCCTATAACAGATCATTCTGAGGATCTTTGCATTGAGTTTGTATCCTACACACTTGATGTAAACAAGCCAAAGTATCCTGTTGAAGAGTGCAAAATCAGAGATGTTAACTACGCAGCTCCCCTAAGAGTTAATGTTCGTTTGTCAAACCGTTTGACAGGCGAGGTTAAGGAGCATGAGGTGTTCATGGGTGATTTCCCACTTATGACAGACAACGGTACCTTTGTTATCAACGGTGCTGAGCGTGTTGTTGTATCTCAAATTGTACGTTCACCCGGAATGTACTACGACTACTCAATAGATAAAACAGGTATTCACAACTATTCTGCTCAGGTTATCCCATACCGTGGTGCATGGCTCGAGTATGAAACCGATGCATCTAATGTATTCCATGTTCACATTGATAAGAACAGAAAGATGCCTGTAACAGTGTTTATCCGTGCTCTCGGTATTGAAACAGCTGAGGAAATCAAGGATATGTTCGGTGAAAAGTTTATGACACCAACACTTGAAAAGGATGACAGTGAAAAGCTTGCTATGGAATTCGGCACATCTATTCAGGAGGAGGCTCTTAAGGAAATCTATAAGAGACACCGCCCTGGTGAGCCTGCTAACGTAGAAAGCGCCAAGACCCTTATTCATAACTATTTCTTTGATGGCAAGAGATATGACTTGTATCCTGTTGGCCGCTATAAGTTCAATGAAAAGCTTGCTATTTCAAAGCGTATTCTTGGCTTAACACTTTCACGTCCTGTTGTAAGTAATTTGACAGGTGAAATCATTTGTGAGCCGGGTAAGGTAATTACAAAAGAGGATATTGAGCTTATTGATTCAAACTGCGTAAACGAGGTTTATGTAATTGCAACCGAGAAGGAAACAGGTAACCCTGTTGAGCTTAAAATCTTCGGTAACGGTACAGTTGACCCTAAGTATTTGCTTGGTGAAAACTGGAGAGACGGTCTTGAGGACTTTGGTGTTAGCGAAAAGCTTCACTTTGAAAATCTTCAGGCTATTATCAATGAGTGCGGCGGCGACAGAGAGGCTATAATCGAAAAGATTAAGTACTCAACTGAGGAGCTTTGTCCGAAGCACATCACAAAGGAGGATATTTTGTCCTCAATTTCTTATATGATTGGTCTTGACTACAACATTGGTAAGAAGGACGATATCGACCACTTGGGTAACAGACGTTTACGTTGCGTTGGTGAGCTTTTGCAGAACCAGCTTCGTATCGGTATGTCCCGTATGGAAAAGATAATCAGAGAAAGACTTACAACACAAAGCGCTGAGGACCTTTCTCCAAAAACTTTGGTTAACATAAGACCTGTTGCAACCGCAATCCGTGAGTTCTTTGGTTCTTCCCCACTTTCACAGTTTATGGACCAGAATAACCCACTTGCAGAAATTACACATAAGCGCCGTATTTCAGCTCTTGGTCCTGGCGGTTTGTCAAGAGATAGGGCTGGCTTTGAGGTTCGTGACGTTCACTATACCCACTACGGTAGAATGTGTCCTGTTGAAACACCTGAAGGTCCAAACATCGGTCTTATTTCTTACCTTTCAACATATGCAAAAATTGATAAATATGGCTTTATTGAGGCTCCATACCGTAAAATCATTGACGGTGTAGTAACAGATGAGGTTGTTTACTTAACCGCTGATGAGGAGGATGGACACGTTATCGCTCAGGCTTATGAGGAGCTTGATGAAAACAGACGCTTCGTAAAGAAAAAGATTATCGCTCGTGAGAGAAGCGAAATCTTGGAAACAGACTCAGACAGAGCAGAGTATATGGACGTTTCTCCTAAGATGGTTGTATCAGTTGCTACCGCAATGATACCGTTTATTGAAAATGATGACAATGCTCGTGCGCTCATGGGTTCAAACATGCAGAAGCAGGCAGTTCCGCTCCTTACCTCCGATTCTCCAATCGTTGGTACAGGTATGGAATATAAGGCAGCTATTGACTCCGGTGTTGTTGTTCTTGCAAAGGAAAACGGTACTGTTGAGGAAGTAGATGCAACACACATTGTTATAAAGAACGACAAGGGCTTAAAGGACAGATATGAGCTTATTAAGTTCAAGAGATCCAACCAGGGTAACTGTGTAAACCAGAAGCCGATTGTTAAGGTTGGTGAGAGCGTAATCAAGGGTCAGGTTATTGCTGACGGTCCTGCTACCTCCAACGGTGAGATTTCCCTTGGTAAGAATGCACTTATCGGCTTTATGACTTGGGAGGGTTATAACTACGAGGACGCGGTTCTTTTGAACGAAAAGCTTATCCGCGATGACGTTTATACTTCTATTCATATTGAAGAATATTCACAGGAAGCAAGAGATACAAAGCTCGGTCCTGAAGAAATTACAAGAGAAATTCCAAACGTTGGTGAGGATGCTCTTAAGAACCTTGATGAAAACGGTATAGTTAGAATCGGTTCTGAGGTTAAGGCTCACAGCATTCTTGTAGGTAAGGTAACACCAAAGGGCGAAACTGAGCTTACAGCTGAGGAAAGATTGCTTCGTGCTATCTTCGGTGAAAAGTCAAGAGACGTTCGTGATACATCTCTCCGCTTGAAGAACGGTGAGGCTGGTATAGTTGTTGACGTTAAGGTATTCTCCCGTGAAAACGGTGATGAATCCTTATCCCCTGGAGTACACAAGGTAGTTAAGGTTTACGTAGCGCAGAAGAGAAAAATATCTGTTGGTGACAAGATGGCTGGTCGTCACGGTAACAAGGGTGTTATTTCAAGAATACTCCCACCGGAGGATATGCCATATCTTGCAGACGGTACACCGCTTGATATCGTTCTTAACCCACTCGGCGTTCCTTCACGTATGAATATCGGTCAGGTTCTTGAGGTGCATCTTGGTATTGCAGCTAAGAAGCTTGGCTGGAAGATAATGACACCTGTATTTGACGGTGCAAAGGAGCAGGATATCTTTGAATGTCTTAAGATGGCAGGACTTTGGAGAAAGGTATTGCCTAACGAAAACACAGACGGTAAGGACTTGTTTGAGGAAGTAGTAAGAGAAGACGGCAAGAAGGATATCCAAAAGCTGGATAAGGAAACAAGAAATGACCCTGAAGCAATTAAGAAGCTTTATGAAGAAGATAAGCTTAGAATTTGTGACGGTAAGACAATCCTTTATGATGGACGTACAGGTGAAGCATTTGATAACCCTGTAACAGTTGGTATTATGTACTACTTAAAGCTCCATCACTTGGTTGATGATAAGATTCACGCACGTTCCACAGGTCCTTACTCACTGGTAACTCAGCAGCCTCTCGGTGGTAAAGCACAGTTTGGTGGTCAGCGTTTCGGTGAAATGGAAGTTTGGGCACTTGAAGCGTACGGTGCTGCATATACTCTCCAGGAAATCCTGACTGTAAAGAGTGATGACGTTCTTGGTAGAACAAAGGCATTTGAGGCAATCGTTAAGGGCCAGAATATCCCAACTCCTGGTGTACCTGAATCATTTAAGGTTCTTGTTAAGGAGCTTCAGGCACTTGCCCTTGATATTACAGTTCTTGATAAGGATGGAAATGAAATAGAGCTTTCTAACCTTGGTGAGGAAGAGCTTGAGCCAATGAATATTGTAGCTCCTGTTGAGGAAGCGCATGAGGAAGAGGCTCACGAGGAATATGAGGAAGAGTACGAGGAAGAGTACGAGGAAGAGTACGATGACTCAGAGGAAGCCTATGAAGAAGAAGGCAACTTCGACGATTTTGATGACTGATACTAAATCTAAAATACTAAAAGAAGGAAAATGCTGATGGAACATACATTTGATTCTATAAAAATAGGTCTTGCTTCTCCGGAAAAAATACTTAGCTGGTCCTCAGGTGAGGTAACAAAGCCTGAAACAATCAACTATCGTACACAAAAGCCGGAAAAGGACGGTCTTTTCTGTGAGAAAATCTTTGGTCCAACAAAGGACTGGGAATGCTCTTGCGGAAAGTATAAGCGCTCTCGTCATAAGGGACACAGATGTGAAAAGTGCGGCGTTGAGGTAACAACCAAGAAGGTTCGCCGTGAGAGAATGGGTCATATTTCACTTGCATGCCCTGTTTCACACATTTGGTATTTCAAGGCAATCCCATCAAGAATGGGCCTTGTGCTTGACATTTCACCAAAGGCACTTGAAAGTGTACTTTATTTCGTGCAGAGAATAGTTATTGATCCGGGCGATACTCCTTTGGCGAAGTATCAGCTCCTCAGTGACAATGAATATAATATGTACTACGAAAAGTACGGCGACCGTTTCGTTGCTGAAATGGGCGCAGAGGCAATCAAGAAGCTTCTTGCGGAAATTGACGTTGAGGCTGTTTCCAAGGAGCTTAAGGAAGAGCTTTTAAAGGCATCAGGTCAGAAGAAGGTTAGAATTATTAAAAGACTTGAAATCATTGAAGCATTCAGAAAGTCAAATAACAGACCGGAATGGATGATTCTTGATGTAATTCCTGTAATTCCACCGGACATCAGACCAATGGTACCGCTTGACGGTGGCAGATATGCCGCTTCCGACTTGAACGATCTTTATCGTAGAGTAATTACAAGAAACAATCGTTTGAAGAAGCTTATCGAGCTTCATACCCCTGATATCATCGTTAAAAACGAGAAGAGAATGCTTCAGCAGGCTGTTGACGCACTTATCGACAACGGTAAGCACGGTAAGCCTGTTACAGGTCCAAACACACGTACCTTGAAGTCTCTTTCCGAAATGCTTCGCGGTAAGCAGGGTAGATTTAGACAGAACCTTCTCGGTAAGCGTGTTGACTATTCAGGACGTTCCGTTATCGTAGTAGGTCCTAACCTTAAGATTTATCAATGTGGCTTGCCAAGGGAAATGGCTCTTGAGCTTTTCAAGCCATTTGTAATGAAGCGTCTTGTTGAAACAGGCAAGGCAGCTAACATAAAGGAAGCAAAGAGAAATGTTGAGCAGGTTGTGGACGATGTTTGGGACGCACTTGAAAACGTAATTAAAGAGCATCCTGTTCTTTTGAACCGTGCGCCAACACTTCACCGTCTTTCAATTCAGGCGTTCGAGCCTGTGCTTGTAGAGGGTAGAGCAATCAGACTTCACCCACTCGTATGTAAAGCCTTCAACGCTGACTTTGACGGTGACCAGATGCCTGTTCACGTGCCACTTTCCAGTGAGGCTCAGGCAGAGGCAAGATTCTTAATGCTCTCTGCAAACAACCTCTTAAAGCCTGTTGACGGTAAGGCTATTGCAGTACCATCACAGGATATGGTCCTTGGTTCCTTCTACTTAACTCTTGACAGAGCCGGTGAAAAGGGTGAGGGTAATATATACCGTAACTTTGATGAGGCAATGATGGCTTATGATAATAAGGATCTTGACCTTCACGCGCCAATTAAGGTAAGAGTTGAAAAGGAAATCAACGGTGAAAAGAAATCAAAGATTATTGATGCAACACTTGGCCGTCTTATCTTCAATAAGCAGATCCCACAGGACCTTGGCTATGTTGACAGAGACGTAGATCCATTCGGTCTTGAAATCGACTTCGTTGCAGGAAGTAAGCAGCTTTCTCAAATCGTTGACCGTACAATCAAGATTCACGGCTTTACAAAGGCTGCTGAGGTTCTTGACCATATTAAGGAAATGGGTTACAAGTACTCAACAAGAGCATCCCTTTCCATTTCCGTTGCCGATATGACAATTCCTGAGGCTAAGTACACAATCGTTAAGGAGGCAGAGGCTAAGGTTGATGAAATCTTCCAGCACTTTAATGACGGTGAGCTTTCTGAGGATGAAAGATATAATTGCGTAATTTCTATTTGGGATAAAGCAACAGATGACGTTATTGCTCAGATTCAGAAGAGCTTTAACAGATATAACCCAATCAAGATGATGGCGGACTCAGGTGCCCGTGGTAGTATGACACAGATGCGTCAGCTTGCCGGTATGCGTGGACTTATGTTCTCTGCAACAGGTAAGACTA